>NZ_BAABIW010000024.1:0-132034 GCF_039542985.1 Terrabacter aeriphilus
GACGGCCTTGGTGCCGCTGATGGTGGGCGTCGGGGCGGTGAGGACGCCGGCGGCGACGGCTGCGGTGGCGGCCGACGTCTTGGACGTGCTCGCGTAGGTCGACCGCGAGCCGGTCACCCGGACGGTCATCGCCTTGCCGAGGTCGGCGGCCGCGAGGGCGTACGTCGAGCCGGTGGCTCCGGAGACGGCCACTCCCGAGCGGTACCACTGGTAGGTCAACGTGACCGGGGCAGGGCTCCACGTGGCGGCGGTGGCGGTGAGGGTGGACCCCACGCGGGCGGTGCCCGTGACGGTGGGGGTCGGCCCCGAGACCGTGCCGGCCACGACGACCGGACCGCTCGCCGCGACCTGGAGCGTGGCGTTGTTGAGGTACGCCGTCATCCGCAGGCTCGTCGTCTTGCCGAGCATGGCGCTCGTCAGGCCGAGGGGCGTCATGGCGCCCCAGTCGGTGTCGCGCTCCACGCCGCCGACGACCCACGTGTAGCTGGGCGACCAGTCACCGCTCGGGGTGATCGCGCCGTGGGAAGCCGTGAGCGTGCTGCCGACGACGCCGGTGCCCGAGACCTTGAGCGGGCTGGCGAGGGTCGCACCGGTCGTCTGGACGAAGACGCCGTTGGAGTAGGCCTTGGCGGTGCGGTAGCCGGAGAGCGTGCCCGTCACACGTGCCGTGACGTACTTGCCGACGAGGTCGCTCGTCAGGGTGAAGGTGCGCCCCGTGGCTCCCGGGATGGCCACGAGGTCGGTGCCGGCGGCGTTGGGCTTCAGCCACTCGTAGGACAGCGCCACGCCGCTCGGGCCCCAGGTGCCGGGGTCGACGGAGAGCGTGCTGCCGACTCCCGAGCCGCCACTGACGAACGGGTCGCGGACGGTGAGGCCCTTGCCGGCGACCGGCAGGACCATGGTCAGCGAGCGCTTGCTGGGGGTCGAGAAGGTGAGGTTGGTCGCCGTCTCGAGGGTGGCCGCACCGTTCCAGCACTGGTCCTGGTAGCGGGTCGCGGGCGTCCAGTCCTGGTACCACGTGTCGTAGACGCAGACGCGGTACTTCTTGCCGAGCTCGGTGTGCTCCGAGAACGTGCCGTCGGGGCCGGTGAGGAGCGGGCCGTACTGCCGTCCGAGCCAGTCCTTCTCGACCGGGCGGTACTCGTAGAGGTTCCAGTTGATGTTCTGCAGCGGCTTGCCCGCGGAGTCGGTGACCTTGACGACGACGCCGGTCCAGGGGTCGAGCACGAACCTGACGCCGGTGACGGCGGTGCCGGCGGGCACCGACCAGTCGACGTAGTCAGGGCTGCTGGCCGTGCCGTTCCACCACTCGTCCTCGTAGAGCTGCTGGCCCGAGGTGTCCCGCGCGCCGAGGTTGCTCGGCCCGGCCTCGACGCCGGTCAGGGTGAAGGCGCCCGTGGCGTTGGGAACGACCGTGATCGACTGGCCTCCACTGGAGGGCGTGACGCTCACCTCGGCGGCGGTGACCGGCTTCCCCGCGGTGTCGGTCACGGTGCCCGAGATGCTCGAGCGCCGGTCGAGGCGGATGTTGGCGACGGCGGCCGTCGTGCCGGCGGTCACGGGGACGGCGTCCTCGTAGGAGCCCCGGTCCGCGTACCACTCGACGCCCCACTCGTCGCCGCAGGCCATGAAGTCCCAGCAGCCGGCCTGGATGCGGTACGGCCCGGGGGAGGAGAACGTGCCCGAGTACGTGCCGTCGGCGTTCACCGTCACGGTGCCGACGTCGTCGTAGTTCTCGTCGTAGAACGCGACCGAGGCGTCGACCCCGACGACCGTCTTGTCGGCCGCCAGCCCGGTGATGCGGCCGGTGATCGTGTAGGTGGCGGCGCTCGCGGCCGGGGCCGTGAGCGGGAGCAGGCCGAGGGTGACGGCGGCGGTGGCGAGCAGGCTCAGGGCACGGCGCGCTCCTCGGCGCGTCCTCGTCCCCTGAGCCCGGCCGACCGCAGGGCGGTGGCTGAGCACGATTTCTCCCGAAGAGTCCGGCGCCAGCCGGTGGTCGGTGGCGTCCGGGGCCCACGCTAGCGCCCCGGACACCACCGATGGGTGCTATGCCGGATTTGCGACCTCGGTCTAGATCTCCTCGAGGAGCGCGGCACGCAGCGTGTCGAGGCCGACGCCGCCGATGTCGAGCGCGCGGCGGTGGAACGCCTTGAGGTCGAAGCCGTCGCCCTCGCGACGCTTCACCTCGTCGCGCAGCTGCAGCCAGAGCCGCTCGCCGATCTTGTAGCTCGGGGCCTGGCCCGGCCAGCCGAGGTAGCGGTTGAGCTCGAAGCGCAGCACCTTCTCGTCCATGAACCCGTAGCGGGTGAGGTAGGTCCAGGCCTTGTCGTAGTCCCACGCGCCGCCGCCGACCTCCTCCGGGGCGTCGAAGCCGCAGTGCACGCCGATGTCGATGACGACGCGGGCGGCCCGGAGCGACTGTCCCGCAAGCCAACCCATGCGGTTGCCCGGGTCGTCCATGTAGCCGAGCTCGGCCATGAGCCGCTCGGCGTAGAGCGCCCAGCCCTCGCCGTGCCCGGAGGTCCAGGCCTCGAGCCGGCGCCAGCGGTTGAGCAGCTCGGAGCGGTAGACCGTCTGGGCGACCTGGAGGTGGTGGCCCGGGACGCCCTCGTGGTAGACGGTCGACAGCTCGTTCCAGGTGCGGAACTCGGTGTTGCCCTTCGGCACCGACCACCACATCCGGCCCGGGCGGCTGAAGTCGTCGGACGGCCCCGTGTAGTAGATGCCGCCCGTCTGCGTCGGCGCGATCATGCACTCGATGCGCTGCACCGGTCCGGGGATGTCGAAGTGCACGTCCTTGAGGTCGGCGATGACCTCGTCGGCGCGCTCCTGCATCCAGGCCTTGAGGGCGTCGGTGCCGTGCAGCTGGTAGCGCTCGTCGGCGTCGAGGATCTCGACGCCCCGCTGCACGCTCGCGCCGGCCTCCAGGCCCTCGGCGATCTGCGACATCTGGGCGTGCAGGTCGGCGACCTCCTGCTGCCCCCAGCGGTAGGTCTCCTCGAGGTCGACGGCCGCGCCGAGGAAGTAGCGCGACTCGAGGCGGTAGCGCTCGATGCCGCAGGCGTCCGCCTCCGGGGCGTGCGGCAGCAGCTCGCGCTCGAGCCAGTCGGCCATCTCGCCGTATGCCGTGGCCGCCGTCCGCGCGGCCGCGGCCAGCTGCTCCCCGACCTCGCCGGCGAGGGGGGCGTCTCCCACGGTCGCGTTCGCCACGAGGTTGGCGAAGTAGCCGTCGTCGGTGACGAGCTCGCGGGACTGTTCCGCGCAGGCCTCGACCTGGCGGCGCGGCGACACCTGGCCGCGGTCGCGGGCCAGCAGGAGCGACTCCCGGTAGCCCTCGAGCGCGGCCGGGATCTTGCCCATGCGGGTGGCGAACGTGCGCCAGTGCTCCTCGGTGTCCTGCGGCATCAGGTCGAACACGTCGCGCACCGCCTGGAGCGGCGACGCGAGGACGTTGAGCGACATCTCGTCGAGGCCCGCGGCGTAGCGGTCCTCGGACAGCTGGAGGCGCTCGGTCATCGCGTCGACGGTGACGCGGTCGACGTCGTCGCTCGAGGTCGCGCCCGCGAGGGCCGCGAGCGTGCGACGCCGCAGCTCCGACGCGGCGGCGTTGCCGGCGGGCGAGAGGTCGTCGAGGTCCTCCTCGCCGCCGGGCACGCCGAGGAAGGTCGCGTTGATCGGGCTGAGGGCGACGGCGGCTTCGAAGTGGGACTCCGCGATGCGGTCGACATCGGTCTGGGGGCGCGCGTCGGGCGCGGTGGTGTCAGTCACCCGCCGAACGTATCCCACGGCCCGCCCGTGGTGGCCAGTCGATATCCGGGGTCACCACGGACCGGACTGCGCTCGTCCGGCCACGGGACCCCTGGGTCAGCGCGGCAGCCCGCTGGCGCGCCACCCGCCCGAGCGGGCGGGTCCGAGCAGGCGCCACGACGGGTCGGACCACGCCGACGTGCGGTGCTCGGGCGCCCCCTCCGGCTCGCCCCCGAGCGCGGAGAGCACGGTGACGAGCGCTGCCACCTCCTCGGCGGTGGCGGCACCGGTCACGCGGATCGAGGGCACGGCGCCCTCCGGGGTCGGCTGCGCGCTCACAGCGGGATGTTCCCGTGCTTCTTGGGCGGCAGCGTCTCGCGCTTGTTGCGCAGCGCGCGCAGGGCCCGAGTGACGTTCATCCGCGTGTTCGAGGGGCTGATCACCGTGTCGACGTAGCCGCGCTCGGCCGCGATGTAGGGGTTCGCGAGCGTCTCCTCGTAGTGCGCGACGAGCTCGGCGCGGCGCGCGTCGACGTCGCCGCCGGACTCGGCGACCTGCGCGAGCTCCTTGCGGTAGAGGATGTTGACCGCGCCCTGCGCGCCCATGACGGCGATCTGGCCGGTCGGCCACGACAGGTTGATGTCGGCCCCGAGGTGCTTGCTGCCCATGACGTCGTACGCGCCGCCGTAGGCCTTGCGGGTGATGACGGTGATCTTCGGGACGGTCGCCTCGGCGTACGCGTAGATGAGCTTCGCGCCGCGGCGGATGATGCCGTCCCACTCCTGCCCGGTGCCGGGCAGAAAGCCCGGCACGTCGACGAGGGTCAGCACCGGCACGTTGAAGCAGTCGCAGGTGCGCACGAAGCGGGCGGCCTTCTCCGACGCGTCGATGTCGAGGCAGCCGGCGAGCTGGGTCGGCTGGTTGGCGACGACCCCGACGGACATGCCGTCGACGCGCGCGAAGCCGGTGATGATGTTCGGCGCGAAGAGGGGCTGCACCTCGAGGAACTCGCCGTCGTCGACGACGTGCTCGATGACGTGCTTCATGTCGTAGGGCACGTTGGGCGAGTCCGGGATGCACGTGTCGAGCCACAGGTCGTCGTCGGTGACGGTGAGGTCGCCGTCCTGGTCGCCGTAGGCCGGCGGCGTCTCGAGGTTGTTGCTCGGCAGGTAGGAGAGCAGCGCCTTGACGTAGTCGATGGCGTCCTGCTCGTCGGTGCCCATGTAGTGCGCGACGCCCGACTTGCTGTTGTGGGTCTGCGCGCCGCCCAGCTCCTCGAAGCCGACGTCCTCGCCCGTCACGGTCTTGATGACGTCGGGACCGGTGATGAACATGTGCGAGGTCTGGTCGACCATGACGGTGAAGTCGGTGATGGCCGGGGAGTAGACGGCGCCGCCCGCGCACGGCCCCATGACGAGCGAGATCTGCGGCACGACGCCCGAGGCGCGCACGTTGCGGAAGAAGATCTCGCCGTAGAGCCCGAGCGAGACGACACCCTCCTGGATGCGGGCGCCGCCCGAGTCGTTGAGCCCGATGACGGGGCAGCCGATCTTCATGGCGAAGTCCATGACCTTGACGATCTTCTCGCCGAAGACCTCGCCGAGCGAGCCGCCGAAGACGGTGAAGTCCTGCGCGAAGACGGCGACCTGGCGCCCGTCGACCATGCCGTAGCCGGTGACGACGCCGTCGCCGTAGGGGCGGTTCGTCTCCTGCCCGAAGTTGTTGCTCCGGTGCCGGGCGTACTTGTCCATCTCGATGAACGTGCCCTCGTCGAGCAGCATCTCGATGCGCTCGCGGGCGGTCTTCTTGCCACGCGCGTGCTGCTTCTCGACGGCCCGCTCGGACCCGGCGTTGGCCACCTCCGCGACCCGCCGCTTGAGGTCCGCGAGCTTGCCCGCGGTCGTGGTGAGGTCGGGTCCGGCGCTCTCGGCCGGCGGGCTGGACGACTGCTGCGCCACGGCGTTCTCGGTTGCCATGCTCGGCACTCTAGCCTTGTGGACGTGCGCGATTCGCTCGACTCGGAGACTGTCGGTGCGGCCTTGGTCACGTCCGACCGGCCGTGGCGCGGGGTCGAGTTCCACCCTGCCCTCGGCTCGACCAACACGCGGCTGCGTGACCTCCTCACCGGGGCCGCGACGCCGACGGGGCCGTATGCCGTCAGCGCGGCCGAGCGGGCCGCCGACGGTGCCGCCGGTGGTGCCGCCGGCGGTGCCGCCGGTGGTGCGCCCGGCCTCTGGTGGGTTGTTCTCACCGACCACCAGACCGGCGGCCGTGGGCGCCTCGGCCGCGCCTGGACGGTGCCCGACCGCGCCTCGCTCGCCGTCAGCGTCGCCGTTCCCGTCACCGACGCGGCCCACGTCGGCTGGATGCCGCTCCTCGCCGGGCTCGCCCTCACCCGGGCGGTGCGCGAGGTGACGCGAGCCGCCGGCCGGGAGCTGACGGCGCGCCTCAAGTGGCCCAACGACGTGCTGCTCGCCGATGACGGCGACCGCAAGCTGAGCGGCATCCTCTGCGAGCTCGTGACGACCGGCGCCGGCACCCCCCGTGCAGCGCAGGTCGTCGTCGTCGGCACCGGCGTCAACGTCGACCAGACGCGCGCGGAGCTGCCCGTGCCGACCGCCACGTCGCTCGCCCTGGCCGGCGCGGACGTGCGCCGCGAGGAGCTCGTCGTCGCCTACCTCGACCACCTCGCCGCCCTCCTCGCGCCCGCAGGCGCTGCCGACGACGACCTCGCGACCGCGCGCGACGCGTACCGCGCGGCCTGCGCGACGATCGGGGCGCAGGTGCAGGTCCACCTGCCCCAGGGCGGCCTCGTGTCGGGAACCGCGGTCGCCGTCGACGACCACGGCTCGCTCGTCGTGCGCACCCCCGGCGGCAGCCGCACCTTCGCCGCGGGCGACGTCGTCCACGTGCGGCCGCCCGGAGCCGGGCTGGCATGATCGGCGCATGACCGAGCCGGGCAGCACGGGCGGCAGCACGGGCGGCAGCCCGGGCGCCGAGCCCGTCGGCGAGCCCGTCATCGAGCCCGTCATCGAGCCCGTCATCGAGCCCGGCGGCGCACGAGCGAGCGAGGACTTCACCGAGCAGCTGCTCGGGCGCCCGCTCGAGCTGCGCCGCCGCGACGTCAGCCGTGCGGCCGAGGTCTCGCTCCTGTCGGCGCGCAAGTTCTGGCACGCCCTCGGCTTCCCGGTCGTGGACACCGACGACGAGCTCTTCACCGAGGCCGACCAGAAGGCGCTCGCGGCCGTCGCCGGCATCGTGCGCGACGGCCTGCTCGACGAGACGACCGCCCTGGCCATGACCCGGGCCTTCGCCCGCTCGGCCGACCGCCTCGCCGGGTGGCAGTCGCAGCTCATCGCCGAGGCCGTCGAGACGCACATGACCGCCGCGCTCGCCGACGAGGGCGACGACGACGCGCACGAGTCGCGCTCGGTGCCCGGCATCGAGACGGCCGCCGAGACCGCCCGCCGGCTCGCCGTGCTCACCGACCGGCTCGAGCCCCTCCTCGTCTACGCCTGGCGCCGGCACCTGTCGGCGACGGTGGCGCGCATGCTCGCCGACGCCGACCCGGAGTCGTACGGCCTGACGAAGATGCGCTCCGTGGGCTTCGCCGACCTCGTCAACTTCACCGCCCTCGTGCGGCGGATGTCGGAGCGCGACCTCGCCCGGCTCGTGTCGCGCTTCGAGGCGCTGTCGGCCGACGTCATCACCGCGCACGGCGGCCGCCTCATCAAGACGGTGGGCGACGAGGTGCTCTTCACGACGGTCGGGGCCGCGCCCGCCGCCGCCATCGCCCTCGACCTCGTCGAGACGATGACCCACGACGACGTGCTGCCCGACGTGCGCTGCGGCATGGCCCGCGGCCCGATCATCTCCCGCCTCGGCGACGTCTTCGGCACCACGGTCAACCGGGCCTCCCGGCTCACCGCCGTGGCCGGAGCCGGCACCGTGCTCGTCGACGCGACGATGGCGCGCGAGCTCGCGAGCCTCTCCGGCTTCGAGCTGACCGGCCAGCGCCGCCGCATCCTGCGCGGCGTCGGCCCCGTGACCCCGTCGCTGCTGCGCCGCGCGACCTCGGCCGCGCGCCGCTCCGTCACCGCGCAGCCGACCCGACCCGCCACCCCCACCCCGACCCACCCAGCGCCTCGCCACCGCGACGCGTGAGCCCCGAAGGAGCCGCCCGTATGCCGTCAGCGCCGACGCCGTCGTCCGTGCCGTCACCCGCCCCCGCCGACGCCGCCCCGCAGGGGGGTCTCGTGCGGGTCGAGCGGTTCGACGCCACCGAGCACCCGGCCCTCGCCCACGTCGCCGAGATCGTGCTCGACCGGCCGGCCGCCATGAACGCCGTCTCGACGGCCATGGCGCGCGACATCGCGGCCGCGACGACCGCGGTCGCCGCCGACCCGTCGGTGCGTTGCGTGGTGCTCAGCTCGAGCCACGACCGGGCCTTCTGCGTGGGCGCCGACCTCAAGGAGCGCAACGCCTTCTCGGACGCCGACCTCATGGAGCAGCGCCCGGTCGCGCGGGCGGCCTACGGCGGGGTGCTGGGGCTCCCGGTGCCGGTGGTGGCGGCCGTCGACGGCTTCGCCCTCGGCGGCGGCTTCGAGCTCGCGCTCTCGTGCGACCTCATCGTCGCGGGGGAGGGGGCCCTCGTCGGGCTGCCCGAGGTGAGCGTCGGCGTCATCCCCGGCGGCGGCGGCACCCAGCTGCTCGTGCGCCGGGTCGGCTGGTCGCGTGCGGCCCGCGCGGTGTTCACGGCCGCCCGGTTCACCGCGGCCGAGGCCCTCGAGCTCGGTGCCGTCGACGAGGTCGTGCCGGCCGGCACCGCCCGCGACCGGGCGCTCGAGCTGGCCCGGACGATCGCCGCGCACTCGCCCGTGGGGCTGCGCAACGCCAAGCGTGCCCTGCGGCTCGGCGCCGACGTCGACCTCGCGGCGGGCCTCGAGATCGAGGACGCCTGCTGGCGGGCCACGGCGTTCTCGGGAGACCGGCGCGAGGGGGTCGCGGCCTTCGCCGAGAAGCGCACGCCGGTCTGGCCCGGACGCTGAGGCCCCGCGGCGGCGCGTGTTGCGTCGTGTCGCGCGGGGGTCGGGGTGCAGATCGGTCCGATGTGGATAGGCTCTCGACGGTCGGTGCCTCCCGCCGACTCATGACGAGGACGGTGACATGACGCGAGTGCTCCTGGCGGAGGACGACCCCGCCATCTCCGAGCCGCTGGCGCGCGCGCTGCGGCGCGAGGGCTACGACGTCGACGTGCGCGAGGACGGCGAGGCCGCCATCGACGGCGCGAAGGAGAACCCGGACCTCGTGCTGCTCGACCTCGGGCTGCCGAAGATCGACGGCCTCGAGGTCTGCCGGCGCATCCGGGCCGAGGGCCGCACCATCCCCGTGCTCATCCTCACGGCCCGCGCCGACGAGGTCGACACCGTGGTCGGGCTCGACGCGGGCGCCGACGACTACGTCACGAAGCCGTTCCGCCTCGCCGAGCTGCTCGCCCGCGTGCGGGCCCTGCTGCGGCGCACGCCCACCGAGGTCGTGGCCTCCGGCGAGCTGGTCCGCATCGACTCCGACGGCCGGCGCGCCTGGTTCAAGGGCGAGGAGCTGCAGCTCACCGCCAAGGAGTTCGACCTGCTGCGCGTGCTCGTGCGCGAGCAGGGCAAGGTCGTCTCCCGCGAGCAGCTGATGCGCGAGATCTGGGACACCGCGTGGTTCGGCTCGACGAAGACGCTCGACATGCACATCTCGGTGCTGCGCCGGAAGCTCGGTGACGACGCCACCTCGCCGCAGTACATCGCGACCGTCCGCGGCGTCGGCTTCCGCTTCGAACGACCCCAGGGCGACTGACCGTGCGACGGCTGCTCGACCGGATGACGTCCGTCGTCGCGGCGGTCTGCGCCGGGCTGTTCGTCGTGCTCTCGACCGCCGTCGTGGCCTGGGTCGTGCTTCAGCGGCCCGACGCCGTGCGCGGCTGGCTGCTCACCGACCCCTCGCTCGGGGTGGCCCGGTTCGGCGCCGTCATGCTCGGCGTCGGGGTGCTCAGCGGCCTCGTCGCCTACTTCGCGACCCTCCAGACGCGCCAGCACGTCGAGCGGTCCTCGAAGGAGCTCGTCCAGCTCGCGACCCGCTTCGCCGCGGGGGAGGCCCGGCTCACGCCGCTGCGCTCCGGCATCGACGAGCTCGACCACGTCTCGGGCGTCATGACCCGCCGCGCGCACGACATGACGAAGTCGCTCGCGGCCGAGCGCGACTTCGCCGCCGACGCCTCGCACCAGCTGCGCACGCCCCTGACCGCCCTGCTCATGCGGCTCGAGGAGATCTCCGAGACCGACGACGGCGAGGTGGTCAAGGAGGAGGCGAACATCGCCATCGCCCAGGTCGAGCGGCTCACCCGCGTCGTCGACGACCTCCTCGGGCGCACCCGCGGGGCGGGCGGGCCCTCGCCGGCCGTCTCCCTCGACTCCGTCATCGCCGCGCTGCAGCGCGAGTGGCAGCCCGCCTTCGAGCAGGCCCGCCGGTCGGTGCGCGTGCGCGGCGAGCGCGGCCTCTTCGTCCGCTCGACGCCCGTGGCGCTCTCGCAGGTGCTCTCGACCCTCCTCGAGAACTCCCTCGTGCACGGCCGCGGCACCGTCGACGTCCACGCCCGCCGCTCCGGCCCCTCGGTCATCGTCGAGGTGAGCGACGAGGGCGACGGCGTGCCGGCCGCCATGGCGCCGCACATCTTCGAGCGCTCGGTGAGCAGCGGCGCGGGCGGCAGCACGGGCCTCGGCCTCGCCCTGGCCCGTGACCTCGCCGAGTCGAACGGCGGCCGCCTCGACCTCGTGCAGGCCCAGCCCGCGCGCTTCGCGCTCTTCCTCTCCGAGGGCGAGACCGACTGACGGCTGCAGGGGGCACCCTGCTCGCGGCGGTAGGGTTCCCGCGTGAGGCGCCTGCGAGAGTTCCTGTTCGTGCGCCACCGCCACAACTGGGTGCTCCTCTTCCGGTTCGCGGTGGTGGGCGCGTCGGGCGTGCTCGTCAACCTCCTGACGCTCGTCGCCGTCAAGAAGCTCGGGCCGAGCTTCGACGCGGCGCTCGTCGGGCTCCCGGGCACCGAGTTCAACGTCCGGTGGTACCACGTCTACTCGACCGTGGCCTTCGTCGTCGCCAACCTCTGGAACTTCCAGCTCAACCGCACGTGGACCTTCCGCACGGCCCGGCACGCGCGCTGGTGGCACGAGTACTGGCCCTTCCTCGCCGTCGGCCTGCTCGGCCAGGTCGTCGGGCTCGTGCTGCTGACGCTCCTCATGCACCTCGACTCCCCGGTGCACCTGCCGACGTCGGTGCTCGACGACTCGACCGGCTTCCGCACCCGCCTCTACTGGGCCCAGCTCATCGTCATCGCCGTGGTCACGCCGATCTCGTTCGTGCTCAACAAGCTGTGGACCTTCGCGGCCGTGCGCAGCCACCACCCCGACCTCGCCGACCCGAGCCACGCCCAGGCGGCCCTCACCGAGGAGGAGGCCGCGAACGCCCCGGTGCCGGACCGGCCGCGCCGCGCGACCTGAGGCCGACTACGCTTGGCCGTCGTGAGCAAGCCGAAGCGCGCCCCCGGAGGATTCCCCGTCGTCGGCGTCGTCGGAGGCGGCCAGCTCGCCCGGATGATGCAGGGCCCCGCCGTCGAGCTCGGCGTGCAGCTCTCCGTCCTGGCCGAGAGCGACACGGCCGCCGCCGCCCTCGTCGTGCCGAGCGCCCCCGTCGGTGAGCACACCGACCTCGAGGCGCTGCGGGCCTTCGCCGAGCACTGCGACGTCGTGACGTTCGACCACGAGCACGTGCCGCCGCACCTGCTCGAGGCGCTCGAGGCCGACGGGGTCGCCGTGCACCCGAGCCGCGCCGCCCTCAACTTCGCCCAGGACAAGCTCGCCATGCGCGAGCGGCTGACGGCCCTCGGCATCGCCTGCCCCCGCTGGACCCGCGCCGAGACCGCCGAGGCCGTGCAGGCCTTCGGTGACGAGGTCGGCTGGCCGATCGTCGCCAAGACCCCGCGCGGCGGCTACGACGGCAAGGGCG
Source organism: Terrabacter aeriphilus (assembly GCF_039542985.1). NCBI lineage: Bacteria > Bacillati > Actinomycetota > Actinomycetes > Micrococcales > Intrasporangiaceae > Terrabacter > Terrabacter aeriphilus. The sequence continues at coordinate 11,794 of NZ_BAABIW010000024.1, forward strand.
TCGCCGTCGCGTCGTCGGTCGACGAGCTCTCCGACTGGATCGGCCGCATCGGCGAGCCCGGCCCGCTCGAGCACGGCCTGCTGCTCGAGGAGAAGGTCGACTTCGTCCGCGAACTCGCGGTGCTGCTCGCGCGCAGCCCCTCCGGGCAGGCGGCGGTCTGGCCCGTCGTCGAGACGGTGCAGACCGACGGCGTCTGCACCGAGGTGCTCGCGCCGGCGCCGGGCCTCGACCCCGACCTCGCCTCGGTCGTCACCGAGGCCGCGCTGCGGATCGCCGGCGAGCTCGGCGTCACGGGAGTCCTCGCCGTCGAGCTCTTCGAGGTCCGCGCGTCGGGCGAGGCGGCATACGTGGTCAACGAGCTCGCCATGCGCCCGCACAACAGCGGGCACTGGTCGATGGACGGCGCCGTCACGGGGCAGTTCGAGCAGCACCTGCGCGCCGTGCTCGACCTCCCGCTCGGCGACCCGCGCCCCCGCGCGCCGTGGACCGTCATGGCGAACGTGCTCGGCGGCGACTACGAGCACCTCTACCCGGCCTACCGGCACATCATGGCCCGCGACCCCGGCGCCAAGGTGCACGTCTACGGCAAGGGCGTGCGCCCCGGCCGCAAGATCGGCCACGTCAACGTCAGCGGCGCCGACCTCGACGACGCCCGCGAGCGGGCCGGGCACGCGGCCGACTACCTCCGAGGAGTGATCACCGAATGAGCGAGTCCTCAGCTGCCGCAGGCGCTCCCGTCGTCGGCATCGTCATGGGCAGCGACAGCGACTGGCCCGTCATGCGTGAGGCCGCCCGCGCCCTCGAGGAGTTCGGCATCCCCTACGAGGCCGACGTCGTGTCGGCGCACCGGATGCCCGACGAGATGATCGCCTACGGCCAGCAGGCCGCCGGCCGGGGCCTGCGGGTGGTCGTCGCCGGTGCGGGCGGGGCGGCCCACCTGCCCGGCATGCTCGCCGCCGTGACGCCGCTGCCCGTCGTCGGGGTGCCGGTGCCCCTGAAGTACCTCGACGGCATGGACTCGCTCCTGTCGATCGTGCAGATGCCGGCCGGCGTGCCGGTCGCGACCGTGTCGATCGGCGGTGCCCGCAACGCCGGGCTGCTCGCCGCGCGCATCGTCGGCACCGGCGGCGACGCGCTCTCGCTCGACGTGCGCGAGCGGATGGCCGCCTTCCAGTCCGACCTGCGCGACCAGGCCCACGCCAAGGGAGCGGCCCTGCGCGAGCAGGTCGCCCGGGGCGTCACCGACTCCGCCTGAGCGCACACGACCCGCCTGACGGCACACGACCGCGGCGTCGTCCGGGGTCAGTCGGACGACGCGAGGAAGCCCCGCACCGCGACGGAGAAGGCGACCGGCTGCCCGGCGTGCACGAGGTGGCCGGCGTCGATGCGCACGAGGCGCCCGTCGGCGACCGTCTCGGCCATCTCCGCGACGTGCTCGGCCGGCATCGGGCTGCTCGGGCCGCCCCAGACGACGAGGGTCGGGGCGCGCACGGTCGCGACGACGTCGGGCCAGCCGGGGTCGGGGTCGTCGACCTGCGCGCGCACCTGCAGCACGGCCTCCCAGTCGAAGGCCAGGTCGCCCTCGGGACGCTCGGGCGGTCGCGGCTCGCGCGGGTGGGGCACGGGGACGTCCTCGAGCACGAGGCGGCGCACGAGGTCGGGGCGGCGGCTCGCGAGGAGGCAGGCGACGAGCCCGCCGAGCGAGTGGCCGACGAGGTCGAGCGGCCGGCCGTGCCGGGCGGCGAGGCCGGCGGCGACCGCCTCGACGTCGTCGGCCAGCTCGGTGAGGGGGTAGCGGCCCGGCCACGGGCTCGCGCCGTGCCCGCGCAGGTCGACGGCGACGACGAGCCGGTCGCGCCCGAGCAGGGTGGCGACGCGGTCCCAGTCGGCCGACGTCTCGCCGGTCGCGTGCACGAGCAGCACGGGGGAGAGGGCGCCGGGCTCGCCCCAGGCCCTGGCGTGCAGGCTGACGGCGGTCACGGCCCTCAGCCCGTGACGGCCCCGGCGCCGTCGCCGGGCTGCACCCGCGGGTACTCGATCTTCGGGCAGGTGTCCATGACGACCGACAGGCCCGCGGCCTCGGCCCGCGCGGCGGCGTCCTCGTCGACGACGCCGAGCTGCAGCCAGAGGGCCTCGATGCCGAGACGCTCGCGCTCGGCGATCGCCTCGTCGACGACCGCGCCGACGCGGTTGCTGTTGACGAAGCAGTCGACGACCTGCACGACCGTGCCGTCCGGGATGTCGCCGAGGGTCGGGTAGCCCTGGGCGCCGTGCACCGTCGCGCCGCTGGGGTGCACGGGCACGAGCTTCATGCCGAGCTCGTGGTGCAGCCACGACGACACGGAGTACGCCGTGCGGTCGGGGTTGTCGCCGAGGCCGACGACGGCCCACGTGGCCGGGGTGTGGAGCAGGTCCCGGATGACGTCGGGGCTGTTCTGGTGCGGGGTCATGCCGCCCATCCTCACACGACCGCTCCAGCGGCAGCCGTCGTGCAGGTCGTCGTGGTTGGATGGCGGGATGCGATTCGGAATGTTCGTTCCCCAGGGCTGGCGGATGGATCTCGTCGGCATCGAGCCCGCCCAGCAGTGGGAGTCCATGGTCAACCTCGCCCGGCACGCCGACGACGGAGACGTCTTCGAGTCGATCTGGGTCTACGACCACTTCCACACGGTGCCGCAGCCCTCGGGCGAGGCGACGCACGAGGCGTGGTCGCTCATGGCCGGCTTCGGCGCCGCCACGAGCCGGGTGCGCCTCGGCCAGATGTGCACCTGCATGGCGTACCGCAACCCCGCCTACCTCGCGAAGGTGGCCGCGACCGTCGACGTCATCTCGGGCGGCCGCACCGAGATGGGCATCGGCGCCGGCTGGTACGAGCACGAGTGGCGGGCCTACGGCTACGGCTTCCCCAAGGCCGGCGACCGCCTCGGCGCGCTCCGCGAGGGCGTGCAGGTCTTCCGCGACATGTGGACGAAGGGCGAGGCCACCCTCGACGGGACGTACTACCAGGTCGACGGCGCCATCTGCGCCCCGCGCCCGCTCCAGGGCACGAGCCACCCCGGAAGCGCCCTCAACGGCATCCCGATGTGGATCGCCGGCGGCGGCGAGAAGGTGACGCTGAAGATCGCGGCGCAGTACGCCGACTACACGAACTTCGACGGCAGCGCCGAGGGCTTCGACCACAAGAGCGAGATCCTCAAGGGCCACTGCGACGCCCTCGGCCGTGACTTCGGCGAGATCGTCCGCTCGGCCAACTACAACGTCGTCATCGGCGAGACCGACGCCGACGTCGAGGACCGCCTCCAGTTCTACGGCGAGCTGCTGCGCAAGGGCGGCGTCGCCGACGACAAGGCAGCCGGGGCCGTCGAGGACCTGCGCAAGCAGCCCGCGGTCGGCACGCCCGACAAGATCGTCTCGGTGCTCGAGGACATGGAGGCGCGGGGCATGACGTATGCCATCACGTACTTCGCCGAGGCCGCCTACGACCGCTCGGGCATCGAGCTCTTCGAGCAGACGGTCGCACCCGAGCTCAAGGGCTGACGCGCAGCTGGGCGGCCTGCTACCAGGCCGTCCAGCCGCCGTCGACGGCGACGACCTGGCCGGTGACGTAGGCCGAGGCGTCGGAGGCGAGCCAGGTGACCACGCCGCGGAAGTCGTCCTCGGTGCCCATCCGGCGCAGCGGGGTCAGCGCCTCGTAGCGCTCGACGAACGCGTCGTCCTGGCCGCGCGCGATGCCGCCCGGCGCGAAGGCGTTGACCCGGATCTCGGGAGCCAGCACCGTCGAGAGGTAGCGGGTCAGCTGCGCGAGCCCGCCCTTGCTCGCCGCGTAGGCCGCGGGGTTGCCCATGCGGGTGCCGGCGTAGAGGCCCATGTTGGGCCCGACGAGGCCGTAGATGCTCGACACGTTGACGACACTGCCGTGGCCACCGGCCCGCAGCAGCGGCGCGAGCCGGCGCGTCAGCGAGAACGGCGCCGTGAGGTTGAGGGCGAGCGCCATGGCGAACGCCTCGTCGGTCTGCTCGTCGAGCGGGACGGCATACCCCGGCACCCCGGAGGTGCCGGTGAAGGCCGCGTTGTTGACGAGCACGTCGCAGGCACCGAGCTCGGTGACCGCATCGACGACGGTCGAGAGCCCCTGTGGCTCGAGGAGGTTCGCGCCCAGCGCGACGTGGCCGGTGCCTGGGAGGCCGTCGGCCGCCGCGGCGCACGCGGCCTCGTCGAGGTCGACGACGACGACGCGCGCGCCCTCGGTGGCGAGCGCGTCGGCGAGCACGCGACCGAGCGGGCCGGCGCCGCCCGTGACGACGGCGGTGCGGCCGCTGAGCCCGGTGGGCCCGGTGGGCTCGGTGGGCTCGGTGGGGCTGCTCGTCACGGTGTCTCCTCGGGGTGCGGCTCGAGCCAGGGCAGGGTGAGCAGGCCGGCGCCGACGAGGGCGTCGATGAGGCGGAACTCGTAGTCGTCGTCGATGGAGAAGGCCTGCGCCTCGGGGATCTCGAGCCCGGCGTGCGTGCCCTCGTCGAACCAGGACGCCTCGAGGCGCCGCACGAAGTCGGCGCGCCAGAGGTAGAAGTTGCCGTTGATCCGCAGGAAGCGGTCGACGTCCTGGCGCCGGGTGACCCCCGTGCCGGAGGTGGAGTAGCGCGCGAGGGTGCCGGCCCCCGCGTCGGGGCGCACGCCCACCCAGACCGGGTTGAAGGTCGGCTCCGAGACGCTGATGACGCCGTCGAGGCGGTCGTCGGCCACGAGGCGCCGCACGGCCTCGCCGAGCTGGGCCGGCACGCGCGCCGGGCTCGTCGGGTCGAGCAGCAGCACGGCGTCGTAGGCCTCGCCCTCCTCGGCCTCGACCCACGCGAGCGCGTGGCGCACGACCGGCGCCATCGGGGTGTCGTCGGCCGCGAGGTCGGCGGGGCGCAGGAAGGGCGCGTCGCCACCGTGCGCGCGCACGACGTCGGCGATCTCGGCAGAGTCGGTCGTCACGACGCAGCGCGTCACTTCGGGCGTCAGGGCAGCCGCGCGCAGGCTGTGGGCGATGAGGGGGAGACCCCGTAGTGGACGGATGTTCTTGCCGGGCAGGCCTTTCGAGCCGCCGCGCGCCGGGATGACGGCGAGCACCCGTGGGGTGGCGGGGGCGGTCGGACGGGTCATGACCGGCCCTCCCGGTGTGCGAGGTCGTCGATGACGAGCGCGCCGGTGGCGCGGGCCTCGTCGCACAGGCGGACGGCCCCGATGCCCTCGGTCAGCGTCGCCGGCGCGCCACGGGCCACCCGTTCGTCGACCGGGGCCGAGGGTCGCAGGGCCATCGCGGCCCGGGCCTGGGCGCCCATGACGAGGTCGCGGTCGAGGTCGTGGTCGAAGACCTGCTCCGTCACCTCTCCACCGGCCGACGTGTGGCGCACCGTCGCGCGCGCGACGTCCCACTCGAGGGTGCCGTCGGGCGACCGCACGACGACGCCGCGGGACGCGGGCCGGCTCGTGTAGTCGAGGCGCACCGTCACGGCGAAGTCGCCGGCGGTGCGCCACAGCAGGGTGGCCGCCTGATCCGACTCGACGTCGAGCGGTCCGCCGCTGTCGACGACGGCCCCGAGCAGCAGCGGGCGGCCGAAGAGCACAGTGGCGTGGTCGATCTCGTGGACGAGGTCGCGCAGCACCCCGCCCTCGTCGGCGCGGGCCGAGTAGGACTCGCGGTAGTCACGGTCGGGGCGCCAGTCGGGCAGCCACGACTGGCACCACACGTGCGCCGAGCCACCCCGGTGGAGGCGCCCGACGAGGCGCCGGAGGTGCCGGAAGCCCTCGTGCGCGCGCAGGGGCGCGGCCACCCAGACCGCCGAGCGGCGGGGGTGCGCGTCGAGCGCCTCGGCGGCGTCGGCGCTCGGGGCGACGGGCTTCTCGACGAGCACCTTCTCGGCGCCGCCGTCGAGGGCCTCCAGGGCGTCGGCGACGTGCCGGGACGTGTCGGTGGCGACGACGACGAAGGCGTCGCGCAGGGCCGCCGGGCCGCTCGAGTCGTCGAGCAGCCGGGCGCCGGTGGCCTCGTCGACGCCGGCGAGGCCGGTGAGGCCCCGGTCGCGCACCGGCCACAGCCAGACGTCGGCACCCTCCTGCCGGAAGACGCGGGCGTGCCGCTGCCCGATGGAGCCGGAGCCACGCACGACGACGCGCGGCGGGGAGGAGGGCTGGCTGGACACCCCTGCAGGCTAGAGGACGGGGGTCGTGGCCGGGCACCGGTACCTTCGGGTCTGTGACGAGCCCAGCCGGTAGCCCCGCCGCCCCCACCGGCCGCCCGGGGGCCTCGCTCGGCGGGCACGCCGTCGTCTACCTCGTCGGCACCGCGCTGCAGGGGCTCGGGGTCCTGCTCGTGCTGCCCTTCGCCACCCGCGTGCTCGGCGCCGTCGAGTTCGGCCGGGTGGCCACCGGCCTCGTCGTCGTCCAGATGGTCGGCACGGTCGCAGCCGCCGGCCTGCCGCAGGTGCTGCTCCGCGAGCACCACCGCGGCGCCGAGGGGCCCCGCGTGGCGAGGGCCCTGGCCGGCACGATGATGCTGCTCGCGCTCGCCCTGGGCGTCGTCGGCCTCGGTCTCGCCCTCGTGCTGTCGGCGACCGGGCACGCCGACCTCGGCCAGTGGCTGCCCCTGATCGTCGCCGCCGTGGCGCTGACGACGGTCGTCGCCGGTCAGACGCTGATGCGGGCCCGCCTGCAGCCGTGGGGGTTCCTCGCCCTCGCCGTGCTCGCGACCGTCGGCGCCCAGCTGGCGGGTCTGCTCGCGGCGCGGGGGGAGGCGACCTCGGGGAGGTACCTCACGGCATACGCCCTCGTCGTCGTCGTCGCGGCCGCGCTCGCGGTGGTGCTGGGGCGCCCGCTGCCGCCGACGGCCGAGCGCGAGCGCGTGCGCGCGGGGATCCGCCTCGCAGCGCCGCTGCTGCCGCAGGCGGTGGCGATGCTCGGGCTGCTCTCGGGCGACGTGCTGCTCGCGCGGGCGCTCGTCGGCGAGTCGGGTGCCGGCAGCTACCAGGTGGCGCTGCAGCTCGGGAACATGCCGTTCGTGCTCGCCGTCGCGCTGTTCAACGCGTGGGGCCCGCTCGTGCTCTCCCACCCCGTCGGCGAGCGCTGGGTGTGGACGGCCCGCACCGGCACGCCGCTCGTCGGGGTCGTCGCCGCCGGCGCCGCGGGCGTCGCCCTGCTCGGTCCGTGGCTCGTGGCCGTCATGGCCGACCCCGGCTTCGACCACCTCGCCATGGTGCGCGCCCTCGGGCTCGTCTGCACGGTGTCGGTCTCCTACATGCTGTACCAGGGGTCGTCGCTCGCGGTGCTCGACGCCGAGCGCACCGGGCGCCTCGCGTCGGCGGCCTTCGTCGGCCTCTCGCTCCTGCTGACGGTCTCGGTCGTCCTGACGAACCTCGACGCCGGCATCGCGGGCGTCGCGGCGGCCAAGGCCGTCGCCTACGTCGTGCTCATGGGCGTGACGACGTGGTACGCCCGCACCGACGGGCCGCTGCGCTGGCCGCGCCCCGCCGTCGTCGTCGCGCTCGGCGGCGTCGGGCTCGCGCTGGCCGGGGCGGCCCTGCCCGTCGAGGGGCCGCTCGTGTGGGCGCGCATCGTGCTCGCCGCCCTCGTCGCGGCGGTCGCGCTGGCCGCGGCGCCCCGGGTCCTGCGCGCGCTGCGCGGATAGGATGGGGCGCTCGCCCGGCCCGCCTCGTGCCGGCACGCACCGACACGCAGGAGACACGCTTTCGTGGTGACACCGCTCGTCCACATGGGGTTGGGCTACGACGACCTCCTCGTGCCGGCCCTCGTGCACGCCGGGTTCGACACGAAGGACCTCGTCCTCGTCGTGCGCACCGACGCCAACCTCGCGTGGGCCCGCCGCCACGCGCCGCGCGCCACCGTCGTCCGGCTGCCGTACGCCGCCGCCCGCAAGGCCAACGTCGTCAGCGGGCTCGCGCCGCACGCCGCCCTCAAGCGGGCCTGCGCCGGGGTCGGGCTCGACCCCCTCGACCTGCTCGTGTCGGAGCGCGCCCTGCGCCGCAACCGCGTCGACACCGCGATGAACTTCCTCAACCTCGCGGCCGAGGAGCTCGAGTCGGCCATCGAGGGCCGCGGCCCGGTGCTCGCGCTCGTCGAGTTCACCGTGACGTCCGAGCTGCTGACCGCCGGGCTCGTCACCCACCACGGCGGGCTCGCGACGTGGCCGCGCGGCATCCGGCTGCCCTCCGACCGCTTCGGCCTCATCGGGGCGCCGAAGGGGATCACCCTGTGGGAGCGCGAGGTCGAGGACGCGTCGGCGCTGGCGGCGGGGCAGGCGTTCGTCGACACGTGGCGCGCCGAGCAGGGCCGCCCGATGGGCTTCGCGCGCAACCTGCAGGTCGAGTCGGGCCAGGAGATCTGGCGCCTCGCGAGCGACCGGGTCAAGGAGTTCGCCGTCGACCGCGGCGCGAACCTGCAGCTGCCCCGGCCGTCGGACTACGCCCGCCTGCCGTGGCTCAACCCCGTCAAGGCCCGGCTCAACCTCCGGGAGTACCGCGACCGCCGCTGGGACCCGGTGCCCGAGAAGTTCGTCTTCCTGCCGCTGCAGGTGCAGCCCGAGTCGAGCGTCGACGTCATGGGACAGGAGTGGCGCGACCAGGCCTACACGGCCCGCGTGCTCGCCGAGGCCCTCGCGCCGCTCGACATCGGCGTCGCGGTCAAGGAGCACGCGCACTTCATGTGGCGGCGCGACCCCGACTACTGGCCGCAGTTCGACGTGCACCCGAACATCGCGACGATCGACCCCTTCGCCGACTCCCGCGAGCTCATGCGCGACGCCGTCTTCACGGTGACGGCCACCGGCACCGTCGGGCTCGAGGCCGGCCTGCTCGGGCTGCCCGTCGTCACCGGGGCCGAGATGCCGTGGAGCGCGCTCGGCAACGTGGCCCGTCTCGGCAGCCCCGACGACCTCACCGCGTTCGTCGCCGAGCGCCGCTGGGAGTCGCTGCGCGCCGACCGGGAGGCCATCGACGCCTGGTTCGTGAACGACTACGTGCGCAACTCGTGGGAGGGGCTCGTGCTCGACCCGCCCCGCGTGCCCGCCGTGCTCGAGCCGGACAACATCCGCAAGGTCGGTGGCGCCCTCGCCGAGGCCGCCGCGTCGCTCGGGACGGCCGGACGTGGTTGACCGCGTGGCCGACGGGGTCGACGGCGTGGGCTGGGTGGTCCTCGGCGCCGGCGGTCACGCGCGCTCCGTCGTCGACGTGCTCGAGCGTCTGGGGCGTGAGGTCGTGGCCGTCACCGGAGCCGTCGCCGAGGGCGAGATCCCCTGGCACGTCGAGGTGCTCGCCGACGACCGGCAGGCCGTCGAGCTCGTCCGCGCGCGTGGTCTGCACGCCGTCGTCGCCATCGGCGCGAACGCCGCACGGTCGGGGCTCGTGCACGAGCTGCTCACCGGCGGCCTCTCCGTGCCGCCCGTCGTCGCCGCGACCGCGACGGTGTCGCCGCGGGCCGTGCTCGGTGCCGGCACCGTCGTGCTCGAGCACGCGCACGTCGGCCCGGCGAGCCGCCTCGGCGACGCGGTCGTCGTCAACACCGCCGCCGTCGTCGAGCACGACTGCCGCGTCGGCGGCGGGGCCCACGTCGCGCCGGGGGCCACGCTCCTCGGCGGGGCGTCCGTCGGCCCCGGCACGCTCGTCGGCAGCGGCGCCCGCATCCTGCCGCTCGTCAGCGTCGGCGCCGGCGCGACGATCGGTGCCGGCGCCGTCGTCACCGGCCACGTGCCCGACGGCCGTACCGTCGTCGGCGTCCCAGCCGTCACCCGTGGACCCGGAGGCCCCCTGTGATCGACCCGCTCAACGCCGTCACGCCCGTCGCGATCGGTGACGTCCTCGTCCCGTCACCCGGCGACGTCTTCGTCATCGCCGAGGCCGGGGTGAACCACAACGGCGACGTCGACCTCGCCCACCGGCTCGTCGACATCGCCGCTGCCTCGGGCGCGGATGCCGTGAAGTTCCAGACGTTCTCGCCCGAGAAGCTCGTGTCGTCGGCGGCGGCGACGACGCCCTACCAGCGCGACCGTGGGGGGTCGGCCGACCAGCGCAGCCTGCTCGAGGCGCTGACGCTGCCGCAGGAGGCGTGGGTCGAGCTGCGCGACCACGCCACCGAGGCGGGCACGACGTTCCTCTCGACGCCCTTCGACCTCGACAGCGCCGAGATGCTCGTCGGGCTCGGCCTTCCCGCCCTCAAGGTGAGCTCGGGCGAGCTGACGAACCTGCCCTACCTGCGCGAGATGTCGCGCCTCGGCGTCGTGCTGCTCGTCTCGACGGGCATGGGCACCGAGGACGAGGTCGAGGCCGCGGTCGAGGCCTGCGCGGACGCCCCCGGCCTCGTGCTCTTCCACTGCGTGTCGGCCTACCCGGCTCCCGTCGAGGAGTGCAACCTGCGCGTCATCCCGCGCCTCACGGAGCTGCACGGCATCCCGGTCGGCTGGTCGGACCACACGCCCGGGCTGACGACGGCGCTCGGTGCGGTCGCGCTCGGGGCGCCGATCCTCGAGAAGCACTTCACGAGCGACCGCACGCTCCCCGGTCCCGACCACCTGGCGAGCCTCGAGCCCGACGCGCTCGCCGACTACGTGTCCGCGACGAAGCAGCTGGCGGTCGCCCTCGGCGACGGCGTCAAGGTCCGCATGCCCTCGGAGGAGGAGAACGCCGTGCTCGTGCGCCGCTCGTGGCACGCGGCCCGCGCCCTCGCCGCCGGGGCGGTGCTCGACGGCGCCGACCTCTCGCTGCTGCGCCCCGAGGGCGGCATCAGCCCGGCCGTCGACATCCGCGGCCGCACGCTGTCCCGCGACGTGCCGGCCGGTGCGCCCGTCACCGACGCCGACCTCGCGGGCTGAGACGCCGCTCGTGAGCGACCGCCTCACCGTCGCCGTCTTCGTCGGCACCCGGGCCGACCTCGGGCCGCTCACCCCGGTGCTCGAGGCGCTCGAGGACGCGCCTGACGTGCGCCTCCGCGTGCTGACGGGGGTCATGTATGCCGCCGACGACCTCGTCGCGGCCCTGCCGGCCCGCGTGTCGCCGGAGCGGTGGCGGGCGGCGGTCGTGCCGCTCGCCGAGCCGATGGCCGAGGTGACGGTCGACGCCCAGCTCGAGCAGAGCGCCCGGCTCGCCCGCGCGTCCGGGACGGCGCTGCGCGACGACGTCGACGTGCTCGTCGTGCTCGGGGACCGCTGGGAGCTGCTCTACGTCGTGCCGCCGGCCGTGCTGCTCGGCGTGCCCGTCGTGCACCTGCACGGCGGCGAGGTCACCGAGGGCGCCCTCGACGAGCGCGTGCGCCACGCCGTGACAAAGCTCGCCGACCAGCACTGCGTGGCCTCCCCGGACGCCGCGGCCCGGCTGCGCCAGCTCGGGGAGCCCGCCGACCGCATCCACGTCACCGGTGCGCCGGGCCTCGACCGGCTGGCGACCGCCACCGCGGTCGACGACACCGACCTCGCCGACCTGCTCGGTGTCGAGCGCGTGGAGCACCCGCTCGCGCTGTTCACCTACCACCCGCCCACGGCCGAGCCCGGGGCTCCCGTCGGCCGGTGGGCCCGGGAGGCCGCGGAGGCCACCCTCGCCGTGTGCGGCACCGTGATCGCCACGCACCCGGGCATGGACGAGGGACGCGAGGAGATCCTCGCGGCGCTCGCGAGCCTCGCGGCCGACGAGCCGCGGCTCTGCCTCGTCGCCGCGCTCGGCCGCGACTACCCGCGCGTGCTCGCGGCCTCCGACGTCGTCGTCGGCAACTCGAGCTCGGGCGTCATCGAGGCCGCGACCCTGCACGTGCCGGCCGTCGACGTCGGCGAGCGCCAGCGCGGCCGGCTCCGCGGCGCCAACGTGCTGCACGCGGACGAGGGGAGGTTCGCGGTGGAGGCCGCCGTGCGGCGCGCCGTCAGCCCGCAGTGGGTGGAGCAGTCCGCGGGCGCGGACAACCCCTACGGCGCCGGTGGGGCGAGCCTCCGCATCCTCGATATCGTTCGGGTGGCGGGGTCGGCCCCGCGGGCGAAGCACTTCGTCGACCGGACGAGCGAGGAGGAGCGGTGACGGCGCGAGACCTGCGCGCGGCGTGCGCGCCGACGACCGCGACGATCCGTGACGCCCTCGAGGTCGTCGACCGCAGCGGCAACCTCGTCTGCCTCCTCGTCGACGACGACGACCGGCTCGCCGGCCTGCTCACCGACGGTGACCTGCGCCGGGCCTTCCTCAAGGGCACGAGCCTCGACGACCTCGCCCTCGACCACGCGACGCGCTCGCCCCACTTCGTGGCCGCCGGCTCGCCGCGGGCGCTCGTGCTCGACCTCATGCAGGCCCTGCGCATCTCGGCCGTGCCCGAGCTCGCCGACGACCGCACGCTCGTGGGGCTGCACACGCTCTCGGACGTCGTCGGCGCCGCGCCCCTGCCCAACGTCGCCGTCGTCATGGCCGGCGGCCGCGGGACCCGGCTCGGCGAGCTGACGAAGGACACCCCGAAGCCGCTCATGACCGTGGCCGGCCGTTCGATCCTCGAGTGGATCGTGCTCGGCCTCGTCGGTGACGGCATCCGCGAGATCTACGTCAGCGTCAACTACCTCGCGGAGCAGATCGAGGAGCACCTCGGCGACGGCTCGCGGCTGGGGTGCCGGGTGCGCTACCTCCGGGAGGACCCGGACCGTCCGCTCGGCACCGCGGGCTCGCTGACGCTGCTGCGCGACGAGCGCCCCGACCTCACCGACCCGGTGCTCGTCATGAACGGCGACCTCATGGTCGAGTTCGACGCGAGCGACCTGCTCGAGGCGCACCGCCGGTCGGGCGCCGCCGTCACGGTCGGCACGCGCACCTACCAGCACGAGGTGCCCTTCGGCGTCGTCGAGAGCGAGGGCGGCCGGGTCACCGGGGTGTCGGAGAAGCCGACGCTGAGCTTCGACATCAACGCCGCCGTGTATGCCGTCGAGCCCCGCGCGCTCGCCTGGTTGCCCGCGGGGCGTGCGAGCACGATGCCCGGTCTCGTCGAGACCTGCCTCGAGCGCGACGAGCCCGTGACGGCCTGGCCCATCCAGAGCGACTGGATCGACGTCGGCACCCCGAAGGACCTCGCCCGGGCGAAGGGAGAGGCATGAGCGACGAGCGGGACGACGCCCGGCCACCCAGCGTGGTCGACGGCATACGAGCAAACCTCCACGACGAAAAGGCAACTGTGACAACACTTCCCGCCAGCAGCGACGACACCCGACCGGTCGAGATCACCGCACGTCCGGTCGAGGGTTCGGTCGCCGGGCAGACCGTGCTCGTCACCGGCTCCGACGGCTTCATCGGCTCGCACGTCGTGGAGCGGCTGCTCGCCGACGGCGCGCGGGTCAAGGCCTTCTGCCTCTACAACTCGAACGGCTCGACGGGCTGGCTCGACGAGTCCGACGCCTTCCGCGCGGCCGTGCGGGACGGCCAGGCCGAGGTGGTGCTCGGCGACATCCGCGACCCCGAGCACGTCATGGCCTCGACCGAGGGCGTCGACGTCGTGCTCCACCTCGCCGCGCTCATCGCGATCCCCTTCTCCTACGTGGCTCCCCGCTCCTACGTCGAGACGAACGTCATCGGCACCCTCAACGTGCTCGAGGCCGTGCGCCGTCACGGGACGCCGCGGATGGTCAACACGTCGACGTCGGAGGTCTACGGCACGCCGGAGGAGGTGCCGATCACCGAGGCGCACCCGCTGCGCGGCCAGTCGCCCTACTCCGCGACGAAGATCTCGGCCGACAAGATGTGCGAGTCGTACGCGCTGTCGTTCGAGACGCCCGTGACGACGCTGCGCCCGTTCAACACCTTCGGCCCCCGGCAGTCGACGCGGGCCGTCATCCCGACGGTGCTCTCGCAGCTGCTCGCCGGGGCGAGCCAGCTGCGGCTCGGTGACCTCTCGCCGAAGCGCGACTTCACGTTCGTCGCCGACACGGCCGACGGGTTCGTCCGCGCGGCGCTGGCGGACGTCGCCCCGGGCACGACGATCCAGCTCGGCACGGGTCGCACCGTCTCGGTCGGCGACGTGGTCGAACTGTGCCGCAAGGTCACCGGCAGTGACGCGGCGATCGTCACCGAGAGCGACCGCATCCGGCCCGAGGGCTCCGAGGTGCAGATCCTGCTCTCCGACCCGTCCCGCGCGAACGAGGTGCTCGGCTGGGCGCCGACGGTGTCGCTCGAGGACGGCCTCGCGGCCACCGCCGAGTGGCTCCGTCCGCGCGTCGACCCCGAGACCGCCGGGCGGTACCACCGGTGACCGCGGCCGGGGAGGCCCACGCGCCCGGGGCCCGCGGGCCCGCGGGCACGATCCCGCTCGCCGTGCCCAACATCGGTGATCTGGAGCGGCGCTACGTGCTCGAGGCCGTCGAGTCCGGTTTCGTCTCGTCGGTCGGACCCTTCGTCTCGGAGTTCGAGCGGCGCTTCGCCGAACGGGTGGGCTCGAGGCACGCGATCGCCTGCTCGACCGGCACCGCGGCCATCCACGTCGGTCTGCTGCTGCTCGGCGTGGGCCGCGACGACGACGTGTTCTGCTCGGACTTCACCTTCGTCGGGTCGGTCAACCCGATCGCCTACTGCGGTGCCCGGCCCGTGCTCGTCGACGCCGAGACGACGACGTGGAACCTCGACCCGGTCCTGCTCGCGGCCGAGCTCGACCGGCGCGCGGTGGCGGGGGAGGCCCAGCCGAGGGTCGTCGAGGTCGTCCACGTGCTCGGTCAGCCCGCGGACATGGAACCGCTCATGGACGCCTGCGACCGGCACGGCATACCCGTGCTCGAGGACGCCGCCGAGTCTCTCGGCGCCACGTGGACCGGTGGTCGCTACGCCGGTCGACACACGGGCACCGTCGGCCGCATCGGCTGCTTCTCCTTCAACGGCAACAAGATCGCGACCACCGGCGGCGGCGGCATGATCGTCACCGACGACGACGACCTCGCCGCGCGTGCCCGCCACCTGACGACGCAGGCCAAGGTGCCCGACGTCGGCTACCTGCACGACGAGGTCGGCTACAACTACCGCCTCACCAACCTCGCCGCCGGCCTCGGCCTCGCCCAGCTCGAGCGGCTCGACGAGTTCGTCGCGGCCAAGCACCGCATCGCCGCGCGCTACGACGAGGCGTTCGCCGACCTGCCCCTCGTGCGCCCGCCGCGCGTCGCGGGGCTCGACGCGACGTACTGGCTCTACTCCGTCCTCGTGCCCGAGACGGACGGCCGGGGCCGCGACGAGCTGCTCGCGCACGTCGGCGACGTCGGCGTGGGGGCCCGTGCCCTGTGGCGCCCGCTGCACGCGCAGCCGCCGTTCCTCACGGCGCCGGTGCTCGGTGGGACCGTCGGCGACGGGCTCTTCTCACGCGGTGTCTCGCTCCCGTGCGCGACCGACCTCACCGACGCGGACCAGCAGCGCGTCGTCGACGCGGTGCGGGGGTTCTTCGCCTGAGCGCGTAGGGCAGGATGGCGTCGTGGAGATCGCCATCGGGCTGCTCGCGATCGCGGCCACCGTCCTCGGCGGGTCGTGGCTCGCCGACCGCTTCGACCTGCCGCCCCCGCTCGTGCTCATCGTCGTGGGCATCCTCGGGTCGTACCTCCCGTTCGTGCCCGAGGTGGCCCTCAGCCCCGAGGTCGTGCTGCTCGGCATCCTGCCCCCGCTCCTGTATGCCGCCGCGATCCAGACCTCGCTCGTCGACTTCCGCAACAACCGGGGGGTCATCCTCGGGCTGTCGGTCGGGCTCGTGCTCTTCACGGCCCTCGGGGTCGCGCTCTTCCTCCGGTGGGTGCTGGGGATCGACTTCGCGCTCGCCTTCGCCATCGGCGCCGTCGTCGCGCCGCCGGACGCGGTCGCCGCAACCGCGGTCGGCCGACGGATCGGCCTGCCCCGCAGGCTCGTCACGATCCTCGAGGGGGAGTCGCTCCTCAACGACGCGACCGCCCTCGTCTCCCTGCGTACGGCGCTCGCCGCGGCCGGACTGGCCGCGGGGGTCTCCGCCGGCGGCGTCAGCTTCGGCGGCGTCGTGCTCGACTTCGCGTGGGCGTCCGTGGGTGGCGCGGCGATCGGCTTCGCCGTGGCGCTGCTCGTCACCGTCCTGCGCCGGCACTTCTCGACCGAGCCCGCCTTCGACACCGTGCTGTCCTTCATGGTGCCGTTCGCGGCCTACGTGCCCGCCGAGGAGCTGCACGCCTCGGGCGTCATCGCCGTCGTGACGGCCGGGCTCGTGCTCGGCCACAAGTCGCCGCGCACGCAGTCGGGTGCCTCCCGCCTCAGCGAGCGGATCAACTGGACCTCCATCCAGTTCCTCCTCGAGAACGCGGTCTTCCTCCTCATCGGCCTGCAGGTGTTCTACGTCGT
The DNA here is from genome assembly GCF_039542985.1 of Terrabacter aeriphilus. Classification (NCBI taxonomy): domain Bacteria; kingdom Bacillati; phylum Actinomycetota; class Actinomycetes; order Micrococcales; family Intrasporangiaceae; genus Terrabacter; species Terrabacter aeriphilus. Next base: position 28,125 of record NZ_BAABIW010000024.1, read on the forward strand.
CGACAGCGCGCGGGCCTCGACCCTGTCGGTCGGGCAGATCACGCTCGCGGCCGTGGGCACCCTCGTCGCCGTGCTCGTGCTGCGCCCGCTCTGGGTCGTGCCCTTCCGGTGGGTCAGCACGCACGTGCTGCGCAACGAGGCGCAGGCGCCGTGGACCCACACCGTCGTGCTCTCGTGGGCCGGCATGCGCGGCGTGGTGACCCTCGCGGCCGTCCTGCTGCTGCCCCCGACGAGCCCGCAGAACCCGCACCGCGACGTGCTCGTCCTCATCGCCGTCGTCGTCGTCGTGGGCACCCTGCTCATCCAGGGCACGACCCTGCCCGGCCTCGCGCGCCGGCTCGGGGTGCGCGGGCCCGACCCGCGCGAGGACGCGCTGCAGGCCGCGACGGTGTTGCAGGCGGCGACGCGGGCCGGCCTCGACGTGCTCGAGGCGGCCGACGTCGACGACGCGACGCGCGAGATGCTGCGGTCGCGGTCCGAGGACCGCCTCAACCACATGTGGGAGCGCCTCGGCCCGCAGAGCGGCGACGCGGACGACACCCCGAGCGCACGCTACCGGCGGGCCCGCATGCAGATGCTGCAGGCCGAGCGCACCGAGGTGCTGCGCCTGCGGGACGAGGGGCGCGCCGACCACGCGGTGCTCCGGGTCGTGCTCAGCGCGCTCGACCTCGAGGAGACCATGCTCGACCGCTACGACGACCAGGAGAGCCGCCTGGCAGAGAGTGAGATGTTGCCCGTGGACACGATCGAGGCTCCCTGCGAGCACCTCCAGCACACCGAGGCCTGCCTGCCCGCGCGCACCCCGGAGGGCTGCGAGGAGTGCCTGCGCGACGGCACGACCTGGGTGCACCTGCGCCTCTGCCTCCAGTGCGGGCACGTCGGCTGCTGCGACTCCTCCGAGTGGAAGCACGCGACCGCGCACTTCCACGAGTCGCAGCACCCGGTCATGCGCTCGATCGAGCCGGGCGAGTCGTGGCGCTGGTGCTTCGTCGACGAGGTCGTGGGGTGAACGCCGCGATCGAGACCCGCCTGCAGGTCCAGCTGTTCCTCCTGCGCACGGTCGCGCTGCTCGTCGCCGCGCTCTTCACGTGGGGAGCGATCGCCGTGCCGAGGTGGTCCTGGCTCCTGGCCGTCCCCCTCGAGGCCGTCGCGCTCGTCCTGCTCCAGCGGGGTGCGCGGGAGCGTCGTGCGAGCGGCGGCGAGCGGGGCATCGGTCCCAGCGTCGCGGGGGCGCTGCTCGTCGTCGCCACCGTGCCGGTCACCTTCGCGGTCGGCAACCTCCAGGGCTGAGGGCGGGCGCCGACGCGGGTCGGTCAGTCCGCGCGGTCCGCGAGCAGGGCGAGGAAGGCGGCGCCGTACTTCTCCGCCTTGACCGGCCCGATGCCGTTGACCGTGAGCAGCTCGGCCTGGCTGCCGGGTCGGGCGTGGACGAGCTCCCACAGGGTGCGGTCCGGAAGCACGACGTAGGCCGGCACGCCCTCGGCGTCGGCGATCGAGCGCCGCTCGGCGCGCAGGAGCTCGAAGAGCGCCCGGTCGGCGCTGCTCGCGCCGTCGCCCGCGCTGCCCGCCGCGCTGCCTCCTGAGCGAGAGCGCGAGGACGAACGGTTGCGGGCGGGCGCCGCCGAGAGACGGCGGAGCTCCACCGTCTCCACGCCGTCGAGGATCGGCCGCGCCGCCTCCGTGATGGTGAGGGCGCCCATGCGCCCCGGGTCGGGGGAGAGCACCGAGCGCGCGACGAGCTGGCGGATGACGGAGCGCCACTCGCGTTCGGGCAGGTCGCTGCCCACCCCGAAGGTCGGCAGCCGGTCGTGCTCCCAGCTCGCGACCTTGTCGGTGCGCTTGCCGAGCAGGACGTCGATGACGTGCCCGGCGCCGAAGCGCTGGCCGGTACGGACCACGGCCGAGAGCACCTTCTGCGCCGGCACGGTGGCGTCCCACAGCTGCGGCGGCTCGAGGCACGTGTCGCAGTTGCCGCACGGGCCGGACTCCTCGTCGAAGTACGCGAGCAGCAGGCGCCGGCGGCACGTGGCGGCCTCGGCGTAGCCGAGCATGGCGTCGAGCTTCATCGAGTCGACCCGCTGGTGCTCGGGACCGCCGTCGGACTGCCGGATGAACGACCGCTGCTGCACGACGTCGGCGAGGCCGTACGCCATCCACGCGACCGCCGGCTCGCCGTCGCGGCCGGCCCGACCGGTCTCCTGGTAGTAGCCCTCGAGGCTCTTCGGGAGGTCGACGTGCGCGACGAAGCGCACGTCAGGCTTGTCGATGCCCATCCCGAAGGCGATGGTGGCCACGACGACGACGCCCTCGTCGCGCCGGAAGCGCTGCTGCGCGGCCGACCGCGCCTCGCTCGGCAGCCCGGCGTGGTAGGCGATGGCGTCGAAACCTTTCTGGCGCAGGAAGGTCGAGATCTCGTCGGTGCGCTTGCGCGACTGGCAGTAGACGATCCCGGCGCTGCCGCGGAAGGTGCCGCCGTCGTTGCCCTGCTCGAGGAAGCGCAGCAGCTGGGCGCGTGCGTCGCTCTTCTCCTCGACGACGTAGCGGATGTTCGGACGGTCGAAGCTGGAGACGAACTCGGCGGCGCCGTCGAGGCGCAGCCGCTCGTGGATCTCGCGGCGCGTCAGCGCGTCGGCCGTGGCGGTCAGCGCGATCCGGGGCACGCCCGGGAACCGCGCGGTGACCTCCGCGATGCGGAGGTACTCCGGCCGGAAGTCGTGGCCCCACTGCGACACGCAGTGCGCCTCGTCGATGGCGAACAGGGCGATGCCGGCGCCGGCGGCCGCGTCGTCGAGCAGCCGCAGGAACGAGGGCATGAGCAGGCGCTCGGGGGCGACGTAGAGCAGGTCGATGGTGCCGTCGCGCACGTCCCGTCGCACGGCGTCCGACTCCTCGGCCGACGAGGTGGAGTTCCAGAAGGCCGCGCGCACCCCGAGCAGCCGCAGCGCCTCGACCTGGTCGTGCATGAGGGCGATGAGCGGCGAGACGACGACGGCCACGCCGGGCCGCACGAGCGCGGGCAGCTGGTAGCAGAGCGACTTGCCGCCACCGGTGGGCATGAGCACCACGGTGTCGTGGCCGGCCACGACGCGGTCGACGATCTCGCGCTGCGCGCCCCGGAACGAGCCGAAGCCGAAGACGTCGTGCAGGACGCAGGCCGCCGCGTCCTCGTGCTGGGGCTCGGACCCCTCCAGGTGCTCGTCCATGACCCGGCGAGCGTACCCGGCGCCGCCGACCGGTCCGTCAGTCGAGTCGCTGGGTGATCGTGTGGGTCTCGCCGTCGTGGACGACCGTCGTCGTGGCGCCCTGCACGAGCGCGAGGTAGGGCGCGACGTGCCCGCACTCGACGTCGGCGAGGATCGGCACGCCGAGCACACCCAGCGCGTCGACGACGGCGGCGTGCTGGGTGAAGCCGTGGGGCTCGGGCGCGCTCGTCCGTGACACGAGGACGCCGTTCGCCGCCTCGAAGAAGCCGTGCAGCCGCATGGCGTGCAGCGCACGGCAGATGTCGTAGGAGCTCCACTCGCAGATGTCGAGCAGGACGAGCAGGCCCTCCGGGGCGTGCTGCGCCGCAAAGGCGTTCGCGTCGCCGAAGGCCCCGCCGGCGAGGAAGGAGACCGTCTCGACGCAGCCGCCGACGAGGCGTCCCGTCAACGTCACCGGCTCACCCACGTGGCCGGGGTCGATGCGGGTCCACGTGCCTCGGCCGTCGAGCGTCATCTCCGTGACCGTGGGGTCGCTCGCGTAGTCGTCCCAGCCGCCCGAGCGGTGCCGGCCGGGGGAGTGCTGGCGCAGCTCGCTGCCGGCGGGGGCGCTCGCGACGTCGACCCAGTGGAGGATGCCGTCCGGCACGGCATACGGGGTGTCCATGAGGTTCTGCCCGTGGATCGTCGCGATGCCCGTCGCCAGGGTGAGCGGGGTCAGCCACGTCGAGGTGTCGGAGAACCCGACGCACCAGGTGGGCTCGGCCGCCGCGACGGCGTCGAGGTCGAGCAGGTCGAGCAGGTCGATGCCGGTCTCGCCGCCCCACGGCGGCACGACCGCGCGGATCGTCGGGTCGAGGAGCATGCCCGTGAGCTCGGCGGCGCGCGCCTCGCGCGGCCCGCTGACGTGGGAGGGCGCGTGGTTGAGCTCGCCGACCACGACCTCGAAGCCGCGGTCGCGCAGGCACGTGACGGCATACGTGAACCGACCCCAGAGGGCGTCGCCGACGCCCGAGCTCGGCGACGTGACGCCGATGCGGTCGCCGGGACGGAGCGGGGCGGGGTAGCGGATCGGCATGGCCGCCATCGTGCCAGCCATGCCGATCCGTCTCACCCCGGTTTCGGGGTCACACCTTGGCGGCGGTGAAACCCTGCTCGAGGTCGGCGAGGATGTCGTCGATGTGCTCGATGCCGACCGAGAGGCGCACGAGGCCGGGGGTGACGCCCGCGGCGAGGCGGTCCGCGTCGGGGCCCTGCGAGTGCGTCGTGGAGGCCGGGTGGATGACGAGCGAGCGCACGTCGCCGATGTTCGCGACGTGGCTGTGCAGCGTCAGGGCCTCGACGAACTTCTTGCCCGCCTCGAGCCCGCCCGCGATCTCGAAGGACAGCACGGCACCCGCGCCACGAGGGGTGTACTTCTCGGCAAGAGCGTGGGAAGGGCTGTCGGGCAAGGACGCCCACACGACGCGCTCCACCTGGTCGTGACCCTGGAGGAACGCGGCGACCTGGTGCGCGTTCTCGATGTGCCGCTCGATGCGCAGCGACAGCGTCTCGATGCCCTGGGCGATGAGGAAGGCGTTGAACGGCGACGCCGCGGGGCCGAGGTCGCGCAGCAGCTGCACGCGGGCCTTGAGGATGAAGGCGAGGTTGGCGCCGAGCGGGCTGCCCACGCCGAGGTCCCGGGCGAAGACGAGGCCGTGGTAGCTCTCCTCGGGGGTGTTGTAGTTCGGGAACTTCTCCGGGTCGGCGGCGAAGTCGAAGTTGCCTGAGTCGACGATGACCCCGGCGATCGACGTGCCGTGGCCACCGAGGTACTTCGTGGCCGAGTGCACGACGACGTCGGCGCCCCACTCGATGGGGCGGATGAGGTAGGGCGTCGCGACGGTGTTGTCGACGACGAGGGGCACGCCGTGCTCGTGGGCGACGGCGGCCACCGCCTCGATGTCGAGGATCTCGCTCTTCGGGTTGGCGATGGTCTCGCCGAAGAGGAGCTTCGTGTTCGGCCGGATCGCGGCCCGCCACGACTCGATCGAGGTGGGGTCCTCGACGAAGCCGACCTCGATGCCGAACTTCGGCAGGGTGTGCTTGAAGAGGTTGTAGGTGCCGCCGTAGAGGCTCGGCGAGGCGACGACGTGGTCACCGGCCTCGGCGATGTTGAGCACGGCGAGGGTCTCGGCGGCCTGGCCCGACGCGACGAGGAGCGCGCCCACGCCGCCCTCGAGGGCCGCGATGCGCTGCTCGACGACGTCGGTCGTCGGGTTCATCAGGCGGGTGTAGATGTTGCCGAACTCCTTGAGCCCGAAGAGGTTCGCCGCATGCTCGGTGTCGTTGAAGACGTAGCTCGTCGTCTGGTAGATCGGGAGCGCTCGGGCGCCTGTCGCGGTGTCGGCGCTCTGTCCGGCGTGGATCTGCTTGGTCTCGAAGGACCAGTGGGGCTCGGTCATCGGTCGTCCTGCTCTTCCTGGGTCGTGTCGATGACCGGGGCTCGGGATCGTCGTGACGACCCGGGCCCGTCGCACCGACGGGTCGGTGCGGGAGAGGAGCTCTCCGCGCTTGCCCGAGCGCCGGGTGGCGTCGACGGGCCAGGTCTTCACCCGGGGCACCCCACCGCGGTTGGAGGGTTGCCGGCCAGCGAGCCGGGGCTTGTCGCTGGCGCTCATGACCTGCCGTGAGTGTACGAACTCGTGTCCACCTGTCGGGAGGAGGTGTCCTCATCGTGGACGCCGGCAGGACTGGAGGTTGACGAGGTGTTCGAACACCTGTTCTAATTGAGGGCAGGGGAGGAGCTCGACGGGCGCTGGGGGAGGCGCCGTCGACGCAGGTGGGGAGGAGGGGCTCGTGCCGTACCTGACGACGTCGCCGAGCGATGCGGGACGCCCAGCGGTCCTCGGCGCCTTCGGACTTCGGCTGTGGCGCGTCAGCCCCGACTCCGACGGCCGCGACGGCGGGGGAGTCGGCCCGGGCCCGGAGGCGCAGGCCGGATCGGGCGCACCGGTGCGCGTCGGGTCGATCGCGGAGGCTCCCGATGGTTCGAGCGCTGACGCTCGCCCCGGCTCGCTCGCTGGGGCAGGTGTTCGGCCGGGCGACGCCGACCAGGCCACCCGTGACGAGCGGCTGCGCTCGGCCGAGCGTCTCGACGCCCTGGCGAGGGCGGGTGAGGACGTGCTCGCCGAGATCGAGGCGCTCGAGCGGGCCAAGGCGCGCGTCGAGGCCGACCTGCTCGCCGCCTACGGCACGCTGCACAGCATCGAGGCGCAGCAGATCGAGGCGTTGCCGGCCGGCGCACCGTCACGACTGGCGGGGGCGGTGTCGACCGACCGTGTCGTCGGTGAGGAGATCGCGCTCGCGACCGGGGTGGGCCCCGGGGAGGTGGCCCACCGGCTGGCCCTGGCGACGTCCCCGCGGCGTCACCGACTGGTCCTGCGGGCCCTTCGCGACGGGGCGATCACCCTGCAGCGCGCCCTGCAGGTCGTCTCCGAGACCGCCTGCCTGTCGGATGCCGACGTGGCGACCGTCGAGGAGTCGGTGCTGGCGCCGACGCGCGACGGCCTGCCGCTCTCGCAGCGCACCTTCACCTCGCGGCTGAGGCGAGCGGTCGCCGCGGTCGACGAGCTGGGTGCGGCCGAGCGGCGCAGCCGGGCGCGGGTGCGCCGCGGCGTGTACTGCCGGATGGTCGCGGACGGCATGGGGTGCCTGACGATGACGACCGATGCCGCGACGATCGCGGCGATCCTCGACCGGCTCGACGCGGCCGCCCGCACCCTACGGGCCGCCGGGGATCCGCGAACGCTCGACCAGCTGCGCTGCGACCTCATGGCCGAGGCCCTGCTGCGCGGCCACCTCGGCGCCGCGCGGAACGGCGCCCCCTGCCCCGGCTGCGGTGCTCCCGACGCACCGAACGGCGATCCGCGGGAGGGCTCTGCCAGCGGCGATCCGCGGGAGGGCTCTGCCAGCGGCGATCCGCGGGGGTCCGCGACGGTCGGCGAACCAGACGGACGGAGCGGTGAGGCGCCGGCGCGCGCGTGGATCGTCGTGCCGTTCGAGGTGGCGGTCGGGCTGTCCGACGCGCCCTGCGAGCTGCCAGGGCACGGCTGGGTGACCGCCGAGCACGCCCGCGCCATCATCACGAGGCCCGGATCGGTCTGGCACACGCTTCCCGTCGACGTCCGCACCGGTGAGGCCCTGGGCCGGCCCACGGCGGGCTACCGGCCGACCGCGGCCATGGTCGCGCACGTCCGAGCCGTCGACGGCACCTGCCGCGCCCCCGGCTGCGAGGTGCTCGCCGACCGGTGCGACACCGACCACGAGGTGCCCTATCCCGCAGGACCCACGGCGATCGGCAACCTCGTCAGCAAGCACCGCCACCACCACAACCTCAAGACCGCAGGCGTCTGGACCTCGCGCCCGGTGCCCGGTGGCCGGCCCGGCACCGTCGAGTGGACCACGCTCACCGGCCGCACCTACCTGACGCGGCCCAAGAACTGGCGCTCGGGCGTAGGGATCCCGCCGACAGGCCTGCCGCCGTCGATCCCGCCGCCCTTCTGAGCAGGACCCCAGTCCGGCACGTGGCGTCGATCACGAGGACGTCCTAGTAAACCGAACTCGCGAGTAGGATCGTCGTTCGTGAGCACGAATGCCGACTTCGACCTGTTCCGGACCAGCGAGGACCACGAGGCCCTGAGGGAGGCCGTCCGCGCGGTCGCCGAGGACAAGATCGCGCCCTACGCGGCCGCCGTCGACGAGGAGGCGCGCTACCCGCAGGAGGCGCACGACGCCCTCGTCGCCTCGGACTTCTTCGCCCCCCACGTGCCCGAGGAGTACGACGGCGTGGGCGCCGACGCCCTCGCGACGTGCATCGTCATCGAGGAGGTCGCCCGGGTCGACGCGTCCGCCTCGCTCATCCCCGCCGTGAACAAGCTCGGCTCGCTCCCGATCATCCTCGACGGTGACGACGCCGTGAAGGCGCGCTACCTCCCGCCCCTGGCCAAGGGCGAGACGACGTTCTCCTACGGCCTGTCCGAGCGCGAGGCCGGCTCCGACACTGCCTCGATGCGGTGCCGCGCACGCCGGGACGGCGACGACTGGGTCATCTCGGGCCAGAAGTCCTGGATCACCAACGCCGGCGTCTCCGAGTACTACACGGTGCTGGCCGTGACCGACCCCGACGGTCCCCGCGGCGGCAACGTCACGGCCTTCGTCCTCGAGAAGTCCGACGAGGGCTTCACCTTCGGCGAGAAGGAGCGCAAGCTCGGCATCAAGGGCAGCCCGACCCGCGAGCTGCACTTCGACAACGTGCGCATCCCGGGTGACCGCGTCGTCGGCCAGGTCGGCGACGGGCTCAAGATCGCCCTGCGCACCCTCGACCACACCCGCGTCACCATCGGCGCGCAGGCCGTCGGCATCGCCCAGGGCGCGCTCGACCAGGCCGTGGCCTACGTCAAGGAGCGCAAGCAGTTCGGCAAGCGCATCGCTGACTTCCAGGGCCTGCAGTTCATGCTCGCCGACATGGCGATGGAGCTCGAGGCCGCCCGCCAGATGGTCTACGTCGCGGCTGCGAAGTCCGAGCGCGGCGACAAGGACCTCGCGTTCTTCGGTGCCGCGGCCAAGTGCTTCGCCTCCGACGCCGCCATGAAGATCACGACGGACGCCGTGCAGCTGTTGGGCGGTGCGGGCTACACCCGCGACTTCCCGCTCGAGCGGATGATGCGCGACGCGAAGATCACCCAGATCTACGAGGGCACCAACCAGGTCCAGCGCATCGTCATGGCGCGCCAGCTGCTCAAGGGCTGACGTCGGGGCCCGCCGCCGACCCCTCAAGTAGGCTGGCGCCGCCTTGCCCCGACCCCACACCCCACGACAGGACCCCAGAGTGGACCCGACCCCTGACCCCCGGCCGGCGGTCAGCGTCATCATGCCCCTGCTGAACGAGGAGCGGCACCTGCGTGACGCCGTGGCGATGATCCTCGCGCAGGACTACAGCGGTCCGCTCGAGGTCGTCCTCGCGCTCGGCCCGTCGACCGACCGCACCGACGAGGTGGCGGCCGCCGTCGCCGCCGCCGACCCGCGCGTGCGCCTCGTGCCGAATCCGTCGGGCCGCACGCCGGACGGGCTCAACGCGGCGATCGGGGCCGCGACGGGCGAGGTCATCGTCCGCGTCGACGGCCACGCGGAGATCCCCGACGACTACATCAGCGTCGCGGTCGCCGAGCTGCTCCGCGTGGGCGCCGACAACGTCGGCGGCATCATGGACGCGCGCGGCACCACCGACTTCGAGCGCGCCGTGGCGTGCGCCATGCGCAGCCCCCTCGGCGTCGGGTCGGCCCGGTTCCACACCGGCGGGGAGGCCGGCGAGGCCGACACCGTCTACCTCGGCGTCTTCCGGCGCGCGGCCCTCGAGCGGGTCGGTGGCTACGACCCGCACTTCGCCCGGGCCCAGGACTGGGAGATGAACCACCGCATCCGTGAGACCGGCGGCACCGTGTGGTTCACCCCCGCGCTCAAGGTGACCTACCGCCCCCGCGCCTCCGTCAAGGCCCTGGCCCGGCAGTACTTCCACTACGGCCGCTGGCGCCGGGTCGTCGCCCGCCACCACGAGGGCACCATCAACCCGCGCTACCTCGCGCCGCCCACGATGGTGGGCGTCACGACGGCCGCAGCCGTGATCGGCTTCTTCTGGCACCCCGCCTGGGCGGTTCCGGCCGCGTATGCCGCCGGCGTGGCCGCGGGCGGCCTGGCCATCAGCCGTGGCGAGTCGCCCGCCACCCGAGCCGCCACCCCGCTCGTGCTCGCCACGATGCACTGGTCGTGGGGCGTCGGGTTCCTCACCAGCCCGAGCCGGCTCCAGCGCTGACCGCACCACGACCCCACGACAGCACGCCCGAACGTACGGAAGGCACGACCTTGCTCGACAACGCGAAGCTGGCGGTCCAGCTCGTCCGGAACACCGTCCGGCGCCAGCTGGCCAAGCGCGAGCTGGCCGGACGCCTCGAGCACGCCGTCCCCGGCCGGCCCTCCGGCGGCGACGACACCCGCTTCCGCTGCGCCGTCTACTTCTCCGACGACCCGGTCAACCTCTACCAGATCCGGCAGTGGTACGCGCCGCTCCAGGAGCTGGCCCGCACCCAGCCCGTCGTCGTGCTCTCCCGGATGCCCGAGACGACGAACGTGCTGCTCGACGAGTGCCCCCTCCCGGTGCTGCACGCCCCGCGGATCACCGACGTCGAGTCGTTCATGGAGCACCACGACATCGGTCTCGTGCTCTACGTCAACCAGAACCTGCGCAACTTCCAGATGATGCGCTTCGCCCGCCCGGCCCACGTCTTCGTCAGCCACGGCGAGAGCGACAAGTCGTACATGGCGAGCAACCAGCTCAAGGCCTACGACCGCGTCTTCATCGCCGGCCCGGCCGCCGCGGCCCGCCTCGAGGGCGCCCTCGTGGAGTTCGACGTCGCCCGGCGCGCCGTCGAGATCGGCCGCCCCCAGGCCGACGCCACCTACCCGGCACCCGCGCTGCCCGACGACGGCCGCACCACCGTGCTCTACGCGCCGACGTGGGAGGGCGACCGGCCGAGCATGGCCTACGGCTCCATCGCCAGCCACGGCGCCGCGCTGCTGACCGGCCTGCTCGCCGACCCGCGCTTCCGCGTGGTCTACCGACCGCACCCGCGCTCGGGAGCCTTCGACCCGGCATACGGTCTCGCCTCGACGCACCTCGCCCGGCTCGTCGCGGAGGCGAACCACGCGGACCCGACCGCCCAGCACCTCGTCGACGTCGACACGTCGTTCGGCTGGCACCTGGCCCGCCTCGACACGTGCGTCACCGACGTCTCCGCCGTGGCGCTCGACTGGCTGGCCACGGGCAAGCCGCTCGTGCTCACCCAGCCGGCCGACCCGCGGGCCGAGGTCGAGCCCACCCGGCTCACGACGAGCGTGCCGATGGTGACGGCGGCGCAGGCGCGCGACATCGTCGGCGTGCTCGACGACACCATGTCGGCCCCCGACGAGGCCCGGGCCGACGTCGTGCGCCACTACTTCGGCGACACGACGCCCGGGGCGGCGACGGCGCGCTTCGTGCGCGCCTCGACCGACCTCATCGAGTCGCGCGTCGGGGCGCCCGCCCAAGCCGACGCGCCGGCCGACGCGCCGCCCTCCGCGCCTGCCGCGGACGCGGCTCCCGGCACACACCCCTAGACTTCGGCGAGGACCGGGCCGGGGACCCCCGCCCGGTCGTGGTTGCAGAGGCCTTGTTGTAGAGCACGAAGGAGAAGGTGGTCTGCGCGCATGATCGGCGTGTCACAGTTCCGCGGCCTGATGGCCCAACGTCAGGTGCTGCGCACCCTGGTGGAGCGTGACCTCAGGGTCCGCTACGCCGGCAGCGTGCTCGGCTACGTGTGGACGGTGCTCGACCCGCTGCTCATGGCGCTCGTCTACTTCGTCGTCTTCACGCTGATCTTCACGGCGCGCCAGACCGGCAACCAGCCGTACTTCCTGCACCTCATCACCGGCCTCTTCCTCTGGCAGTGGTTCGCCTCGAACATGTCGGAGAGCTCGCGCGCGCTTTTGTCGGAGTCGCGCCTCGTGCGGTCGGCGAACCTGCCGCGCGAGCTGTGGGTCGTGCGCGTCGTGCTCGCCAAGGGCATCGAGTTCGTGCTGACCCTGCCGGTCGTCGTCGCCTTCACGATCTTCTACCTCATCACCGGCGACACGAAGCTGCACTGGACGATCATCTTCATCCCGGTCGCCCTGGTGCTCACCTTCCTGCTCTCGGTCGGCATCGGGATGATCCTCGCGCCGATCACCGTGCTCGTCACCGACATGGCCCGCGTCGTGCGCATCGCCCTGCGCCTCGGCTTCTACGCGACGCCGGTGCTCTACAGCGCCGACATGGCACCCGACACCCTGCGCACGGTGCTCGCACTCAACCCGATGAGCGGCATCCTCGAGCTCTTCCGCTCCGGCTTCTTCAAGGGCGAGATGAACCTGTTCTCGGTGGCGTCGGCGTGCGTCCTCACCGTCGTCCTGCTCCTCGTCGGGGCGTTCGTCTTCAAGCGGCTCGAGCCGGCCGTGCTCAAGGAGATCTGATGGCCAAGCCGGTGATCGAGGTCCGCGACCTGGGGATCGAGTTCTTCCGCTCGCGGCGGCGGCGCATGTCGCTGCGCGAGATCGTCTTCAAGGGCCAGAGCGGCGCCACGACCGAGACCTTCTGGGCGCTCAAGAACATCTCCTTCGACGTCGGCCGGGGCGAGGCCGTCGGCCTCGTCGGTGGCAACGGCAGCGGCAAGAGCACCCTGCTCAAGATGATCGCCGGCGTCATGCTGCCCGACGAGGGCTATGCCACGGTGCGCGGCAAGGTGGCTCCCCTCATCGAGCTGACCGGAGGCTTCCTCGGCGAGCTCACGGCGCGCGAGAACGTCTACCTCGCGGCGGGCCTGCACGGCCTGACGAAGCGGCAGATCGACGAGCGCTACGACGAGATCGTCGACTTCGCCGGGCCGCAGGTCCAGAACGGCATGGACATGCCGTTCCGCCACTTCTCCTCGGGCATGCAGGTGCGCCTCGCCTTCTCGCTCATCACGACGCTCGACCAGCCCGTCGTGCTCGTCGACGAGGTCCTGGCCGTCGGCGACCGCGCGTTCCGGGAGAAGTGCTACACCCGCATGGAGTCGATGCTCGAGGGCGGCAAGACCCTCTTCCTCGTCTCGCACAGCGAGCACGACCTCAAGCGCTTCGCCGACCGCGGCCTCTACCTCAAGACCGGCACGCTCGTGCAGGACGGCCCCATCCTCGACGTGCTCGACCGCTACCACCGCGACGCGGACGCCGGTTCGTGAGCCTCGACGAGCGCCCGCTCGTCGGCGACGCTCGTGCCCGGTCGCTCCACGGCACGTCGGCCGGCGGTGACCTCGTCGTGCTCGGCGGCACCCCCGACGCCGACCTGCTCGCGTCGCTCGAGCCCTTCGCGCTGACCCGCCGCGGTGACGGGCCGGACCAGCCCGCGGACCAGCTCGCCTCCGCCGCCGACGTGGCCGCGCGGGGGAGCGGCCCGCTCGTCCTCGTCGCGGCCGACCTGCGGGTGAGCCCCGTCGCGCTCCTCGACGTGCTCGATGCGCCGCGCGACACGACAGCGGCGGCCGTCGTGGGCGCCCCCGCCGTCGTGGGCGCCCCGGTCGCCGAGAGCCCGTTCGCCCCCGTGCGCGTCGACGACACCGCGCGCCGGGTCGTCTCCGTCGGCACCGTGCGCCACGTCGTCAGCGTCCCGACGGCGTATGCCGTGGGTGTCCTGCGCGTCGCGGCCGCCGACCGGGCCCGGGTGGCCGAGGTGCTGCGCGCCGCCGCCACGAGCGGGTCGGCCCGAGAGCCGGGGGTGCCGGCCTTCGACCTCGCGCTGCTCGCGGTCGTCCGCGACGCCGTCGTGCCGGTCGCGGCCGTACCGCTCGCGCACGTCACGGTCGCCCGGGGCGACGTCGAGCTCCCCGGCGCGCCGGGGTCGCCGTGGCAGCAGCGGCTGCGCGCGGCGTCCCGCGGCAACGACGGCGTCTTCTCGACGCACGCGATCCGTCCGCTCTCGCGCCGCCTGACGGCATACGGCCTCCGCCACGGCTGGACGCCGAACGTCGTGACGCTCGTCAGCCTCCTCCTCGGCCTCGCGGCGTGCGCGCTCGCCGCCGTCGACGCGCGCTGGAGCTGGGTGTTCGCGGCCGTGCTGCTGCAGGCCTCGCTCGTCGTCGACTGCGTCGACGGCGAAATCGCCCGGTTCACCCGCCGCTACAGCGCGCTCGGTGGCTGGCTCGACGCCGTGAGCGACCGCGTCAAGGAGTTCACGCTCGTCGCGGCCGTCGCCTGGGTCGCCGCCCGGCGCGGCGAGGACCTGTGGTGGCTCGCCCTCGTCGTGCTCGCCGTGCTCGCCGTGCGCCACGTCGAGGACTTCGCCTACGCGATGCGCGGTCGCGCCCAGCGCGCTCGGCCCCCGGCCTCCCTCGCGCTCGACGTGCCGGGCGACGGCGGCCCGCGGCACGCGCGCACCGACGTGCCGCCGCCGCCGCGCGGCCGCGCGCTCCTCGTGCGCGACGTCAAGCAGGTGCTGCACCTGCCGATCGCCGAGCGCTACCTCGTCATGTCGGTCGGGCTGCTCACCTTCAGTCCCGCGGTGCTGCTCTGGGCGCTCGGCGCCGCGTCGGTCGTGGCGCTCGCCTGGACCCAGGTCGGCCGGCTCGGCCGGGCCCTCGCCGGCCGTGACGGCTTCGGCCCGGAGCGCCCGGACCCGACCCTCGCGAAGCTCGCCGACCTCGCCGTGCTGCCCCGGCCCACCGGCCGCGGCCGGCTCTCCTGGCAGCTGCCCGGCCTGCTCGTCGCGGTCGAGGCGGGGGCCCTGCTCCTCGCGGCCGGCGACGACCCCGCCGCCCGGGCCGCGGCCTACGCCTGGCTGGCCGCGGTCTGCTGGCACCTCTACGACGCCGTCTACCGCCTGCGCGAGACCGGGCGCGGCCCGTCACGCGCGCTCGTGCGGGCCACCCTCGGCGTCGAGGGCCGCGTGGTCGTGCTCGCCCTCGTCGGCGGGTTCACCGACCACCCGGCCTGGGCGCTGCTCGTCGGCGCCGTCCTGCTCCTCACCGCGTATGCCGTCGAGTCCGCCCGCGCCTGGCGCTCCGATGCGGCCGGTCGGCCCCCGACACGGCAGGATGGGCGATCGTGACGCACGACCCGACGAACGACCGCCCGAGCATCGCCGAGCTCAAGGCCGTCGCGCAGCCCCCGGAGCACATCGCCCGCTACAACGCCGAGCACTGGGCGGGGGCGCTCTACATCCGCCACCTGTCGATCTACGCCACGCGGGCCCTGCTGCCGACGCACATCACGCCGAACGGCGTCACCTGGCTGATGATCCTCACCGGCCTCGTGGGCGCGCTCGCCATCCCGTTCGGCGGCCTCGTCGGACCCGTCGTCGCCGTCGTCGCCATGCAGCTGCAGATCCTGCTCGACTGCTCCGACGGCGAGGTCGCCCGCTGGCGGCAGCGCTTCTCGCCCGCCGGCATCTACCTCGACCGCATCGGCCACTACGTGACGGAGGCGGCGATCCCGGTGGCGATCGGGCTCCGCGCGGACGGCTGGTCGCTCACGGACCCCGGCGACGTGGGCGGATGGACCGTGCTCGGGCTGCTCGTCGCCCTCGGCGTGCTGCTCAACAAGGCGTTCACCGACCTCGTGCACGTGGCCCGCGCCAAGACCGGACGCCCCCCGCTCGAGGACGTCGCCGGCACCGCCCGGCCCAAGGCCTCGGGCATGGCGGCGGTGCGCCGGGCCTTCGACTACCTGCCGATCTTCCGCGCCTTCGTCGCGGTCGAGGCCTCGATCCTCGCGCTCGCCGCCGGCGTCGTCGACGCCGTGCGCGGCGACCTGCTCGGCACGCAGGTGCTCGTCGTGGCCATGGTGCCCCTCATCGTCGCCACGGCCGGGGGCCACCTCCTCGGCGTCCTCGCGAGCTCGCGGCTCGACTGATGCTCCCGGTGCTGCAGTGGGCCCAGGAGCACGGCGAGGTCGGCGGCGTGCGCACGAGCCACGCGCAGCTCACCTCGATCCTGCGGGCCGAGGGGGTCGAGGTCGCCTACGTCGACACCGGGTCCGCGAGGCGCGCGGCCGCCATGCTGCCCCGGCTGCGCCACCGGGCCATGCACCTGCTGCACCTGACCCGGCTCTGGCGCGCCATGCTCCTCGCCCCGCTCTTCGCCGTGCTGCGCGGGCGCACCGTCCTCGTGCTCCACTCCGGCTCGACGAGCGGCCAGGTCGCCCGGATGCCGTGGTGGCGCCGGCGCCTGCTCGTGCTCGCCCTCTACGCCTACGACGAGATCTGGGCCGTCAACGACGAGATCGGCGCCATCCTGCCGGAGGCGCTCCGCGCGCGGATCACGGTCGTCACGCCGTTCGACTCGTCCGCGGCCCCCGTGCCGAGCGCCATCGAGCGCGAGCCGCACGCCCTCGCCCTCGCCACGAACGCGGGCCTGGCCCACTACAACGCCGACGTCGGCGTCGAGGTGACGCGGCGGGTGCGCGAGCGCTGGCCCGACGCGACGCTGACCGTGCTCGCCTACGGCAACGACACGCTCGAGGTCGAGGCGCTGCGCCGCACGGCCGCGAGCGAGCCGTGGCTCACCGTCGAGTTCGACGCGAGCCCCGCCGAGGTCTCGGGCGTGCTCGCGCGGGTCGGCACCTTCCTGCGCCCGACGAGCTGGGACGGCGACTCCGTCATCGTCCGCGAGGCGCAGGCCGCCGGGGCCACCGTCGTCGCGAGCGACACCGCGCCGCGGCCGCAAGGGGTCGTGCTCGCCCCGCTCGACGCGTCGGCCCTGGCGGTCGCGGTCGTCGACGGGGGAGTCGTGAGTGACGGCAGCGGGCTCGCCCGGACGACGCTGGCGGATGCCGTGCGCGCGGCCGGGCGTGCGCCCGGGCGTGCGTCCCGTCCTGCGCGGGGTCGTGCGCCGGGTCGTGGCTGAGGCTCCGGCTTCGATACCCTCGCAGTCGACGAGCGGGGCCGCCGCCTCGTCCACCCCGCCCTAGGAGCAGCGTGAGCAACCGGACCGTCATCACCTTCGGGACGTTCGACGTCTTCCACGTCGGGCACGTCCGGGTGCTCCAGCGCGCCGCCGAGCTCGGCGACCGCCTCGTCGTCGGGGTGTCGGCCGACGCCCTCAACGTCGCGAAGAAGGGCCGTCCGCCGGTCTTCAACCAGGACGAGCGCCTCGAGATCATCGCGGCCCTCAAGGTCGTCGACGAGGTCTTCGTCGAGGAGTCCCTCGAGCTCAAGCGCGACTACATCGTCGAGCACGGCGCCGACGTGCTCGTCATGGGTGACGACTGGGCCGGCAAGTTCGACTGGGTCGGCGACGTCTGCGAGGTCGTCTACCTCCCGCGCACGCCGTCGGTGTCGACGACGGGCCTCATCGAGCACATCGCCAGCCTGGGCTGAGCGCCTCACTGCCCCCAGGGGGCGGTCGAGGCATACGTCCCGGCGCGGAGCGGGGGAGCGAGGCGCGAGTCGCCCTGCACGCGGTAGACGAGCAGCGCCCCGTCGTTCGAGCGCCGCGCGAGGAGGTCGCCCCGGCCGTCGCCCGTGAGGTCACCCGCACCGCGCACGGCACTCATCCCGTTCCAGCCCGAGGCCCCGACGACGCGCACGCCCCGGAAGCCACCGGCACCGGTGCCGGAGTAGAGCACGAGCGCGCCGTCCTTGGCCCGGACGGTCATGAGGTCGCGGTGGCCGTCGCCGTCGAACTCGCCGGACGTGATCTGGCTCAGGCCGCTCCAGCCGGAGCCGATCTGCCGGCTCGCGACGATGCGGCCGGAGCCGTCGCCGCGGTGCAGCACGAGGCGGCCGTCGGTCATCCGGGTGACGATGTCGGTCTTGCCGTCGCCGTCCCAGTCGCCGACCGGCACGACGAGGTCGACCGACCTCCAGTTGCCCGCCAGCCGGTAGCGGCCGGCGTTGAGGCCGCTCCTGCCGAGGCCGGGGTAGTACCAGGCGACGCCCGCGGCGTCGATCGCGACGACGTCCCCGAGCGTGTCGGCGTCCCACGGGCCGACGGCCGCGGCCGCTCGCATCCCCGAGAAGCCGACCGACAGGATCTGCTTGGTCGTGAAGGCCATCGAGCCCGTGTACGACACGGTCCGCAGCGTCGGTCCCGACGGCAGCACGACGTCCGGCAGTCGCTCGCCGGTCACGTCGCGCGGCGTGTAGGCCGACGAGCGGGCGGGCGCCGAGGTGATCGTCCACCAGGTGCTCCGCAGCTTCATCGTCGTGCGGAAGGACTCGCCGCTCACGGTGGTCGAGCCGGCCGACCCGGCGAGCGTGACCGAGGCGACGCGACCGCCGAAGGTGCCGTTGCCGCCGCCGCCGCTCCGCGAGTCCACGGTCAGGGTGCGCAGCGCGCCGATGCGCGGGTAGGCCTTCTCGATGGCCGAGGCGGGCAGCCCGGTCGTCCACGAGGCCGGGTTGGCGCTCGAGCGGACGACGCCGTCGTAGGGGTCCGTCTTCGCCGGCAGGTAGGTGGTCGAGCCCTTGACGGTGCGCCCACCGTTGGAGGCGGAGTACTGCGTGAAGGCCGGCTTGCCGCCGTACGTGAGGATCGTGCCGGCCGTGGCCACGGTCGCCGCCGTCGAGCGGGCGTCCTCGTAGCGGCGGGTCAGGACGCCGGTCGAGCTGTAGTCGGCCACGCCCTTGTAGGCCTGGCACGCCACGTCGCACGTGTCGTAGACGCGGGAGCCCGCGGTGGCCCGCGCGTTCGCGGCGAAGGTGCGCGCCGCGACGGCCTGCGCCGACAGGGCGGCGGCCGGCCAGCTCGCCGACATCTCGACCGGCACCACAGCGCGCGTGTAGCGCTCGAAGCCGAGGACGTTGACGGCATACGCCCGCCCGCTGACGTTGACGACGCGGATCGTGCCGGCGTACTCGCGCTGGGCGCCGCTCGGCAGGAGCACCCGCACCGACGACGTCGAGGGGCGGCTCACGGCGAGCGGCGCGGAGGAGGCACGCCAGTTCGTAGCGGCGAACCAGCCCGTGCCGGAGTTGGCCTGCAGGGTCGTTGCCGACCCCTCGGGCACGATGCGCCAGCGGTAGCTCGTCGACAGCGGCGTGCTGCGCCGGCCGTCCGAGACGACGAGGCCGCTCAGCTTGGACAGCTGCACTCCCGAGGTGCCGAGCGTCGAGAGCCACACGCGCAGGGCGGGGTCACCCTGGCCCGTGCGGGTGGTGCCGGGGTAGTAGAAGCCGAGCACCTGCGACCACGTCAGGCCCTTGGTCGCCGCGCCGTAGGCGCCCCACTGCGAGAGGCCGACGCCGTGGCCCGAGCCGCGGCCGGAGAACGCGAAGAGCGAGGACTCCGGGCGCGCATACGTCTCCGACGCCGTCCCCGGAGCGATCGGCTGCCACTGCCCGGCACGCCACCGGGTGCCGGCGTCGCGCCGGATCGTCGGCAGCTGCGTCGTGTACGCCGTCGTGCCGGGGCAGCCGGTCAGGCTGAGGTCGCGGTGCCCGATGGTGCGCGGGAGGGTGACCTCGACGCCCGGCTTGAACTTGGAGTTGCCGGCCGAGGTCAGGGTGACGCTCGACGTCGGGTCGAAGAGCGAGCGGTCGGCCTCCCACGCGACGAGCTGGGTCACGGTGTTCTGCGTGGCCGCCGAGAAGGGGGTCGAGGTGTGGTCGCCGATGACCGAGATGCCGGTCGTCTCGGCGTTGAAGCCGCCCGCCTGGGCGCCCTGGACGAATCCGGTCGGGCTGCCCTTGCGGCCCTCGTAGGCGCGGCCGAAGCGGTCGACGAGGATCTGGTAGCCGAGGTCGCACCAGCCCTGGCTCTGCGTGTGGTACGCGTAGATCGAGCGGATGAGGGCCGGGGCCTGCGCCGCCGTGTACGTGTTCGAGTTGACCGTGTGGTGCACGACGACGGCCTTGAAGCCCGGCAGCCGCTCGGAGTCGCAGGTGCGCAGGCTCTCGTCGGCGCCCCACTCGGCGCGCGAGATGATGGTCGGACGGGTCACCGCGGCGGACGCGGAGCCGGGCGGGTCCGCGAGCGCCGCGTCCGCGCTCGAGCTGCCGCCGTCGACGAGGCTGGCACGCAGGCCCTTCGGGGTGCTGCCGTCGGGGGTCGTGACCCGTACGTCGATGCCGTCGGAGCCCGCCGCGGCGACGGCCTCGGTGCCGGGGCGGGCGTGCCGCGCGTCGGCCGAGCCGGGGTCCGGGCCGTCGTCGTCGATGCCGAGCTCGGTCCAGCCGCTCCAGCCGGTGGCGTCGTGCGTGCGCACCTGCACCGTCGTGCCGGCGGGCGGCGTCGTCGCGAAGGTGACGCCCGCGAGGTCGAAGTCGACGTCGCGCACCTGCGTGCTCGCGACGACCGGGTCCGCCTTGGCGGCCGAGCGCGACAGCGTGCGCGCCTGGGTGCGCGCCTGGGTGCGCGCCTGGGTCGTGCTCACGGCGGGGATGTCGACGTCGTGGACGACGGGGGCGACCGGCCGGGGTGCGGCGCCGGAGGTGACCGTGGGCGCGACGACGAAGGTCGCGCCGAGGGTGACGACGGCAAGGGCGGTGGGGACGAGACGCACGGCGTCGCTCCTGGGTCAGGTGACAACAACAGTCCTAAATGTCCCATTAGTGAGACCCGGATGACGATTCGGGGCCCGACGAAATCCGTCGGGCCCCGAATTCACAGGAACGGCGCTGCGCCGCCGGCAGGTCTCAGCCGCGCACCGGCGCCGGCTGCAGGTCGACGGTCAGCTGCGGCTCGGTGCGGGCGCGCACCTCGTCCTCGGTCACGCCGGGGGCGAGCTCGCGCAGCACGAGGCCCTGCTCGGTGACGTCGAGCACGCAGAGGTCGGTGATGATCCGCTGCACGACGCCGCGGCCGGTGTAGGGCAGCGAGCACTCCTCGACGATCTTGTAGGAGCCGTCCTTGGCGTTGTGCTCCATGAGCACGATGACCTTCTTGGCGCCGTGCACGAGGTCCATCGCGCCGCCCATGCCCTTGACCATCTTGCCGGGGATCATCCAGTTGGCGATGTCGCCGCCCTGGCTGACCTGCATGGCCCCGAGGATGGCGGCGTCGACCTTGCCGCCCCGGATCATGCCGAAGCTCGTCGCCGAGTCGAAGAAGGCGGCGCCCTTGCGCAGGGTCACCGTCTCCTTGCCGGCGTTGATGAGATCGGGGTCCTCGTCGCCGTCGAACGGGTAGGCGCCGACGCCGAGGATGCCGTTCTCCGACTGGAGCACGATCTCGACGTCGTCGGGCACGTAGTTCGGCACGAGGGTCGGCAGGCCGATGCCGAGGTTGACGTAGGCGCCGTCGGCCAGCTCGGCGGCGGCGCGGGCCGCCATCTGCTCGCGGGTCAGTGCCATCTCAGGCCTCCTGGTCGGTCGGGGTGGCGCGCGGGCGGACGGTGCGGCGCTCGATGCGCTTCTCGGCGGCCTGCTCGGGCGTCAGCGGCAGCACGCGCTGCACGAAGATGCCGGGCAGGTGCACCTCGTCGGGGTCGAGCTCGCCGGGCTCGACGAGCTGCTCGACCTCCGCGACCGTGATGCGCCCGGCCATCGCGCAGAGCGGGTTGAAGTTGCGGGCCGACTGGTTGAAGACGAGGTTGCCGTGCCGGTCGCCCTTGGCGGCGCGCACGAGGCCGAAGTCGGTCGTGATGGCCGTCTCGAGCACGAAGGTCCTCGTCTCGCCCATCCACTCGAGCTCCTGCGTCTGCTTCGGCGGTGACGCGACGGCGACGTTGCCGGCGTCGTCGTAGCGCCACGGCAGCCCGCCCTCGGCGATCTGGGTGCCGACACCGGTCATCGTGAAGAACGCGCCGATGCCCGAGCCGCCCGCGCGCAGCCGCTCGGCGAGCGTGCCCTGCGGCGTCAGCTCGACCTCGAGCTCGCCGGAGAGGTACTGCCGCTCGAACTCCTTGTTCTCGCCGACGTAGGAGCTCACCATCCGGCGGATCCGCTTGTCGCGCAGCAGGATGCCGAGACCCCAGTCGTCGACGCCGCAGTTGTTCGAGACGGCCTCGAGGTCGGTCAGACCGGTCTCGTGGATGGCGGAGATGAGCACGCTGGGGATGCCGCAGAGGCCGAAACCGCCGACCGAGAGCGACATTCCGTCGCGGATCCCGGCGATGGCCTCCTGGGGGGTGGAGACGACTTTGTCCATGGCCGGACTCTATCCGCGCCGCTGGCCCGGTGGGCCGTGGGGTGGCGACACACGCCGGGTCCGACGTGTGGGGCCGGGCCACGTGGGGGCGCCGCGCAGCAGGGGGTGCAGCCGGCGCCCTCAGCGCGCGTCGGTCGTCACGCCCTCGGCCGTCAGGCGTGCGGTGAGGTCGGCGTCGCGCGGCCCGCGCACGAGCACGACGGAGCCGTCGACGGCCCACGCGGCCAGGCACGCGCGCAGCACGTCCTCGAGCTCGCCGCCGAGGGCCACGCGGGGTGCCTCGCCCCACTCCGGTCGCGCCACGACGACCTCGCCGTATGCCGTGTCGCCCGCCGCGCCCGCGAGCGCCACGTCGCCCGCCTCGGGGTCGGACATCGGGCTGAAGACGTCGCCGTGGGTCGCGAGCTCCCGGGCCTCGTCGACGGCCGCCGGGGCCTCGGCGGCATCGGGGTGGCTGCGGGCCAGGGCAGCGGGCGTCACGAGCACCGCGTCACCGCCGTGCGCGGCGGCCGCGGCGGTCGAGGCGGTGACGAGGACGTCGGCGCCGGTCGCCGCGGCGCCGACGACGACGGTGCCGCCCACCGACCACGTGGCGAGCGCCCAGTAGAGCGAGCGCCAATGGGCGGGCAGGTCGAGCCCGACGGTCGTGCCCGGCCCGGCGGCCGCGTCGTCCTGGAGCAGGTTGGCGGCCTTGGCGACCCAGTTGGCGAGCACCCGCGCGCTCAGCTCGATGCGCTCGCCGGCGGTCGGGCCCGGCTCGTCGTCGTACCACGTGAGGCGCGGTCGGCCCGGGTCGGAGGCCGTCATCCGGGCCAGCACCTCGGCAGGCATTCGGGGTGTCGTCATGTCAGCTGTTCGTCGCTCCCCGCACGGTGGTGCCGGCCGGGGGTTCGGTCAGCGGGTCGTCGTCCTTGAGGGCGCCGAAGAGGGCTTTGGCCCGCTCGGTGTCCCACTTGACGGCGAGCGCACCAGCGCTCGTGCGGTAGGAGAGGTCGGAGGTCGGCACCGACAGCGAGAGGCCCTCGTCGTTGCTCACCGAGCGCATCGCCTGGAGCACGCGGACGGCATCCATGATCCCCGTCCCGGTGCCGACCGCGAGCCCGGCCGCCGAGGCGTCGGCGAAGTCCTTGTAGCGCCAGGGGATGAGGACCGTCGACGGAGTGGCTGCCTTCTTCATGAGGGCGCCGAGGAACTGGCGCTGGCGCGCCGCGCGGCCGATGTCGCCCATCGGGTCCTCGTAGCGCGAGCGCACGTAGCCGAGGGCGTTGCCGCCGTCGAGGTTCTGGCAGCCCTTCTTGAGGTCGATGCCGGCCTTCTTGTCCTTCATGTCGCGCGGCACGCAGAGGTTGACCCCGCCGACGCTGTCGACGACGTTCGCGAAGCCTCCGAGCCCGATCTCGACGTAGCCGTCGACGTGGATGCCGGTCACCTGCTCGACGGTGTCCGTCAGCAGCTTGGGCCCGCCGATGGAGTACGCCGCGTTGATCTTGTTCGAGCCGTGGCCCGGGATCGGCACGTACGAGTCACGCGGCAGCGACACCATGACCGGCTTGCCGCCGCTCTCGGAGACGTGCACGAGCATGATCGTGTCGGTGCGGTTGCCCTCGGCGTTGCCGGTCGCGTACTTCTTGCGCTGGGCCTTCGTCAGCCCCTCGCGGCTGTCCGAGCCGACGAGCAGGTAGTTGTAGCCCGAGGTGTCGACCGGGCGCTCGCCGTCGGGGATGTTGTCGACCTTGTTGACGGCGCTCCAAGCGTGCATCGGCACCCACACCATGAAGCCCACCCAGGCGAGGAGCAGGACGAGCAGGGCGACGAGCGCGAGCCGGCCCTTGCGCCAGCGGTACCGCTGCCGCTCGGGGACCTCCACGACGTCGTCCGGCTCGGGCGCGGGGCCGTCGGACCGGCCGTGCCCGGTGCGCCGGGGCGGGGCGACCGCGCCCCCGCCGGGACGCTTCGGTCGGCGGCGCGTGTCGACGACGTAGGCGTCGTCGCGGCCGGGTCGGGAGGGGGTGGGGTCAGTCGGCATCGGAGGTCTTCACGCTCGGGGACGGGGGGAGCTCGGCGGACAGTGTGTCAGGCGAACCTGTCGACCTCGCGTGCTCGGCGGCCGGGCGGGCCTCGTCGAGGGCGATCCGCCGCGCGAGGCGGGTGTAGCGGGTCTCCATGGCGCGGAACCGCTTGTACGTCGTGACGACGAAGCCGAGGAAGGCGACGACGAGGCCGTAGAGGATGAGGTCGGCCCCGCGGCCGATGCCGAACCACCTGGCGATGCGCGTCCACGTGCCGCTCGGGTCGATGATCGAGTAGATGGCGAGCGCCGCGAGCAGGAGCAGCCCGATGCGGCGCACCGCCTGGGTGCGCTGGCCCGACCCGACGAGCAGCCGCCACGCCACCCCGAGGGTGCCGAGGATGAGCAGGACCTGGATGACGCTCTGCCTGCTCATCGCCAGATCAGCTCCGCGAGGATGTTGACCGCGTTCCAGAGCGACTGGCCCTTGGCCCGGCTGTAGTCGGTGTAGAGGATGTGGACCGGCTCCTCGGCGTAGGCGACGCGCTGCCCGTCGAAGCGCATGGCCCCGATCTGCGCGACGATCTCGGAGGCGTGCGCCATCCGGTTCTGGGTGATGTCGAGCTTCGCGACGACGTCGCGGTGCAGCACCCGGAGGCCGTTGTGGGCGTCCGTGAGCCGGGTGCCCGTCGTGACGTTCGTGTAGGCGACGGCCGCTCGCAGGACGAGCCGCTTGCCGGCCGAGGCCTCGGTGCGCTCGTCGAGGAAGCGCGAGCCGAAGACGACCCTGACGTCGCCGCGCCGGGCCCGCTCGAGCATGACCTCGACGTCGTGCAGCTGGTGCTGCCCGTCGGCGTCGTAGGTGACGACGTAGCGCATGGCCGGGTCGCCGAGCGCGTAGTCGAAGCCGGTCTGCAGCGCGGCGCCCTGCCCGAGGTTGACCGGGTGGCGCACCACCGCGGCCCCGGCGGCCTCGGCCTGCGCCGCCGAGTCGTCGTGCGAGCCGTCGTCGACGCAGACGACCTTCGGGAACGTCGCGCGGGCCTCACGCACGACCTCGGCGATGACGGTGGCCTCGTCGTAGAGCGGCACCACCAGCCACACGTCCTCGTTCTGCATGCGACCCAGCGTAGAGCGGTCCTGGGGCGCCGCCTGACACGCTCGCGGGCGGCCGGCCAACTAGAGTCGGGGCACCATGACGGACGCGCTCTCACCGGGACCCCCGCCGACCGGACCGGCAGCGCTGCGCATCGCCGTCGTCGGTCCCACCCACCCGCACCCGGGCGCGGCGTCCGCCCACACGATGACGCTCGCCCACCTGCTCACGGATGCCGGCCACGACGTCACGCTCGTGTCGTGGGCGAATCCGCGCCCCGCGTGGCGCCCACGCAGGGCGTCCGACGCCCCGCCGGAGGACGTGCCCGCGGTGCAGCCCTTCGCCCGCACCGTCCGGGCCCTCTCGTGGGCGCGGCCGGACACCTGGGTGCGTGTCGGCCGTCACCTGCGCGACGTCGACGCGGTCGTCGTCGTGCACGTCGCGACGGCGGACGCCCCGGCCCACCTCGCCCTGCTGCGTGCGGCCAGGGCCCTGCCCGCCGCGCCCGGTGGGCCCGACGGGACGCACCCCGGCGTTCGGGCGCGGTCGGTCGTCGTCTGCCACGAGGTGTTGCCGGCCGGGCACCACGTCGGTGACACCCGTCTCGTGGGGGCCCTGCTCTCGCGCGTCGACGCCGTCATCGTGCACGCCGCCGAGGAGGAGCAGACCGCCCACCGCCTCGGGGCCCGGCGCGTCCGCGTCGTCGACCTGCCGCCGCACCTGCGCGCGGGCGAGCCGTCCGGGCCGTCGTCGCGGCCGGGGCCGACCCGCCTGCTCGCCCTCGGTCGGGTGCACGAGCCCGAGGGGGTCGACCTGCTGCTCCGCGCCATGCGCGCGGCGCCCGACGTGACGCTGACCGTCGCCGGCGAGCTGACCACCGCCACCCGCGGCACGATCGAGCACCGAGCGGCCGACCCGGCGCTCGCCGGCCGCGTCGAGGTCCGCGACGGCCACGTGCCGGCTGACGAGCTGGCCGCCCTCCTCGCGGAGCACGACGTGCTCGCCCTGCCGCACCGCTCCGCGAGCACCACACAGGACGTCGCGCTCGGACACGCGCACGGCCTGCCCGTGCTGGCCGTGGGCGTCGCGCCCTTCTCGCACCTCGTCCACGACGGCGTCGACGGCCTGCTCGTCCCGCCCGACGACGAGCCGGCGCTCGCCGCCGCCCTGCGCCGGCTCGGCGACCCGGAGCTGCGCCGCCGCCTCGCCGAGGGCGTGCAGACCCCCGACCTCTCCGGGCCGTGGGCGCACTACCTCGGCACGCTCGAGGCGCTCTCGGTCGACACCGATCAGCACGTCGGCGCCGACAGCGCGGACGAGGGCGAGGACGAGGACGACGGCGCGGGCGACGACGCCGGCCAGGGCCCCGAGGGCGGCTCCCGCCCCGCCCGGATGCGGTCGGCGGCGACGCGTGCCCTCGCGCGGTCCGTCGTGCGCCCCGTCGCCGACGCGGCCGACCGGGGCCGCCGAGCCGCCGCGCACGCCGTCGCGTCGCGGCGCCGCCTCGTCACGCTGCGCCGGAGCGACCTGCCCGAGTGGGTGCTCGCCACCGATGTCCTCGGTGAGCCCGACGAGGCGGACGACGCCCGCCGTCTCGCCCGCATCCTCGGGCTGCCGCGCTCGCTCGACAGCGTGTCCGCGTGGGCGGCGCTCGGCGCGCTCGCGGCGATCCTGCGGGTGCGCGACGACGGCCGCCGCAGCGCCGTCATCGTCGACGAGGGCGGCAGCCGGTCGCTGCTCTCCCGGTGGGCCCGCGCCGTGGGGTTCGCCCCGGTGGAGATCGACTTCACCGGAGCCCAGCCGAGCGTGGCCGCGCTCGACGTCGACGCCGGCTCGCTCGACGTCATCGTGCGCATCCACCCCGACGGGTGCGACGCCGACGACGTCGACCACGTGCTCGAGCAGGCGTCGTGGGCGCTGCGCTCGGGGGGCCTGCTCGTCGTGACTGTTCCGATCGGGCCGCGGGCGGCGGAGGGCGCGCTGGGACCGGCCGACGTCCGCGGCGTGCTCGCCCGCGCGCACGACCTCGGATTCGTGCTCGTCGGCGACCTCGACGGCGACGTCAACGCCCGCATGCGCGAGGCCGGCTCGCGGGCGCGGGCCGACGACGCGGCATACGGCCTCGTGCGGCTCACCCTGCGGCGGCGCTGAGCGCGGGCGCGGCGTGACCGGCGCGCGGATGCGGGGTCGGCGGCTGGTCGCTGCCATGATGGGGCGGCCATGACTCGACACCGGATCCTCACCGCGCTCCGCGTGGGCATCGCCCTCGTCACGCTCGCCGCCGTCGTCTACGCGGTCGCGCGCAACTGGGCCGACGTGTCCGTGCACCTGAGCAAGGTGTCGTGGAAGACCTTCGCCGCCTCGGGGCTCGCGGCCGTCGCCGGCACGTGGCTGACGATGATCGGCTGGAAGACGCTGCTGCGCGACCTCGGCTCCGACCTGCACCTCGCCCCGGCCTCGGGCGTCTACTTCGTCGGGCAGCTCGGCAAGTACCTGCCGGGCTCGCTGTGGTCGGTGCTCGTGCAGGCCGACATCGCGAGCCACCTCAAGGTGCCGCGCCGGCGCACGGCCGTCACGGGACTGCTCGCGCTGGGGCTCGCGCTGCTGACCGGTCTGCTCGTCGGGCTCCCGGCGGCGTCGTTCCTGCTGACGCGGGAGTCGTCGGGCTTCGACTGGTGGCTGCTGCTCGGCATCCCGATCCTCGTCGTGCTCTGCGTGCCGCGCCTGCTCAACGCGATCATCGACCGGATGCTGCGCACGATGCGGCGAGAGCCGCTCGAGCAGGGTCTGTCGACGGGGGCCGTCATCCGGGCCGTCGTCGTCTTCCTGCTCGTCTGGGTGTGCTTCGGCGTCCACACGCTGCTGCTCGCCCGGGCGGTGGCGGGGGAGGGCATGCACCCCGACCTCACCGTCGCGTCGATGACGGGCTACGCGCTGTCGGTCTCGCTCGGCATGCTGACGATCGTCCTGCCCGCCGGTCTCGGCGCCCGCGAGGGCCTGCTG
Source organism: Terrabacter aeriphilus (assembly GCF_039542985.1). Classification (NCBI taxonomy): domain Bacteria; kingdom Bacillati; phylum Actinomycetota; class Actinomycetes; order Micrococcales; family Intrasporangiaceae; genus Terrabacter; species Terrabacter aeriphilus. The sequence goes on from NZ_BAABIW010000024.1 coordinate 56,103, forward strand.
ACGCTCATCCTCTCGACGGCGATGCCGACGCCCGCGGCCGCGGCCGTCGCGATCATGTCGCGCTTCCTCGTGACGATCGTCGACGTGCTGGCCGCGCTCGGCGGGTGGCTCTACGCGCGGTCGCACCACCTCGTCAGCGAGCGCCGCGCGGACTGAGCCACGCGACCTGGGCCGGTGGGCTCAGGCCGGGAGGCGCGTGCGTCAGCGGCGCTCGAGGACGAAGACGGGGATGAGCCGGTCGGTCTTCGTCTGGTACTCGGCGTAGGGCGGGTAGGCGGCCACGCAGCGCTCCCACCACTGGCTCCGCTCGTCGCCCTCGAGCTCGCGCGCCCGCACGGGGAACGTGTCGGTGCCGGCCTGCAGCTCGATGTCGGGGTGCGCGAGGAGGTTGTGGTACCACTGCGGGTGCGTCGGGGCGCCACCCTGGCTCGCGACGGCCGCGAACGAGCCGTCGTGCTCGACGCGCATGAGCGGCACCTTGCGGATCGCGCCGGACTTGGCGCCCCGCATGGTGAGCAGCACGACGGGGCGCTCCATGATGTGCACGCTGTCGGTGGTGCCGGTGCGGGCGATGGTGTCGACCTGGTCGCGCACCCAGTCGCTGGGGCTCGGGACGTACTCGTCGGTGGTGGCCATGCGCTCAGGCTAACCCGGGCGGTGCGGGTCAGGCCGCGCCGGGCTCCGGGGCCGAGCTCCACGGGAACTTCTTGACGAAGTCCTCGACGACGGTGGTGTTGAGGCCACCGCACAGCTGGCGGTGCCCCATCTGGTTCGAGACCTTGCCGGTCGACTGGTCGACGTCGGCGCCCCAGTGCGACAGCGCGTACTTCTTGCCGGCGGGGAAGGCGCCGCGGCTCGTGTCCCAGGGGGCGACGAGGAACTTGTTGCCCGCCTCCTGCATCGCGTTGACGCGGGTGGCGAGCGCGGCGAACGAGCTCGCCTGCTCCTTCTCGACCGAGGGGTCGTACCAGAGGATCGTGTAGCCGTGCTCGAGGTTGTGCACGAGGGTCTCGACCGCCGGCCGGTCGGCGGTCGTGTAGACGCGGCGGCTGTCGACGGCGGGGGCGACGAAGTGCTTGCCGCTCGAGGGCGGCACCGTCGCGTAGTCGACCTTGGTGAGGGTCGGGGTGTTCGTGCCCGGGCCGACGTGGTCGCTCGAGCCCGTGGCGGGGTCGTTCGTCACGGGGTCGCACGAGGCCGCGGCGGCGTCACCGCTGATGGCGGCGAGCGCCTCGTCCTTCTTGTTCTGCTCACCGACGATGGCCCACGTCACGGCCCCGGCGATGATGGCGAGCACGGCCACGCAGGCGCCGATGACGACGAAGAGGCGACGGCGCTCGGCCTTCTTCTGCTCGGCCTGCATGGCCGCCACGCGCTCGCGGCGGTCTCGGCTCGTCTCGCGGGCCATCGTTCCTACTTCCTGTCGGCGTGCGGTCGTGAGTCGCTGGCGTCGGCAGTCACCCTCCCGGTGCCCGACGGTGCCGAGTGTAGGCGAGGATGTTGTGGTGCCCGAACCGTCCAGCCGCCTCTGGCGCACCGAGCGCGTCATCGCGCTGCGGGCCCAGCTCGGGGTGTTCCGCCGCGGGTCGGGCGACCCGACGTCGCGGTTCGCCGCGGACGGGTCGGTGACGCGGGCCGTGCAGACCCCCGCGGGCGTCGGCACCCTGCACCTCGTGTGCCACCCCCGGGGCTCGGAGGTGCACGCGCAGGCGTGGGGCCCGGGGGCGCAGTGGCTGCTCGACTCCGTGCCCGCCCTGCTCGGTGACGGCGACGACGCCTCCGGCTTCGTGCCCCACCACGACGTCGTCGCGCAGGCCTGGCGGCGGTTCGCGCACTGGCGCGTGCCGCGCTCGGGCCTGCTCTTCGACGCGCTCGCCCCGGCCGTCATCGAGCAGAAGGTGACCGGCCAGGAGGCGTTCTCCGGCTACCGCGTGCTCGTGCGCCGCTACGGCACCCCCGCGCCCGGCCCGTTCCCCGGCCTGATGGCCCCGCCCACCCCGGCCGGCTGGGCCGCGATCCCGTCCTGGGCGTGGCTGCAGGCGTCGGTCGACGGTGCGCGGTCGCGCACGCTCGTGCGGGCCGCCGGATATGCCGGCCGGCTCGAGGAGGGCCTGTCCGTGTCGGTCGCGGAGGCGCACCGCCGCATGCGCGCCCTGCCCGGCATCGGGGTGTGGACCGCTGCCGAGGTGGCCCAGCGCGCGCTCGGCGACCCCGACTCGCCGTCCTTCGGCGACTACCACGTGGCCAAGGACATCGGGTGGGCCCTGACCGGCACCCCGGTCGACGACGACGGCATGGCCGAGCTGCTCGAGCCCTACCGCGGGCACCGCTACCGCGTGCAGTCGCTCCTCGGCCTCGCCGGCCACCACCGGCCCCGGCGCGGGGCGCGGATGGCGCCGCGGACCCACCTGCCCACGCAGGGGCGCTGACGGCAGCCGGAGCCTGTGACGGGCTTGGCCCATTCCGCCCTGTTTCGTGGGGTTGGTGACCTAGAGTCCGAGCCGGTCGGTGCTCCACCGGCCGACACCGCTCACAGGGGAGAAAAAGCCGCATGGCTCGTCATGTCACCGGGGCCTCGGGCCTCGTCCTCGGGCTCGCAGCCTCGCTGCTCGCCCCGATCGCGCTCGCGACGCCGGCGGGCGCCGCTGCAGGTCCCACCTCCGGCTCGACGGGCGCTGACCCCCAGGGCCAGCGTGGCCGCACCGGACACGTCCTCGCCGACGGCGCCGACGCCGTGCACCTGTCGCCGCGCGCCGCCGCGGGGACGGTCGCCGCGGCCTCGACCGGCCGGGCCTTGCCGAAGGCGCTGCGCGCGACGTCGCACGCGGGCGCCACGCCGCAGGCCGGCACCCGGGTCGGGTCGGCGGTCCGCGGCGCAGGCGTCCAGGCCGCACCGAGCCCCGCCGCCGGGCTGACGAGCTGCTCGAACGACGAGCTGTGGGTCAACACCCTCGCCGAGCGCTCCGTCGTGCACGTCGCCGTCCCCGGCGCGTCGAGCATCGTGCTCCAGCGCCAGCGCGACGGCGGTGCCTGGCGGTCCGTCGCCACGGTCGCCGCGGCATCGGGCACCGTCAAGGACGCGTCGATCAACCAGCGCTCCGTCTACCTCTACCGCCTCGTGGCCAAGCGCGGCGACGGCACTGTCGTGCGCGACTGCGCGACGGAGTACTACCAGGGCACGTGGACCCGCGACGGCTGGGGCACGGTCGACGCCGTCGTTGCCGCGAGCACCGGCGTCTACCAGCAGGGTGAGTACGACCAGGGCTCGCGCTCGTCGTCCGCCGAGCGCTTCGTCGCGCCTGCCTTCTCGGCCGACGGGCGGCTGTATGCCGTCACGCGCGTTGCGGGTCCGGCGGGCCACCCGGTCCTCGAGGTGCGCCGGGCGAGCACGTCGGCCGTCGTCTTCACCGTCGACCTCGGCGCGGGCGTCATGCCGGCCGACCCGGCCTTCTCCTTCGACGGCCAGACCCTCGCCTTCTCGCGCTACGACGCGGGCGGCGAGCCGATCGGCGTCGGCTTCGTCGACCTCTTCGGCGCCCACGCCGTCCGGTCGGTGACGACCGTCCCCGCCGTGGCCGAGCCGGCCTGGCGCGCCGACGGCAGCCTCGTCGTCAGCACCTTCGGCACCGACGACGACGGCCTCGGCGTCCTCTGCCGCACGTGCACGACGGTGACGCCGCTCGCTGGGACCTCCGGCGGCTACACGCCCGAGGTCGCGCCGAACGGCACGATCTGGTTCACGACCGACGACGGCGCGCGGAGCACGCTCAAGCGCAAGACGACGAACGGCGTCGTCGCGACGGTCCGCTCGTCCGCCACCGACTCGTTCGCCTCGCCGCGCCTGACGACGGACGGCTCGCTCTTCGTCGAGCGCGACGTGCCGGACCCCGCCGACGCGAACGCCTACACGGTCGGCGTCCACCGGGTCGACCTCGCGGGGGCCGCCGACGGCAGCGACGACGAGCTCTCGGCCATCGGCTGGGAGGAGGCGCCGTCGAGCACGACGCTGCACGGTTGGGACGTGCGCCAGGTGCAGGGCAAGGGCACCTCGAACCGCACCGGCGACGGTCACCACGACCTGCTTGCGCGCGACGGCAAGGGCGCGCTGTGGGCCTACCGCAACACCGGCATGGAGCTCGACGGCCGGGCCCAGATCGGCTCCGGCTGGGGGCTCTACCGCACCTTCGTCTCGGTCGGTGACCTCACCGGCGACGACCAGGCCGACCTCGTCGCCCGCGACGTCGACGGCACCCTGTGGCTCTACCGCGGCCGCCTCGGCAGCGGCGGCTTCCTCGAGCGCACGCGGCTCGGCACGGGCTGGGGCGGCTACACGGTCGTCGGCCCCGGCGACTGGAACGGCGACGGCATCGCCGACATCCTCGCCCGTGACGGTCGCGGCACCCTGTGGCTCTACCCCGGCACAGGCCGCGGCACGCTCGCCGCGCGCGCGCAGGTCGGCACCGGCTGGTCGGGCATGACGGCGCTCGTCGCGAGCGGCGACGTCGACTTCGACGGTCGCACCGACCTCATCGCCCGCGACGGCGCCGGCCGCCTCCTGCTCTACCCGGGCAACGGCACCGGCGGCTTCCTCGCCCGGCGCCAGATCGGCAGCGGCTGGGGCGGCTTCACCTCGATCACCGTGAGCGAGGCGACGTACGGCCGGGCGCTCGTCTGGGCCCGCACGGCGTCCGGTGAGCTGCGCGGCTACGAGATCTACGGCGACGGCGCCTTCGTCCCGGGGTCCTACAGCGAGGGCACCGGTTGGGGCTCGTTCCTACTCACCGCCTGAGTCCCGACGAGCAGAGCGGCCCGGCACCGTCCGTGGGTGCCGGGCCGCTCTGCGTCCGTTCAGCTGCGGGTCGTCACCTCCGGTAGGAGACGACGACGCTGGGGCGCGGGAAGCCGTCGGTGTGCGGCCAGGTGCTCGACGGCGACTCGAAGGTGGCGCCGTCCGTCTCGCCGGGATGCTGCACCGCGACGAAGACCGAGCGCTGGTCGCGCGACACGAGGGGCCCGCACGTCTCCGCACCGAACGGGACGGTGAGGAACTGCTCGACGTGGCCGCGACGCGGACCGGCCACCGGCACGCGGAAGAGCCCGTCGTTCGAGCCGAGCACGTTGCCGTCGGTCGAGATCCAGAGGTTGCCGGCGCCGTCGAAGGCGACGTTGTCGGGGCAGCTGATCGGGCTGACCTTGCTCTTGTCGAAGCCGGCGAAGTAGGTCTCCGGCGCCGTCGGGTCACCGCAGACCAGGAAGAGGTCCCACGCGAACCTCGTTGCGGTGTGGTCGTTCCCGCGCTCGGTGACCTCGAGCACGTAGCCGTTGCGGTTGCCCGACTTGCTCGTCAGCGGGGCGCCGAGCTCGGCCCGCACCATGCTCGAGGCGAGCGGGTTGGTCTCGTCCGTCGGGTACTTGACGCCGCGGTCGGAGTTGTTCGTCAGGGCGCAGTAGATCTTGCCGTTGACCGGGTTCGGCTCGATGTCCTCGGGGCGGTCCATCTTCGTCGGCCCGACGGTGTCGGCGGCGAGGCGGGTGTTGACCAGCACCTCCGCGACGCTCATCCCGGGGACGTGGGAGCGGTGGTGCGAGGTGAGCGGCAGCCACTCGCCGGACCCGTCGAAGACGCCGTCGTCCGTGCCGTCGCCGGTGAACTTCGCAACGTAGAGCGTGCCCTTGGTGAGGAGCGTCTTGTTGTGGCGCCGGGCGGCGGGGGAGCGGCCGTGGCGGAAGCGGTCGGCGGAGACGAACTTGTAGATGTAGTCGCCGCGCTCGTCGTCGCCCATGTAGGCCACGGCGTGGCCGGACTTCGAGATGGTGACGTTCGCGCCCTCGTGCTTGAAGCGGCCGAGCATCGTCTGCTTGACCGGGGTGGAGGTCGGCTCGAGGGGGTCGACCTCGACGACCCAGCCGAAGCGGTAGGCCTCGTGCGGGTGCCTGGCGAGGTCGAAGCGCTCGTCGACGTCCGACCAGCCGCGGTTGGTCGTGGTCGTCGTGGCGAGGCCGTAGCGCTTGAACGACGCGGCGTTCGCGGCGTCGACCGGACCGCTGGCGTCGAAGTAGCCGTTGAAGTTCTCCTCGCCGGAGAGCACGGTGCCCCAGGGCGTCGTGCCGCCGGCGCAGTTGCCGAAGGTGCCGTTGACCCGCATGCCGGTCGGGTCGGCCTCGGTGCGAAGGAGCTCGTGCCCGGCGGCGGGGCCGTGGAAGGCGAACTCGGTGTGCACCGTGATGCGCCGGTTGTGGCGCGAGCGGCGGTGGTCGGCCCGGATCCACGAGCCGGCGGCGCGCCCGCGCTCGATGGTGACGACCGACATGCCGTGGGCGGCCATCGCGATCTTCTTGATGGTCGCGTCGTCGTACTCGCCGGCCGGGAACATGAGGTTCTCGTCCGTGTACTCGTGGTTGGTCACGAGCAGGGCCCGGCGGCCGTCGAGCGGGAGCACGCCGACGTAGTCGTTGTTGTAGCCGAACTGCTTCGCCTGCGCCTCGGGGGTCTGGGCGTGCACGTCGAAGCGGCGGGCGCCGGCCTCGACCGGGTCGCCCCAGCGGATGACGACGTTGTGGGTGAACTCGGGGGCGTTCGTCACGGCATCCGTGCGGTTCGGCGCGACGGGCGTGAAGGCGGCCCTGCTGACGTCGTGGCTGCAGTGCCGGCCTCCGCGGGCCGCGGCCGCGGTGGACGCAGCGGACGTGGTCGAGCCGCCGGCTGCTGCCGCGGCGGGGGCCGCCGTCGCGAGGCCGCCGACGACGAGGGCGCCGGCGCCGAGCGCGCCGGTCTTGAGCACCGAGCGGCGGGCGAGCGCGCCCTCGACGAGGTCGCGCATGGCGGGGTTGTCCGACTCGTTGGGCACGGGCGCGTCGCACGCGTCGTTGCAGCGGAAGCGGCACGTCATCCGGCTGCGCGAGCCGTGGCGGGGGGTCGAGATCAGGGGGAGGAGGGTGGGGCTCACAGTGGTGCTCCTTCGGCGACGGGGTCCGCCGCGCCCCTCTGGTCGGCGCGGCCGGCGACCACTCGGAACGCTAGGAGCGCAGGGCGGCCCGGCGGGTGCCGCTGCGGTGACCGCCCGGTGAACAGCACGCATCCGTCCGTCGGCGGGTCCTGCTGCTCAGGGGATGTGCCGAGCGTCGTCGATGCGGTTGCGCATCTCGACGAGGGCGCGGGCGTGGTCGCGCAGGGCCCGGTCCTCGTCGCTGACGGGCTCCCAGGGTCGGGCGGCGACAGCGTTCCCCTCGGCGTCGAGCGGTACGAAGACGATGAGGGAGTGCGTCGTCAGCGCGAGCTCGCCGGTCGCGGCAGGGTTGCCGGAGCGCACGTGCACGCTGACGTGCATGCTCGAGGTGCCGGTCAGCAGCAGTCGTGCCTCCACCTCGACGAGGTCGCCGATGTGGAGCGGCCGGTAGAAGCGCACCCCGCCGGCGTAGACGGCCACGTTCGAGGCCGACCCGGTCCACTGCGTGGCGAGCACGTGGGCGGCCTCGTCGATCCAGCGCATGACGATGCCGCCGTGCACCTTGCCGCCCCAGTTGACGTCGGTCGGGGCGGCGAGGAAGCGGAGCACGACGCGGGGAGCCGTGCCGGCGTCGCTGTAGGTCTGCGCGGCCATCGCCTCGGCGATCTCGGCGCGCAGATCGATGCGCTGCACGGCGCTGCGCTGCCAGTGCCGGTCGTCGTCGGTCTCGGCGACGAGGGCGGGGACCGGCGTCGGTCGGCCCGAGCCGTCGACGGCGACGAAGACCATGATGCAGTCGGTCGTGGGGTGCAGCCGCCCGTCGCGCGGGTTGCCGGCCGAGACGGTGACGAGGATGTGCATGCTCGAGGTGCCTGTGTGGATGACGCGGGCCGTCGCCTCCACGAGGTCGCCCACCTCGACGGGTCGCGAGAAGCGCACGTTGCCGACGTATGCCGTCACGCTGTACGTCCCGCTCCACCCCGCGGCGGCGGCGTAGCCCGCCTTGTCGATCCACTCGAGCACCCGGCCACCACCGACCGTGCCGGAGTAGCCGGCATCCGTCGGCGCCGCCAGGAACCGCAGGGTGATCTCGCGGGCGCCGCGCGTCATGGTGCTCCTCCTCGGCCGTGGTGGTGACCACGAGGGTGACAGACGCCGGGCCCGCCTGTCCCCGCTGTCCGCGTCCGAGCTGCGGGCCCACAGTCCGGAGGTCCAGGCGTCGGGTGTGGTCCTGCCGCTACGTCACTGACCCGTGTTGCGGGTCACTGTCGTAGCGGGCGCAGGGGTTGTGGCTCGGCGTCTGGGGGGTGTGGCGCCTGCGACAGTGACCCGCCCGGCGGGTCAGTGACGTAGCGGGCGCAGGGGGTGCGGCTCGGCGTCTGGGGGGTGTGGGGGCTACGTCACTGACCCGCGTGGCGGGTCAGTGACGTAGCCCGACGGTTCACCGATCGGCTCGCGCGACCTGGATCGGTTCCGCGTGGCCGTGCCGGACGAGGAAGCCTCGCCCGGGACGGCGCTCCTGCGGGAGCTCGAGCCGCGTGCCGAGCACGTCGCCGTCGGAGGCCGCCGTCGCGCCGAGCACGATGCCGAGGCCGTCGCGGGCCACGGCGGGCACGAGGCCGCGGTAGGCGGCGCCCGCGCGCGCGAGGTCACCGGCCACCACGACCAGGCCGTCGCTGTCGTCGACGATCCCGACGGCCTCGAGCAGCACCGCCTCCACCTCGCTGCCCTCGAGCAGCTCGACGTCGTCGACGAGGAGGCACGTGGGCGGCGTGCGGCGCAACGTCCCGACGAGCTGCTCCCGGTCCGACGGGCCGAGCACGAGGGCAGCGGTCGAGTCCGCCCACGCAGCGGATTCCGTCCGCCGGGGTGCCACGACGACGACGGCACGGCCACGTTCCAGCAGGCGGATCGCCAGGCACCGCAACGTGTTCGACCGTCCGGAGCGTGGGGGACCGGCGACCAGGGCCCGACGGTGGCCGTTCCCGACGGGGATGCCCACCGGCAGGCAGTCGTCGCCGCCCAGCCCGACGACCAGCAGCTCGTCCTCGCGGGGCAGCACGCCGAGGCCGACGTCGCCCGGAAGGGACCGGAGGCGCCAGGGTGGTCGAGCGGGACGGGTCGACGCGGCGTCCATGGCGCCCGCGGCCTCTTCCAGCGCGGCGAGCGTGGCGGAGAGCGAGGCGTCGGTGCCGGGGACCGCGAGCTGCACCTCGAGGCCGCTGCCGACGTCGATCGCGCGCCCCGGAGGACGCGGCGTGCCGGCGGCATCGGCAGCGATCCCCGCGAGGGCGAGGTCGAGGGGGTCCGGAAGGTGCAGCGCGAGCCGCTGCCGCAGCAGTCCTGGCAGGCGGCCGGACAGGATCGCCCGTCCTCCGGTCACGGCGAACCGCAGCCCGGCGCCCGGTCCGTCGCGGACCAGTCGATGCAGGTCGTCGAGCGGCGCCCCGTGCTCGACGCTGGCGAGCGCCTCCTCGAGCGGCTCCCACCCGTCGACGAGGACGACCGTGTGCGCGGCGGGAGGCTCGCCCGCCTCGAGCATCTCGACGAGCCGGCGGAGCAGTCGTCGGGTGACGGCCAGGTCGTCCGGACCGGTCACGGTGCCGACGTGGGGCAGGCCTTCGAGCGCGGAGCGGAGGCCCTCCGGCGGGGGCGAACCCGTCAGCACGTGGACGTGCACGTCGGCCGGGCTGGTCGCCACGGCCAGGCCGTGGGCCACCGTCACGAGTGCCGTCGTGCGCCCGCTGCGCGAGCCGCCCGCGATGCCGAGATGGCCACCGTCCCGCAGGTCCCACGTCAGCACGTCCTGGCGCTGCTGCGCCGGCACGTCGACGAGGCCGAGCGCGATCACCGGTCCGGCGTCGCGACGTGTCCTCGTCACGCCACCAAGGGGTGGATCGCGCTGCAGGACTGGGAGATCCGTAACGCGTAGAACACGGGCGAGGGCCGGCAGCCAGGGCGGTGCGGCGCCGAGGATGCCGAGCCGGGTCGCCGCCTCCTGCATGGCCGAGACGACGGCGTCGAGCTCGGTGGCGGGCCGCGGCTGCGAGGGCGCCGCCGTCGTCGTCGGTCGTCGGCGCCGTGGGTCGAGCGCGCGCACCGTGACCGCTTCACCGGCCGCGTGCCGTGCGGCCGGGCCGCCGAGGAACGCGGTCTGCACCGTCGTCAGCTCGTGGTCGCCGGTGCGCACGCAGGCCCGTCCGGGGGTGCGCGGCTCGAGGGCCGCGGCGTCGGCCGCATCGATGACGTCCGTGCTGTCGGCCCGGTCGCGCACGCGCAGCGCGATGCGCAGGGCGACGTTGGCCCGCATGTCGGCCGACACGACACCCGACGGTCGCTGGGTGGCGAGCACCAGGTGCAGGCCCAGCGACCGGCCCAGCGCGGCGACGCGGACGAGCCCGGCGATGAAGTCCGGGAACTCGTCGGCGAGGGCCTTGAACTCGTCGAGCACGATGACGAGACGGGGCAGGCTGGGCAGGTCGGCGCATACGGCCGCCCGGAGGCGGTAGGCCTCGAGGTCCTTCGCGCCGGCCCGGGCGAGCAGCTGCTCGCGGCGCTTCATCTCCGCGTCGAGGGAGGTCAGGGCGCGCGAGGTGAGGTGGCCGTCGAGGTCGGTGACGAGGCCGACGGTGTGCGGCAGCCGGGCGCACGCCCCGAACGCCGAGCCGCCCTTGTAGTCGACGAGCAGCAGCGCCAGCTCGTCGGGACGGTTCGTGACGGCGAGCCCCGCGACGAGGGCCTGGAGCAGCTCGGACTTGCCCGATCCGGTCGTGCCGCCGACCAGGGTGTGGGGGCCGTCGGTCTCGAGGTCGACGTGGAAGGGGCCGGCGGCGCCGACCCCCAGCAGCGCTCGCGGGCGGCCGTTGCCCTGCTCCCACGCCTCGGCCACCTGTCGGGCGTCGGTGGGGTCGGTGCCGGCCCGACGGTGCAGGTCGACGAACGAGACCTCGTCGGGCAGCGCGGCCTGGCCGGCCTCGGGGGTCGCGTCAATGAGGGGGGCGAGGGCGCGGGCGGTCGTCTCGAGCCAGCCCGGGGTGGGCAGGTCCGCCCGGATGCCGGTGAGCGTGCCGCTGCCGTCGCGCCGTGTCGCGGTCCCCTCGCGCGCGTCGACCTCGACGGTGACGCGGGTCTCCGCGGGAAGCGCCCGCGCGTCGGCGCCGAGGCAGACGAAGACGATGCCGGCGGCGGGGCCCTCCGCGAGCAGCTCGGCGAACCCGCGCACGGCCCGCAGCGCGTCGGGCCCGTCGACGAGCACGACGGTGTCGGCGGCGAGGCGGGTCCGGTGCTCGTCCAGGTCGGAGGCCGCCTGTCGGCGCAGGACCACGAGGGCACGCAGGGCCGCGACGCGCTCGCCCACCTCACGTGGCCCCAGCGCGATCCGCGCCGACGTGCCGTCCCGCAGCGACGCGTGCGGCAGGAGGGTCAGCCAGTCCCACTCGCACCCGGGTGACGCCGCGGCGGCGAGCAGCTCGATCGTCAGGTGGCGTGGAGAGTGCCAGCACGCGAGCTGGGCGACGAGGCCCCCGGCCAGGGACGCCCCCGCTGCCCGGGGGCCGTGGACCCCCGTGACGCCGGCGGCCGTCAGGTCGACGAGGACGGGCGCGTCGTCGGCGAGCGGGACGGCGTCCGGCACGGAGCCGGTGACCGCGGTGCGGGCGGGCTGGTCGGCGCACCCCACGCGCACCACGAGGTGGTCGGCGTCCCCGGGCCGCCGCTCCCAGAGGCGGGTGGCCCGCGTGGTGGCGACGGCGGCCACGACGCCGAGGTCGGGGTGGGCGTCCCGGCGTCGGGCGGCGTCGTCGCGGGCGGCGGCCAGCAGGGCCTGCTCGGCGTGGGCGAGGGCGGCTGCGTGCGCCCGGAGCCGGCGCCGGTGGGAGGTGCGACCGGCGCGGCGGTCGCTCCACCACTGGCCCAGGAGCAGGACGGGGGAGAGGAGGGCGAAGAGGAGCAGTGCGGGGGCGTCGAGCGCGACGGCCAGCGCCGCGGACACGACGAGCGGCGCCACCGAGGCGAGCACCGGCATCCGTCCAGGGTCGGGGCGCTGCGGCTCCTCGGGAACGTGGACGCTCGCGGCTGGGCTCGTGTCGACGAACCGCGGCGGCCGGTGCACCTGCACGACGCCGTCGCGCACCTCGTGCCGGCCGATGGCCAGGCGCGGGCGCCCGAGCGTCAGGGACGTCGAGCCGACGACGACGTGCCGGCCGTCCTCGAGCCGGATGCCACCGGTCGGCACGGGGAGCCCGTCGACGGCTGACGGGTTGGTCGGCTGCAGGTCGCGCATCCGGACTCCGTCGGCACGCACGACCAGGAGGGCGTGGGCCCGGGACACCCCGGGGTCGTCGAGGCGGACCGAGGCACCGGCCGCCCGACCGAGGACGTGCTCGCCGCGCCCCAGGCGCACGACGCGCCCGGCCCCCGGTCCACCGGTGATCCGCAGCTCGACGGTGCCGGCCGCGGGCGCGTCACCGGCCCCGCCTCCGGTCGTCAGCACGGCGCCGCGCAGCAGCGGCGGCCGGCCGAGCTCGGCGTCGTCGCCGACCGGGCGCCCGTCGCACACGAGGTGTCCGCCGTCGCACCCGGCAGCGGTGGCGACCTCCGCGCGAATGCGTCCGAACGGGGTGCCGGGCGGCGCCTCGACGAGCAGGTCACAGGGCGGCCCGCCCGCGTGCGGGTCGACGACGGTCAGGGGGATCCGCACGTGTCCTCCTCTCACGCGGGCGGGCCGTTGGTCCGATGCAACCCGACCGGTGACGGTGACGGAGCGAGTTGTCCACAGGTGGTGGATCACACCGGTGGACAAGCGAATTCGGGGCTGACCGATTTGGTTGGGTTCGCCCCGGGCTGTCCCGGGAGGCTGTGGATTCCGCCCCCGTGGGCGCCCACGGATGCCCTAGCGTCGGGGTGCCAGCAGGTCATGGCACCCAATGGGGTTCAGGGGTTTGCATGTCGACACACGAAGCAGTTCGACGCGTCGAGGGCGAGGTCCGCGAGCTGATCCGACGCTCGGGGCTCGACCCGGCGAGCGACACCAAGGCGGTGCGCCGCCTCGTGCAGGACGCCGTCCAGGACTACGACGAGCGCTCGCTGCACGGCGGCCTTCCCGCCCTGGGGGACCCGCGCCTCGCGGTCCACTCGATCCTCGCCGTCGTCGCCGGCTACGGGCCGCTGCAGCAGTACTTCGACGACCCCACGGTCGAGGAGATCTGGATCAACGAGCCGAGCAAGGTCTTCGTCGCGCGCGGCGGCATCGCGGAGCTGACCCCGACGATCCTCACCTCCGACGACGTGCGCGACCTCGTCGAGCGGATGCTCAAGAGCAGCGGCCGGCGCGTCGACCTCAGCAGTCCCTTCGTCGACGCGACCCTGCCGGACGGCTCTCGGCTGCACGTCGTGATCCCCGACATCAGCCGCACCCACTGGCAGGTCAACGTCCGCAAGTTCGTCGTGCGGGCCGACCACCTCGACGACCTCGTGCGCCTCGGCACGTTGCCGCGGCAGGCCGCGACGTTCCTCGAGGCGGCGGTGGCGAGCGGCCTCAACGTGCTCGTGGCCGGCGGCACCCAGGCCGGTAACGAACAGGGCCGTTGGCTGCCGGTGGAGTGCCTGGCTGTTCTCGTGGTAACTCAGTAGGTAAGGAGCAGCCGGTCGGTCACGACATGCTCTTCTAACGACTGCCCTTCCATCTGGAAGCGCTTGAGCATGGACCGGCCCACGTTGACCATCACTTCGCGCTCGAAGAGTGCTTCCGGAATGCCAACGTGAAGCAACTTGTCACCGGTCTGCTTGCTTCCGTCGATGCTGAGCGCGACTCGGACGCCACGCTCCTTCGCCTCGGCAATCCGCGCGAACAGGTCCTGAAGGTCGAAGCTTTGGGCCCCGTAGAGGATGGTCTGGGTGTGTGTGTAGGGCGGGTCGCAATAGACGACATCGCCGGGCTGGGTTCGCGAGAAGGCCTCTCGGTAGTCGAGGTGCTCAAACGTCGCACCCTCGGTTCGCTGTCGCCACAGCTTCGCTCGCATGGAGAAGGACTCCGGACGGACCGGCTGGTGCACGCCCATGGGGGTGGACATGTACCCGTCCGCCGCGCGGAAGCGCACCACTCCGCCATAGCAGGACCGAGATAGGAACAGTAGGTCCGCTGCGTTTGGGTGGGCGTTGTATGACGCCTTGATCTCCTCGTAAGCGTCGCGCCGATCGCTGGCCCTGGAGTAGCGCTCCCACCGCTCTTGGTACCAGGACACAAGGAGGTCCACGTCGTCGTGCAGCGTCTGCCAAATGCCGACAAGGGGCAGGAAGCCGTCGGACCCGACCGCCCTCGCCGGTTGAAGCGTCCCAAGGACAGCGCCACTGCCGAGGAACGGCTCCCAGTAGGTAGCCCCTTGGAGCTCCGGCAGGTAGCCAGCGATTTCGTGAGCGAACCGCTGCTTGTTCCCGATCCACTTCAGCAGCTGCGTCTTGAACGGGGCCACAAGCGCAGGTGCTGACAGATCGAAGAGCGTCGCGGTCATGACCGAAGCCTACGGGCGGCTCCTGACACCGAGGAGGCGGCGCGCCTCTGGGTGGTTGACCCGGCGCGGTCGATCTGCTCCCATTGCGCGAACCATCGCTACTACAGGGGATCAAACATGCAAGCAGACGAGCGGTTCCTAGGACTGCCTCCGGTGTTCTGGGCAAACGTCCGCACCATCAGCCAAGAGGTCGGCTATGCCGTCAGGGGCGGCCGGGGGCGAGAGCCGCAGATCAAGGTTCCGTCCCCTGGGGAGATCATCCGGGCGTACGACAAACTGGGCCTGGCCAGCGATCACCTCTTCAACGACGGGGGCGTGGCGACCGAAATGGGCGACACGCTGCTGGACTACTTCGAGTATCGAGCGATTGTGTTGACAGAGGTTGCCGAACCTAACCTCATGGACGTCGATGAGGCACGCGAGGTGTTCGAGGATCTCAGGCACCAGCTCCAGCCACGGCGACCGTTCGCCATGAACAAGCAAAAGGCCGAGAAGGCGGGTCCGGCGCTCCTGACAGGCATGGTCAACATGATCATCGAGGCGTACGTCGGAGACGACTGCAACTACGACCCTCAGCAGCTGACCACGGTCACGCGCGATGGCCTACCCGTGCGCACGCTGGCGCGTCGAGTGGATGGCGCGTATCCGAGGGTTGTCAACCCTGTAGCTGTCTGGGAGATCAAGGAGTACTACTACACGACGACGTTTGGCAGCAGGGTTGCTGACGGCGTTTACGAAACGATGCTGGACGGGCTCGAGCTGGAGGAGCT
This sequence comes from Terrabacter aeriphilus, assembly GCF_039542985.1. Classification (NCBI taxonomy): domain Bacteria; kingdom Bacillati; phylum Actinomycetota; class Actinomycetes; order Micrococcales; family Intrasporangiaceae; genus Terrabacter; species Terrabacter aeriphilus. The sequence continues at coordinate 71,328 of NZ_BAABIW010000024.1, forward strand.
GCGCGCGCAAGAGGGCATCGACGTCAAGCACTACCTCATCGTCGACAGCCACTACACGTGGTGGAGCAGCTCCGGACGGTCTTACCTCTGCCGCATGGTGGACATGCAGCACATGGGGCTCGTTGACGAGGTGCTGTTCGGTCGCGAAGTTGTTACTCGCTTGCCCTTCCTCGTCGAGGAGTGGGTCGCGATCCGCAACGCGGGCGGAGCCGAGGATCAAGGTGGCCTTCATGCGGAACTCGCGCGCGATTCCAGGCTGTCCTGAGGCATCGTGAGCGTTGGCTGAAGACGCTGGGAAACCAATGCGAGTGGGATGCGGGCGAGGCGCAGATGCGGTCAGCGCGGCGAGAAAGGAGTCGGACCGCTCGTTCGCCCTTGTTCCCAGGCAGCCGAGCAGACGGGCTGGTGGGTGGCTCTGACCCCATGCCCGCAGTGAACAGCGGGCGAGGTCGCCCTCCCGCTCCTTGGGCGTGCCGCGTTCCGGCAGCCTGCTGCATGTATCACCCGGCGCGGTTGGCGTAGGCCTGCGCCATCTCTGGCGGGTGGCGCTGCCGTGACTCCGCCAGTCCCGGCAGCTCTGCCTGCGGTCGCCGTGCCTCGCTGTCAGGAGCCTTCGGGGTGTACGCCTCCACCTTTAGCACTGCGCCAGGCTCCGCGACGTCCTGGGCATCTACGCAACTGAAGGCGGCCCGAGCCCAGCACGTCGGCGGCCTAGCTGGCGGTTGTTGGCGCCCTGGCAAGCCCGCCCGCAGGCAGCACCGTGGAACTATCGGATTCGATGGTGGTGGGCGGCGTGCGCCCGAAGGGGGCGTCGCGTATGTGTGTGTTGAGCGGACTCTGAGCCACCCAGCCGTGAGAGGCAGTCCCGCTTCGCGACGACGAGACATCCGCATCGCCCCGGTTGGGCTAGCGCTGCGCGGCCGTCAGGCCTTTGCGGACGGTCGGTAAGGAGCACCTGAGTCCTAACCGGCGACCTGGACCAGGCCCGCCCGGAGGCGCGCGCAACGGATGGGCCGGCGCCCGTGCAGCGGGCTGCTACCCGCGAAGATGCGGCAACGGGGCTGTCACTCGCGGTACGCTCAGAACGCCAGGCTTCATGAGGACGCCATTCACCCGCGAGTGACATCTATGGACACCAGGCAAAGTGACACCTATCATCGTGAGACCAGGCAGGAAGCCTGGCGCCGTCAATGACGGGCAGCCCTCCTAGCAACGCAAGGGGGTGAACGATATGCGAACAACTGTTCCAAGGCCGAGTTGCTGTGACGGGTGTGCGAAACAGGCGCGCACCTGGCGTCTCATGGATGCCTGTGCGCGCCTGATCGCGGCGGCCGTCATGCTGTACTGCCATCTCACGGGCAACTAGCGGTCGCGGTGGTGGTGCGGGCGCAGAGCTGGAACTCGGCGCCCGCACCACGATAGTCCAGGCGACGCACAAAGAACAAGACGTGCGAGGGGTCCGTCGGACCCTGGCAGCATTCATGTCCACCTCGCAGCCAAGCGTTCGGATGGGCAGGACGTGCTCGCAAGCCACGGCCCATTAGCCGATTGAAGGCGTCCTCACCGGAAAGGCGTCGTGTCGCGCCTTGAACTCGCTCCGGATGTACTCCAAGATCTCCGCTGTGTGGTCTGGCCCAGGTATTCTCGCCTGCAGGTCATCGAAGATAGTCCGATACTGCGCCGTGATGAGCGGATCCCTGATGATGTCTTGTTTATCTGGATTTTCCAGGTAGACCAGCGATTCATCGTTCGGGTCATCAAACTCCAGGGCGACGAAAGGGCCTCGCAGTGCGGCGTAGGCTCCTACCTCGAACGGCACAATCTGTATAGATAAGTCAGGATTGAGGCCCTCTGACGCTGATTGCCCGGTTCGGATGGTATTTCCTCGGGTGTTGAGCCTGTTGAGGTGTTCGAAGAGGCGATTCATCACCTCATACTTGTAATCCCATGCCATGGATTCGCCGCCTATGGCTCTGTGGAGCGCGCCCTCGTCAATGATGAACTCTGCTGTTGGCCCGTTGGGGCCAGTCAGATACTGAGCGCGTTCATTGCGTGCGTCAACTACTGCTGCGGCCTCGTCCTCGTCGGGCATGAAGCGCAGGTTCGTAGCGATCGCGTCGGCATAGCCAGCGATCTGGATGACCCCCGGAACCAGTTTGGTCTGATAGTTGAAGTACCGATCGGCGAACGCTTCGTAGTCAAGGAACTCGACAAACTTGGGATCGAGGCGCTGCCCGTAACGTGTGCTCGGAGCGGGTTGGCGACTAGCGCGCCCAAGGGAAATCATGGCCTGGCGCTCATCCTCGTCGGTGATGCCATACAGGGTCAGCATTGCGTGCAAGTCTGAGGTTTGAATTCGCCCAGGACCATTCTCGATGCGGTGCAACTTGGAATCAGACCAGTCCAGAGTTTTTGCAACGTCCTTTTGCGTGAGGCCCGCATGGACTCGGTAGCTGGCGAGCCGGCTCCTCAGGCGGCTCGCCGCAACCGCGGGGCCTGGGCTCCTCCGAGTGCCTGACATGTGGGTCCCTCCTGGCCTTGACTGCCTCGATGACACCGATCCTACGGCTCAAACCGTAGATTTGACAGGTGTCACATTAGCAGCCGCAGGCAGTTGACGGACGTCAACGCGTCCGGTGCCTAGGTTGGTCGCGACGACACGTCGGAAGGAGCAGTGATCGTGACAGCAGGCGGCTCAGCGTGCGTTCGACGGAGGGTCGAACTCCCCGGCGCGCACCCCTGCGAGGAAGCACTCCCACTGGCGATGCGTGAAGCTGAGCACCGGCCCGCTGGGATCCTCAGAGTCACGGACCCCAACGCCTTCGGGCGTCATTGCGATCTCAACGCAGTCGCCGTTGGCGCCGCTATATGAGCTCTTGCGCCAGGTAGGTCGACTATCTCCAGCCGAGGCAAGTCGTGACTGTCCTGAGTCCAGCGGCTGCGGGTCCACGGTCATGCGGCTTCCTTCACGAAGAGTCCGGAGGCCAACTGTTGCACAGCAGGGGGCTCGGCAGGGGCAAGTCGACGTGGTGTCTACCAGGACGCAGGACTTAATGAAGCTGGTCTTCACGCGCTTGGTCTAATTTCTCTCCGAGCGCGCCTCGCGATGCGAGAACCCAGTGTTCTATTCGCGGAGCGCAACCCACGCCCCGGTGGCGTAAATGCCCCCGAGTCTCTGCCTCACTCAGCGATGTGGGAAGCGGCCTGAGATCGAAGCACTTTGCTGACGCTGGATTGATACCAGCGTGCACCACCGCGCGCGGTTGGAACGCGATCCATGTCGAGTCCCCGTGCGATTGCTGACATAGATCGCCCTCCCCGGTGCTCGCCAACGATGCGAGCCACGACGGCGTCCGGCAGGACCTGCGGTCTGCCGAGCCGCACGCCCTGAGATCGCTTGACCGCAAGGGCCTCACGGGTGCGCTGGCCGATCAGGCGGCGCTCATATTGGGACGTGCTGAGGATGACATTCGCGACCATCTCGCCCGCGGGCGTCGTGGTGTCCAGGCCAAAATCAAGCGCCACGAGTTGCCATCCCTTTCGCTTCGCACGGTCCATAATGAGCGCGCCCTGGGCCACAGACCGTGAGAGGCGGTCTAGCTTCGCCACGACAAGGACGTCGGCGTCGCCCCGGTCGAGGACTTCCAGCGCAGACGTGAGGCCCGTGCGCTCCAGCGTTGCGGACGATGCGCCTGCGTCCTCCCCGACGACTTCCACCAGGTCCCAGCCGCGCCGTGCGGCTTCGGCCTGGATGGCCGCGCGCTGCGCGGAGAGACCCGCTCCCGAAGCGTGCTGCTCATCGGTGCTGACGCGCACGTAGCCAAGGGCTCGGACTGGGGCGGTGGACGTAGTGGCCATGACCGAATGCTAACGCTAAAGGGACGTATAGCGTTAGGCGGTCGGCGACACACTGCCGTCAAGCGACTCGAGAGCAGCCAGCGCACCGCGCATCGCGGCGAGGTCGAGCGGCTCTGCATGTAGCTCGCCAGCTTCGCAGCGGACGATGAGCGCCTCTAGCACGCGGAGTGCCTCGGTGACGTCGTGATCCTCCATGACTTGATCCTCTCGTGGCTCGTCATTCCGGTGGGGCGAGTCGGCTTGTATGGGGTGGCTTGAGTTCCACGCGATGCATGGGTCCGCGTCGCGACGCGCCCTGCCCCGCTTCCGGCATGGGTAGCGTCGTCGCGGCGGAGCGGGAGCGCCGAGGCGACCTCCCCGATCTTGATGACGCTGCCTTTCTTCGAACCTCTCTGCGGAGCGGCCCACGCGAACCCCGCGCTACCCAAGGGGTAGCGCGTCGGAGGTTCACGTCGTGGGGTTGGGTGAACCCCGGTGAACCCGGTGAACCCGCTGAGCACGAAATAGTGAACCCCGACTGAACCCCGTGAACCCGGTGGGCCGTCGTGAGTGAACCCCAAAGCGAACCCCGGTGAACTCCCGCCCCGCCCCGTAACGCCTGCTCATTCGTCATCACGAAGCCGCTTCCAGTCGCGTAGCGCTTCGGACGCGCGGCTGTGGCCCCAGCCCATGCGGGCCTTGACGTCGCGCACCGACGTCGGAGGGATATCGAGCTGACCGAGCCGCTCAACGTCAGTGAGGCTGGCCGTGGCGGTCGGGGCGTCGATGCGCGCCATCAGCGAATCTCCCTCTAGCGTCAGGACGAACGTCCCTGCGAGGTCTTCGCCCTTCTGCTGTGGAAGTGACACCTGACGCACCTGCCCGTGCCGATCCTTGATTACCGTCATGAGTGCGCGGCCGCCCCGTCCCGGAGCGAACTTCTGCGTACACACGACACGCAGCGCCACGCCACCCACGGCACGCCGCTTGGCGACGGCACCCGTGGCACCTTGGGCGCGGCTGGCGCTGTTCTTGGCGAGGTGGTCGATCGCGATGACGCACGCCCCAGCCTGAGCGAGCGGCTTGAGCACCAGCCCGTGGGCTTCGGTGTAGTCGTCGTCGAGGTTGCTGGACTTGCCGAGTAGCGGCAGCAGCTCACCGATGGAATCGACCAGCACAGAGTCCGGCTGCCAGGCGACCAGCGACCCGACAACGGCGGTCAGGTGGTCCGCGTCCTCGGGCTCCACGTACCGGAAGACGTTGCGGTCCTTGAGAACCGTCTCCGGTACGCCCAGCCCGCGCAGTCGCTGGACCGTTGCCGCCCAGCCGTTGTGGTCCATGTCGATGAAGCTGCACCTCTCCCCGTCGGCCAGCGCCCAGGCCAGGCACACCAGCGCAATCCAGGTTTTTCCCGACTCGGGGTCACCCGTGAGCGTGTTGACCTGTCCCCGGTAGAACAGCCTCTCGCCGTCCGTGCGCTCACCGCAGGAGCGCTCGGGACCGTCGTCCCCGCCCTCGGTAATCAGCGCGTCGAGGTCGGCGAACAGGTCGGGCCGGTCCACGGCCTCGGGCTCCTGAGCTTCACGCTCCAGCTCGTCGGCCGCGCCACGCACCCAGCGCCTTCGCAGCTCCGTCTGAACGTCGAGCGACTGCTGCTTCGCCGGGCCGGGGAGCTCAGCCCATGCCTGCATGACGACCTGTGGATGCCAGCGAAGCCACGCACGTGCTTCCTCTGGAGTCATCCGCTCGTTGAGCTCACCGAGGGTGATGCCGTCGCTCATCGGGGCTCGCCCTTCTCAGCCGGGATTCCCTCCAGCGCGGCGCAGGCGGGGCAGAGGCCACCCGTGACAACGAGGCGGGGCAGTGGGACCAGCATCACCGGGATCAACCGCTCCGGGACATAGGCGCGGCAATGGTCGCACATGTACTCCTCCGTGGAACCGAACGCACCCATCCGGTAGAGCGGCATGAACAGCGTGTCTATGCGACCGTCCGGCTCCGAGTGCGCCTGGCGAATCGCCCGCGCCCGCGCCTCGATGTCGCTGAGACGCTCACGCATCCACGCGGTCGGCTGATGCGGCGCATCCTTGCGCTTCATCGGCCACCGTCCAGCAGGAGCGAGGCAAGCGAGTTCTTCTGTTCGTCAGTCAGCGGCGGCGCCGACCTGAGCACCTGCTCGACGTAGCGGTGGATCTTCGCGGCGGCGAGGTCGCGGCGGGCTTCGTGTGCGGCGTCGTGGTTGCCACTCTTCACGAGATTGGCCACGCGGTTGCGTGCGTTGATGACGTGGTTCTGCATCGGGCTGTCTCCTAAGCGTGATGCTTGAAGGGGACAGCAACCTCTGGGTCATGAAGGTTGTCCCAGTGCCCGATGCCGGGGTGGCACGCACTGCGTTGACGTGTTTCCTACGACGAACACCCAGCTCGCCGTGCCGAACGCCCACCCGCGGAGGGGGCGCCCTGACTGACTAGAACGATACCTCTCCTTGACGGCGTTGGTGCTTAAGGAGATTCGTACTACCTGGCTGGACAGTTTCTGTGCTGCTGGGTCGGCTGCCGGTTGCATTTCGGGAGAGTGGCCCCGGCCCACTGAGGGGCCGGGGCGCTCCACCAGTCAGGCAGCTTCAGCGCTCGGCATGTCCGCCCAGCGGTTCCATGCGTCGCTCGCCATGGCCGCTTCAAGTCCGCCACGTTCAATCGTCAGGAAGGCCGACGGGTCGGCGTCCTCCCACCAGTGGTGCCCGATTGCCTTGAGCACCTCGGCCGTGGACGGGCTGTCTCCATGGCCGATGACGAGGATGTCGGGCTTCCTCACCCGAGCCTTCCAGGCCCGCGCAAGCATCTCGTTCACGCACTCGTCGCGGAACGAGTATCCGGCAATCAGCCATCGATCTGACTCGATGAGGGACTCTTCAGTGACTGAGTAGGCCAGTGCGTACGGCTGTTCCTTGACGACCTCAGTCTTCGCCGTCTGGTTGGTCAGGACGACCACGGGCTGCCAGTCCGTTTCCCCATCGCGCCACTTCTCCCAGAAGTCGTACATGCGCAGGTCTTCTGTGCGGAACCGATAGATCAGACCCGAGCCCGGCTGCTTGAGCCACGTCAGGGAGCCGTGAAGGTGGATGAGTCGAGTCTTTCGGGTGGGGGGGAAGTCGGCGATCTGGCGCAGCGGGTGGCCAACCCACTGGACGCCATGAAGGACCTCGAAGAAGCTGGCGCCATAGCCTCGGGCCAGATCGCAGAACTCGCCAGAGTAGCCATCCGACAGGCAAGCCATGACCAAGCTGTCGTAGTTGAGGTTAGCGATCGTGAGGCGCTGCCCTCCTGCAGCAGCGCGCAGACCGGTGACGAAGCCCGTGAGCCCTTCCATCCGGTCCCAGGAGGCCCTCGACTGCGCGTCGATGATCTCCAACGCGAAGGAAGTGCCGGTGCGCCGGACGTCGCGGACGAACTGGGCCGAGGCCTTCAGGTGCTCAGCTGCTGTCTCGTCGGTCTTGCCGATGATCCGTGCGTACTCGGCCATCATTGCGATGAAGTCGTGCTGCTGGTCGAGGGGCCCAAGCAGAGACTCGAAGTCGATGTAGGGGTCGCCCGTGTCGATCTTGTTGGCGGCTTCGGTCAGGACCGCGGCGGGGTCGCCGTCGGGGACGTCCTCGTTGAGACGTGCTCGGATGCCGGCGTTGATCTTCGACAGGGCCAGCCCTGGGTTGAAGGCGATGCTGACGCCGTTGCCCAGCAGGGCAGCGATCTTCCGGTTGGGAGGTTCCTCGGACAGTGCGGTGGTCACGGTGGTGCTCCGTTCTCTAGGGATTGCGAACTAGAGAGCTCTCCCCTTGCTGGAGTGCCACCCGGCCAATCGCATCGGCTGAAATATTGAACTTCACGCCGTACGTGCCTAGAGTCAGAGTCATCACGCCAATGATGACTGAGGACCCTTGGGCCGGAGAACACTTCCGACCGAGGGTCTTCTGCGTCTCTGTGGTGAAGAGTAGACCCTCGCGTGGACAGTCCCACGTGCGTGAACGGCCCCTGTGGACGGCCAACTGGATGCGTCGCGAGAAACGCGTTTCCGCAGGTCAGAGGAATTGTCTACCCGCTAACCGAGTTTATCCACAGACTTGTCCACGGTTTATGCACAGGCGCTTTGGCTCCTATTGAGTCGTGTACGGACGTGTAGACACGTGTGCGGTCACCGTGGGTGGGGACCGCGCGATCTTGGGGCAGTCAACGCGGAGCGCCTCGTCCACAGGAGCGAACCGTCAAGCCTTGACGAGCGCCGTCAACGCGCCTAACTCGCAAGATGTGACAGAGATCACATTTAGACACGCCCACGCGTGTTCATCGGTTGGAAGCCCAGAGAGCTAGATCCGCGTCATCTGGGGTCTCGATCGGTCCTAGCGACTCGGGGTTCCGCCACTCGAAACTGAGCCGCGCCAGCACCTGTGCTTCGGTGCGTCGTCCCGGACGACCGCGCGTCACCCATATCCGCTCAACTGCGTCCCCCAGGATCACCCGCTGGTCCTCAGGGGTAGTGGCGTCGGCCCAGTCCTCAGCGAAGTGCTGTGTACCCCTTACGGGGACCAGGCGGACCGTAGGGGCCGATGCCTCGGCCTCGTCGCGGAGGTCAAGGAGCGAAGCCTGCTGGTCCTGCAGCGCGCGCCGAGCGGCACGGTCCCGAGTGTCTCGGATCTCCTTCTCCAGCTCAGTGAGCCGGTGCTCGATCTCGGGGAGCATCGCTGCGCCGCCTTCGTGGACCTCCTCGACCACGGACCAGCGCACCCAGTCACCCTTCTGTCGTAGGAATTCGTCGATGACCACCTGCTCGAAGTTGCTGATCGCTTGGTAGCAGACCGGACAGCTATACGAAGGCCGCCCTTGCACCGTGCCGCGCCACATGCGGGTGCCCGAGCCGTCGTCATCAAGGTGCTCACCGCAGAAGAGCAGGCCGGACAGCAGTCCCGAGGTCTTGGCCCGCATGGCGCGGGGTCGGGACTGGCCGGAGTCGCGCTCGTCCAGCGACCGGATCAGGTTGCGCCACTCGGCCAGAGTCAGGATCGCCACGTCCTCCATGACGACCGGGAGCCCGTCGTCGCCACGAAGCACGCCCTCACCTCGGACCTTCCCGTCGTTCCCGGGGTTGTGCGGGATCATGCCGGCGAGGATCGGGTGGCGCAGGATGCGTTCCACTGAGGAGTACTGCCAGCCGCTGCCCTTGCCGGTGGGCGTCGGTGCGGCAGCCTCATCAAGCCACTGCGTCACCGAGTAGACGGAGTCGCCACGGCGCACCCGGTCGACCATGCCTCGCACGTACTCGATCCGGTCTGGGTCTTGGGCCCAAATTCGTCCGGGGCCATCAGGGTTCGGCACGGAGCGCCAGCCGTAGGGGAGTCGGCCGCCCACTACGCGCCCGGCCCTGATCAGGTAGTTACGAGCGGCCTTCACGCGAGCGCTGATTGCCCCAGCTTCCATCTCTCCGAACACCGCGAGCATCTGCGCGAAGGCGCGCCCTTCAGGTGTCGTCATATCTATGCTCTGCTCGACCGCGACGATGCCTGCATCGCGATCTTGCAGGTCCTCGTGTGACTGCAGGAAGTCCAGCACTCGTCGGGCTAGCCGATCGACCTTCCAAATGATGACCGCGTCGAACCTCACTGGGCTGCTCAGAAGCTCACGCCATCCCGCCCGATCAGCGGGCCGGTTGTGCGTGGCGCTGACCCCGTCGTCCTTGAAGGTGGCTACGACCGGCCATCCGCGCGCGGCGGCATACTGCTCCGCAGCCTCCACCTGCCGATGGATGGACACTGACTCGTCGGATGTCACGCTGATACGTGCATAGATGACGGCGCGGCGCGCGACGCTTGACCCTGCTTCTCCCATGCACGAACCGTAGCTGCTAACACCCTGTTTAAGTGCTGCTTGTACCCAGGCGGGCAAGACCACGCTCCTGGGGTGCCTGGCCGCGGCGGTGCCGCCACGGGAGCGGATCGTCACGTGCGAGGAGGTCTTCGAGCTGAGGATCCCGCTGCGCGACGTGGCGGCCATGCAGTGCCGCCAGCCGAGCCTCGAGGGCACGGGGGAGGTGCCCCTGCGCCGTCTGGTCAAGGAGGCCCTGCGGATGCGGCCCTCGCGCATCATCGTCGGCGAGGTGCGCCAGGAGGAGAGCCTCGACCTGCTCATCGCGCTCAACAGCGGGGTGCCCGGCATGTGCACCGTGCACGCCAACAGCGCCCGCGAGGCGGTGACCAAGATGTGCACGCTCCCGCTGCTGGCGGGCGAAAACGTGTCGAGCCGGTTCGTCGTGCCGACGGTCGCCGCCGCCCTCGACCTCGTGCTGCACGTGGCGCTCGAGCGCGACGGTGTCCGGCGCGTGCGGGAGATCGTCGCGGTGCCGGGGCGCGTCGAGGCCGACGTCATCGAGGTCGCCGACCTCTTCGTCACGCGGGACGGCGTGCTGCGCCGCGCCGACGGCTTCCCACCGCGTCGCGAGGCATTCGAACGCGCCGGCTTCGACGTCACTGCGCTTCTCGCACAGGGGGACTCGTGAACTCGCCACTGGTCGTCGGCCTGACCCTCGGGGTCGGGGTCTTCCTCGTCTACTCCTCGTTCTGGCCACGCCCGCCGGCCGGTGAGCGGTCGCGGCCGCCGGGCTTCCTCGTCGAGCTGCGCGACCACCTCAACCAGGCGGGCCATCCGAGCGTGTCGCCGGCCAACGTCCTGTCCGGGTCGGCGGTCCTCCTCGTGCTCACCTTCTTCATCGTGCTCGCGGTGACCCGCGTGACGCCCATCGCCCTGTGCTTCGCGCTGATGGCAGGTTCCCTGCCCGTCGCCCTCGTCCGTGCCCAGGCGCGCAAGCGCCGCAACAAGCTCCGCGACCTGTGGCCCGACGTCGTCGACAACATCACGTCGGGAGTGCGGGCCGGGCTCGCGCTGCCCGAGGCACTGGCGCAGCTCGCGGTGCGCGGGCCGGAGGAGCTGCGGCCGGCCTTCGTGTCCTTCGCGGAGGACTACCGCACGACCGGCCGGTTCCACGACTGCCTCGACCGGCTCAAGGACCGGTTGAGCGACCCGGTCGGCGACCGGATCGTCGAGTCGCTGCGGATCGCGCGCGAGGTCGGCGGCAGCGACCTCGGTCGGCTGCTGCGCGCCCTGTCCTCGTTCCTGCGCGAGGACGCCCGCACCCGAGCGGAGCTCGAGACCCGGCAGGGCTGGACGGTCAACGCGGCTCGCCTGGCCGCGGGCGCGCCCTGGGTCGTGCTCGGCCTGCTGGCCCTGAACGGCAGCTCGCTCGCCGCCTACGCCACCCCGGCAGGCTGGGTCGTGCTGGCCGTGGGCGCGGCCCTGTGCCTCGTCGCCTACCGCGTCATGGTCTGGGTCGGCCGTCTCCCCGACGAGGAACGGGTCCTGCGGTGAAGCCCCTCTCGCCCGCCGTCGACGTCGCCCGTCTGGTCTCCGTGGACGGGGGCTGGTCGTGGGCCGGTGCGACGGCCGGGCTGCTGCTCGCGGCGGGACTCGCGCTCGTCGTCGCCGGGATGCCGGCCAGCCGTCGGCCGACGCTCGACGACCGCCTCGAGCCCTACCTGCGCGACACCCCACGTCCATCCAGCCTCCTCGCGCGACCGGCACCGGTGCGTGGACCCTTCGGCTTCGGCGACCTGCTCGCCCCCTACCTGACGCGGCTCGGCGCGGTCGTCGGACGGGCCCTCGGCGGGGCGGCATCCGTGGCCCGGCGCCAGCAGCGCGCAGGACAGCCCGTGGACGTCGAGCAGTTCCGTGCCGAACAGGTCGGGTTCGGGGCTGCCGGGGCCGTCGCCGGACTGCTCCTCACCACGGCGGTGGCCGTCGCCCAGCGCGGCCTGCCGCTACCCCTGCTCGTCGGCACGGTGGTCGTCGGCACCCTCGGCGGCATCACCGGCCGCGACTACGCGCTGAGCCGCGCGGCCTCGCGCCGCGAGGCGCGGATGCTGACCGAGTTCCCCACGGTGGCAGAGCTGCTCGCCCTCGCCGTGAGTGCCGGCGAGGGCGCCGTCGGAGCCCTCGAACGCGTCTGTCGGCTCTCCCACGGCGAGCTCGCGGGCGAGCTGCGGCGGTGCCTCGCCGACGCGAGGGCCGGCGCGAACCTGCCCACGGCGCTGCAGGGACTGGCCGACCGCACGGGTCTGATCAGCCTCGCGCGCTTCGTCGACGGCATCGTCGTGGCGGTCGAGCGCGGGACGCCGCTCGCCGAGGTGCTCCGCGCGCAGGCACAGGACGTCCGGGAGGACGGTCGCCGCACCCTGCTCGAGCAGGGTGGCCGCAAGGAGATCTACATGATGGTCCCGATCGTCTTCCTCACGCTCCCGGTGACGGTGCTCTTCGCCCTCTACCCCGGGCTGCGCCTCCTCCACCTCGAGCTCTGAACGCCGCACCGGCTCCAGGGCTCTCCAGTCGTGCAAGGTCCACATCCATCGAGTGCAGGGAGATCGACATGAACCGGATCGTCACCGTCGTGCAGCGGGCCCGGGCGGTCGTGAGGCAAGCCGGCGGGGGAGCGTTGCGCCGAAACGCTGCGCACCGTCTCGGCGGATCCACCGACCGCGGCGACGTGCCCGGCTGGGTGCTCATCACGATCATGACCGCTGGCCTCGTGACGGCCTTGTGGGCCATCGCCGGCCCCCAGCTCGGGCAGCTGTTCAGCGACGCGATCGCGGGCGTCAAGGGACCGTGAGGCCGGGGCAGCGCCGCCGGCCGGGGGCGTCCGAGCAGGGCTCGGCCGTGGCGGAGTTCGTCATGGTCGCGGCGCTGGTGCTCGTCGTCGGGCTCGGCGTCTTCCAGCTGGGTCTGGCGCTCTACCTCCGCAACACCCTCATCGCGGCGGCCTCGGAGGGGGCCCGGTACGGCGCGCGCGCCGACGCCGGCCCGGACGACGCCGTGGCCCGCACCCGGTCGCTCCTCGGCGCGTCGTTCGGCGCCTCGTCCGAGTCGCAGGTCGCAGCGGTGCGGTCGACGACGTCCACCGGCGTCCGGGTCGTGGAGGTCACGGTGTCGGCGCCGCTGCCGGTGATCGGACCGCTCGGCCCGAGTGGAGGTTTGACCGTGACCGGTCGCGCCTTCAGCGAGGAGCAGGTGCTCGCGGGGGCGTCGCCGTGAGAGCGCGCCGGGTCCGGTGTGGGCTCCGGCGCCGTCCACGTGCCGACGAGGGCCGGGCCATCATCGAGTTCATCGTGCTGGGGCTGCTGCTCCTGCTGCCGCTGACCTACCTCGTGCTCGCCGTGGCGCGGGTGCAGGCCGCGTCGTTCGCGGCCTCCCTCGCCGGGCGCGAGGCCGGGCGGGCGTTCGTGACGGCCGGCTCCGAGGGCGAGGCCCACGCCCGGGCCGGAGCGGCCGCGGCCCTCGCCTTCGCCGACTTCGCCTTCGACCGGGGCGCGAGCGTCGCGGTCGGCTGCGACGGGAGCCCCTGCCTGCGACCGCGCGCAGCCGTGACGGCCACGGCGACCATCGAGGTCCAGCTGCCCCTCGTGCCCGACTTCCTCGCCGCGCACCTGCCCGCCACCGTGACGATCCGCTCCACGAGCGTCGTCACCGTCGACCGGTTCGCGGCCCCATGACGCCGCGGCGGCCCGCCGGGCGCCGGCCGGCGCTGGCCCCTCGACCGGCCCGCACCCACAGACGGTGGCCTCTCGACGGTGCAGTGCGCCGGGCGGAGCGGCCAGGCGGCGCGCGGGACCGCGGCCAGATCGGCATCCTCGTGCTCGGGCTCTTCGCCCTCGCGGGCCTGCTCGTGCTCGGCGGCATCGACGTCACGGCGGCGCAGCTGGCGCGCATCCGGCTCCTCGACGCGGCCGACGCCGCGGCGCTGGAGGCCGCGAGCGCCCTCGACGAGCGCGCCGCCTACGAGGGAGGCGTGCTCGACCGGCTCGCGCTCACCGACGCCTCGGTCGCGGCCGCGGCCGGGGCGCACCTCTCCTCGACCCCGCTGCCGCCCGGCATCGTGGCCTGGTCGGTCGTTCCCGACACCGGCACGCCCGACGGCACGACCGCCGTCGTCACGGTGCAGGGCACCGCGCGCCTGCCCATGTCGGGGTGGGTGCTCGACTCCCTCGGCGGCAGCGTGACGATCACCGTGACCTCGCGGGCCAGGGCGCCGCTGCGCTGAGCCCTGCCGTCGCTGCGCTGAGCCCTGCTGGCGCGGTGCCGAGCCACGCCCGCAGCAATTCCGGCAAAACGACCACGACCGCCGTCGTCGCGCCCTACGGTCGGTCCTCGGTGCGCTCCAACCCCGCGGCGCCCGACACCAGCCCGACCCAGCACGACCCCGACGTGCCGCGGCCGACGCCGCGGTGCCACGTCACCGACCAGACAGGGAAACATGCGCACCACTCTCACCCGGGCCCTCGTGGCCACCGCCGGCCTCGGCCTCGCCGTCGTCGCACCCGTCGCCACCGCGACCTCGGCCCAGGCGCTGCCGGCCGTCATGATCAGCACGGTCTTCTACGACTCGCCCGGCGCCGACCGCGGCGGCAACGCGAGCCTCAACGCCGAGTACGTCGTGGTGAAGAACACGACGCGCAGTGCCCGCTCGCTCACCGGCTGGACGCTGCGCGACAAGGTCGGCCACACCTACCGCTTCCCGGCGTTCACCCTCAAGGCGGGGGCGAGCGTCACGATCCGCACCGGCAAGGGCACCCCCACCCAGAAGAACCGCTACTTCGGCAGCGGCTGGTACGTCTGGAACAACACGGGTGACACGGCGATCCTCAAGAACGCCTCCGGCAAGACCGTCGACACGTGCACCTTCAAGGGCAGCCGCAAGGGCTATACCTCCTGCTGAACCCGCCCGTCCGGCAGCGGCGTGCGCCGACCCGCGCGCCGCTGCCGTAGGCTGCTGCCTCGTGGCTGTCGACTTCATGCAAGAGCTCAAGGACCTGCGCGCGACGATGGATTCCGTGCGCGGGGTCACCGACCTCGACGCGCTCGCGGCGACCATCGCCGACCTGGAGCAGCAGGCCTCCGCCCCCGACCTCTGGGACGACCCGGACGCGGCGCAGCAGGTGACGAGCGCGCTCTCGCGCGCCAACTCCGAGCGCGACCGCGTCGTGACGATGGACCAGCGCATCGAGGACCTCGAGACGCTCGTCGAGATGGGCCAGGAGGAGAACGACGCGGCCACCCTCGAGGAGGCCGAGCGCGACCTCGCCAAGCTGAAGAAGGACGTCGGCGAGCTCGAGGTGCGCACCCTGCTGGCGGGGGAGTACGACGAGCGCGAGGCCGTCGTCACCATCCGCTCGGGCGCCGGTGGCGTCGACGCCGCCGACTTCGCCGAGATGCTCATGCGCATGTACCTGCGCTGGGCCGAGCGCCACGGCTACCCGACCAAGGTCATGGACACCTCCTACGCCGAGGAGGCGGGCCTCAAGTCCGCCACCTTCGAGGTCAACGTCCCGTACGCGTTCGGCCACCTCTCCGTCGAGGGTGGCACCCACCGCCTGGTGCGGATCAGCCCGTTCGACAACCAGGGTCGTCGCCAGACGAGCTTCGCGGCCGTCGAGGTCATCCCGCTCATCGAGAGCGACGACTCCATCGAGATCCCCGAGAACGAGCTGAAGATCGACGTCTTCCGCTCGAGCGGCCCCGGTGGCCAGAGCGTCAACACGACCGACTCGGCCGTGCGCATGACGCACCTGCCGACCGGCATCGTCGTGTCGATGCAGAACGAGAAGAGCCAGATCCAGAACCGCGCCGCCGCCCTGCGCGTGCTCCAGTCGCGCCTGCTCCTGCAGCGCAAGGCCGAGGAGGCCGCGGTCAAGAAGGAGATGGCCGGCGACGTCAAGGCGAGCTGGGGCGACCAGATGCGCTCCTACGTGCTCAACCCCTACCAGATGGTCAAGGACCTGCGCACGGAGTACGAGACCGGCAACCCGAGCGCCGTCTTCGACGGCGACATCGACGGCTTCATCGAGGCCGGCATCCGCTGGCAGATCGGCCAGAAGCGCGCCGAGGCCTGATCGGGCCGGCGCCACGCGCCACGCCACGGGCGGCGTGGTCCCGGGGAACGCTGCCCGGCGCCCGTAGCCTCGGAGGCGGCTGTGCGCGACGTCCCGATCCCGGGGCGACCGGCGCCGGCGCAGACCAGCCGTTCCCAGCACGAGTCGAGGCCCGACGCATGATCCTCTTCGAGAACGTCACGAAGACCTACCCGCGGACGACCCGTCCGGCCCTCGACGACGTCAGCCTCGAGATCTCCCGGGGCGAGTTCGCCTTCGTCGTCGGCACGTCGGGCTCCGGCAAGTCGACGATGATGCAGCTCGTCATGAAGGAGCAGGACGTCACGAGCGGCCGCATCCTCGTGGCCGGCCGCGACTTCGACCGGCTGCCCGAGCGCAAGGTGCCGGCCCTGCGCCGCGAGATCGGCTGCGTCTTCCAGGACTTCCGGCTGCTGCCGAACAAGACCGTCTTCCAGAACGTCGCCTACGCCCTGCAGGTGCTCGGCACGAGCCGCTCGCGGATCCGCCAGACGGTGCCCGAGACCCTCGAGCTCGTCGGCCTCGCCGGCATGGAGAAGCGCCTGCCGCACCAGCTCTCCGGCGGCGAGCAGCAGCGCGTCGCCATCGCCCGTGCCTTCGTCAACCGCCCGCCGGTGCTGCTCGCCGACGAGCCGACCGGCAACCTCGACCCGGAGACGAGCCTCGGCATCGTCCAGCTGCTCGACCGGATCAACCGCACCGGCACGACCGTCGTCATGGCCACGCACGACACCGTCACGGTCGACGCGATGCGCAAGCGCGTCATCCGGCTCGACCACGGCGTGCTCGTCAGCGACCTCGAGGCGGGCGACTACGACACCGGCAGCATCCCGCGGGTGCGCCTCGAGGAGGCGCTCGCCCCGGCCGTCGCGACCCAGCCGGAGGTGGCCGACGGCTACGACGACGGGGCGCCGGCGGCATACGCCCCCTCGGCGGGAGACGGCGACGGCGACGACACGGACGACGAGGCGGCGAGCCTGCCCCCCATCGGCCGCGACGCCGACCAGCCGCGCCAGCGGGGCGGGATGTTCCGCCGCCGCAAGCCCGTGCTGACGAACGACCGCTGACCGCGAGACGGAACGAGAACCCCCATGCGAATCCAGTTCCTCCTCGGCGAGATCGCCAACGGCCTGCGGCGCAACCTCTCGATGGCCGTCTCGGTCGTCATCGTCACGATGATCTCGATGTACCTGCTCGGCCTCGGCCTGATGGGCCAGCGGCAGGTCGACACCATGAAGGACTACTGGTACGACCGCGTCCAGGTCACCGTGCTGCTCTGCGCCGAGAAGACGCGCTACACCAATTGCGCGGGCGAGCCGACGACGGACGCCCAGCGCACGGCGATCAAGTCCGAGCTCGAGGCGCTCAAGCCGACGGTCAAGGAGGTCTTCTACGAGTCGCGCGACGAGGCCTTCGAGCGGTTCAAGCAGACCTACAAGAACTCGCCGCTCGCGCGGGCGGGGGAGTCGTACTTCGCCGACTCCTACCGCGTGAACCTCAACGACGCCGGCAAGTTCGACGTCGTCGCGAGCTCGATCAAGGGGATGCCCGGCGTCGCCGACGTGCAGGACCAGAAGAAGCTCCTCGAGAAGTTCTTCACCTTCATGAACACCGTCTCGTGGGCGGCGATCGCGCTCTCCTCGCTCATGGTCTTCGCGGCGGTCATGCTCATCTCGACGACGATCCGCCAGACCGCCTTCAGCCGGCGGCGCGAGACCGGCATCATGCGCCTCGTCGGCGCCTCGAACTTCACGATCCGCTTCCCCTTCGTCATGGAGACCGCCCTCGCGAGCGTGCTCGGCGCGGCCCTCGCGATGGGGATGCTCTGGGCGACGGTGCGCTACGGCGTCGTCGGCTTCCTCAGCCAGACCCTGACCGACACCGCGTTCATCGGGGTGGCCGACGTGTACCGCGTCGCGCCCTTCGTCATCGTCGGCGTCATCGGGCTGTCGTCGCTCACCTCGTGGGTCACGCTGCGCCGCTACCTGCGCGTCTGACGCCGCCGGCCCGCGCGCTCCGCAGGGAGAATCAGGCGATTTACGGCGTTTTCGGACGCGAACCCCTCCCCAAGCAGAGTGACCTGTGGTACCAATGCTGCATATGTGGCTCATGAGGCGCTCCGGCCCGACTCCCCGCACCGCCGGCAGCTCCGCCGGCACCGGCAAGGCGACGTCCGCGACCCGTCTGACGGTCGCCGGCCTCGTCGTCACCTGCTCGGTCGCGGCCGCCTCGGCCTCGTTCGTCGCGCACGCCGACTCGGTGTCGGACCAGAAGAAGAAGAACGACAAGCGCATCGCCGCGCTCGGCCAGCAGCTCGAGGGCACCAACGCCTCGCTCGCACGGGCCTTCGTCAACCTCGAGCGCACCAACGCCGCGCTGCCCGTCGCGCAGCAGCGGGTCGCCGCCGCGCAGGGCGCCCAGGCGCGCGCACAGGCCGCGCAGGTGGCGGCCGAGGCCACCGAGGCCCGTGCCATCAGCGCCGAGGCCAAGGCGCGAGCGCACAACGAGGCCGTCGCCCAGAAGCTCGCCGTGGCCGTCGCCAACGAGCAGCGCGCCAAGGAGCAGCTCGCCAAGAGCGCCTCCGGCCTCGTGTCGAGCCAGGACGCGCTCGACTCCTACGCCGCCGAGGTCTTCCAGGGCGCCGGGCAGGAGTCGCAGCTCGGCATGGTCTTCGGCTCCACCTCGCCCGAGGACTTCGCCAACCGCCTCATCATGGCCGACACCGCGAGCGCGGTCGCGAGCGACACCATCGACAAGCTGGCCGCCATGACCGCCGACAGCACGTCGACGCGCTCCTACCTCACCTCCGTGCGCGGCGAGATCGTCGAGCTGAAGCGTCAGGCCGAGGCCGCGCTCAGGGGCGCCGAGGCCGCTGCCGCCGCCGCCACGCAGGCCAAGAACCAGGCGATCGTCGCGCGCAACAACGCCGTGACCGCCACCGCGAACGCCGCCGCGGCGAAGGCCCAGCTCGACGCGCTCAAGGGCAAGCAGACGGCGTACGCCGCCGACCTCGCCGTCCAGCGCCAGAACGAGGCGGCCGACCTCGCCTCCGCCCGCGCCGAGTCCTCGCGCCTGCAGGCGATCCTCGTCGAGCGGGCCCGCCAGGCGCGCATCGCCGAGCAGAAGCGGCAGGCCAAGCTGCGCGCCGAGCGCGCCGCGAAGATCAAGGCCGAGCGCGCGAAGGCCGCCGCCGCCAAGAAGCGCGGCCAGGTCTACGTGCCGAGGAACCCGCCGCCCGTGCAGTCCGAACCGACGCCGTCGAACTTCCTCAGCTACCCGGCCGTGGGCCCGACGACCTCAGGCTTCGGCATGCGTTTCCACCCGGTGCTGCAGAAGTGGATGCTCCACGACGGCCTCGACTGGGGCATCGCCTGCGGCACCCCGGTGTATGCCGCCGCGCCGGGTGAGGTCATCCGCGCCGGATGGCGCGCGAGCGGGTGGGGCAACCAGGTCGTCATCGACCACGGCATCCACCGCGGCGTCGACCTCGTGACGACCTACAACCACATGTCGAGCATCGTGAAGTTCGGCGGCCACGTGAACCGGGGCCAGCTGCTCGGCTACTCCGGCACGACCGGCTACTCCACGGGCTGCCACCTGCACTTCGGCGTCTACGAGGACGGCACGCCGGTCAACCCGCGCGGCTGGCTCTGACCCCTCGTCGCGGCGCGGGCCCGGGCCCGCGCACCGGGTCACGGAAACCCGTTCCGGATCCGTGCCCCGCTCGGGGTAGCGTTGGTGCGCCGACCGCAGCGCGCGGTCGCCACTGACACGAGTGGGAAGGATGGTCCGGTGCCCAAGGAGAAGGGGCGGTCGCTCATCGCGAGCAACCGCAAGGCCCGCCACGACTACCTCATCGACGACACCTTCGAGGCGGGGATCGTGCTGTCCGGCACCGAGGTCAAGGCCCTGCGGATGGGGCGCGCCTCGCTCGTCGACGGCTTCGCGATGTTCACCGGCGACGAGCTCTACCTCGAGAACGTGCACATCCCGGAGTACCTCAACGGCACCTGGAACAACCACGCGCCGCGGCGCAAGCGCAAGCTGCTGCTCCACCGGGCCGAGCTGACGAAGATCGCGCTCAAGACGCGCGAGAGCGGGCGCACGATCGTGCCCCTCGCCCTCTACTTCAAGGACGGCCGCGCCAAGGTCGAGATCGCGATCGCGACGGGCAAGAAGGAGTACGACAAGCGGCACGCGCTGCGCGAGCGGCAGGACCGCCGCGAGGCCGACCGCGCCATGAGCGCGGCCAACCGCCGCTGAGCCCTCCCACGCTGAGCCCTCCCGCGCGGAACCTGCCGGGCGGAACCTGCCGGGCGCAGGGCGCGTCCGGTGTCAGGATGGCGGGAACCGACGGGAGGGGACGGCGATGAGCGGAGCGAGCGTGGCGCGACGGGGACGGCTGGTCAGACTCGGCCTGCTCGGCCTCCTCCTGGCCCTGGCCACCCTCCTGGTCGGGCCGGCCGGCAGTGCCCGGGCCGCCGGCGACGAGGGCATGGACTCCTACGCGGCCGTCTTCGACGTGCAGGAGGACGGCAGCGTCCGCGTCACCGAGACGATCACCTGGCGCTTCCCGACCGGGGCGCAGCGCCACGGCATCTTCCGCGACATCGTCGTGCGGATGGGCTACGGCGACCAGGAGAACCGCTACCGCCACTACGACCTCACCGACGTCGACGTCACGAGCCCGAGCGGGGCGCCCGACGCGTTCCGGGTGAGCGACAACGGGGCGGCCCGCGAGATCCGCATCGGGTCGGCCTCGGAGTTCACGAGCGGCACGCAGGTCTACGAGGTGCGCTACACCCTGCACAACGTGCTCAACCCCGTGACGGCCGACGGCAACCCGGCCCCGGAGGGCACCGAGCCGGCCGCGGTCGAGCTCTTCTACAACGTCTTCGGTGCCAACGAGATGACCGAGCGCGACCGGGTCTCGGTCACCGTCAACGCCCCGGCGGCCGCCACGAAGGTGCGCTGCCTGCAGGGCGAGACCGGGTCGACGACGGCGTGCACCGCCACCCCCGGCGACCCGTCGCGCTTCTCGGCGGCCTCGCTGGGCTCGGGCGAGGCCATGACGATCGTGGCCAGCTACCCGCCGAGCGCGTTCGGGGACGTGCGACCCGACGTGCGCCAGGGCGACGCCGGCACCTCGGTGGGCTCCGACGCCGCCCCCGCCGCCAACGCGGCGGCGTGGATCGGTGGGGTCGGTGCCCCCGTGCTCGCCCTCGCGGTCATGGGGACGCTCGTGTGGACCCGTGGTCGCGACGAGCGCTACGCCGACCTCACCCCCGGCCTGTCGCCGTCCTTCGGCACCGGGGCCACGGGCGACGGCGCACCCCCGGCCGCGACGGTGCGGGGTGGGACCCCGACGGTCGCCGTGCAGTTCCAGCCGCCGCCGGGCGTGCAGCCCGGCATGGTCGGCACGATCATCGACGAGACCGCCAATCCCATCGACGTCTCGGCCACCGTCATCGACCTCGCCGTGCGCGGCTTCCTGCGCATCGAGGAGAACGAGGGCAACGGGATGTTCTCGCGCACCGACTGGACGCTGACCCGCCTCACGCCACCGCCGGCCGAGCGGCTGCTGCCCTACGAGCGGCAGCTGCTCGACGGCATCTTCGCCACCCGCGGCGACCAGGTGCGCCTCTCGGAGCTGAAGAACACCTTCGCGAGCACCCTGAAGAAGATCCAGGGCGCCATGTACCAGGAGGTCGTGACCCGCGGCTGGTTCCGTTCCTCGCCGCAGGCGCAGCGCGCCGCGTGGCAGGGCCTCGGCCTCGTCGTCGCCGCGCTCGGCGCCCTCGTGCTCTTCTACGGCCGCCCCGCCATCGGCGCGATCCTCGGCGGTGGCTTCAGCGGTGGCTTCGCGCTCGGGATCGGCCTGATCGTCTCCGGCCTCATCGTCTGGGTGCTCGGCGGCCGGATGGCGGCCAAGACCGCCGAGGGCTCGGCCGTGCACGCTCAGGCGCTCGGCTTCAAGGAGTACCTGACGACGGCCGAGGCCGGTCAGATCGCCTTCGAGGAGGCCTCGAACGTCTTCAGCCGCTACCTGCCGTATGCCGTCGTCTTCGGTGTCGCGGACCGGTGGGCCACGACGTTCGCCGACGTCGCCCGCGCGGCCGAGGCCGCGAACCAGCCGCTCCTCATGCCGACGTGGTACGTCTGGAGCGGAGCGACCTTCCCCGACTTCACCGGCATCGCGAGCGGCGTCGACGCCTTCTCGAGCACCTCGACGGGCACCTTCACCTCGACGCCCGGCTCGTCGGGCTCGTCCGGCTTCGGCGGGGGCGGGTTCTCCGGCGGCGGTGGCGGCGGCTCCTCGTCCGGCTCGTGGTGAGGTGGAGCCGGACGAGGTGACCGGGTGGCCGGCCGCCGTTCAGCAGGTGACGCTGACGGTGAACCGGATGTTGGTCGGCGTGTCGTTGAGGGCGTAGGTGTAGACGTTGACCGCCCGGCCCGCGGGCACAGCGTTGGCCACGAAGGCGCCGGACCCGTCGGGGGCGGCGTGTGCGGCGCACCGCGACACGTCGCGCGCGGTGGTGAGCTGGAAGACGCCCGTCGCGAGGCGCGTGCTCGAGAGTACGAGGGGGGTGCCGGAGGTCAGCGTGCCGTCGAGCTCGACGTGGCCCTGGATCTGCGGCGTGAAGTAGCCGTTGACGTCGATGGCCAGGTGGGCCGGGCCGAGGACGTTCTTGACGGTGATCCGGCCGCCGGTGCCGACCTGGAGGTTGGCGCCGGTCGTCACGTTGACGCCCTTGCCGTAGTAGAGGGTCCCCTGCCCGACCGGGGTGCCCGTCGGGTAGGCGATGAAGACGCCGTTGGCGTCGGCGGCCGTCGAGGAGACGCGGGCACTGACCGCCGTCGCGTAGCTCGGCACCCCGCAACCGCCGGACGTGCCGCCCTGCGTCGGGAAGCCGGTCGTGCCGGTCACCTGGAAGGTGCGCGTCGACCCGTTGGGGATCTTGCCGCCGGCCGTGGCGGTGGCGACGAGCCGGCAGTTCATGAGCGGCACGTAGACCGACATGGGGTCGGCGATGACGGCGGCTGGAGCCAGGGCCGGAGACGGGGCGGGTGCGGCCCGGTTGGCGGCGGGTGCGGGCGGGGGAGTCGGTGTCGCGGCGGACGCTGAGGGGCTCGCGAGGGCGAGGCCGACACCCGCGGTCGCGGTGCCGAGGGCGAGGAGGGTGGCGGTCGTGAGCCTGGTCGTGCGGCGCATGGTGTCTACCTTTGTGGAGGGGTGTCGCTGGCGTCAGTAGGTGGCGCGCGCGACGCCTCCTGATACCTCGGGACGGGCCGGGACGTCGTCCGGGGCTCGTCGTCCGGGCTCAGCGTCCGGGAGCCCTCGCCCGCACCCGGGTCGACCCGAGGGCGAGCACGGCCCCGAGGCCGGCCACGACCCCGCAGAGCGGCCAGAGCCACCCCGGCCGGGCCGCGTAGACGAGCCCACCGAGCGGGGCCGAGACCATGCTCCCGCTCGTCGCGGCCGCGGTGTAGAGCCCTTGGTAGCGCCCGACGAGGTGACCCGGGGCGGCGTCGAGCACGTGTGCGGTGGCGGTGGTCTTGTAGAGGATCTCGCCCGCCGTCAGGGTGACCATCGCGACGACGGCCACCAGTGCCACGTCGAGGGAGGTGACCCCGAAGAGGGCGAAACCGGCGGCGACGAGGGCGAAGCCGGTCGCGATGACCGGGACGGCCGGTCGGTGCCGCAGCCACAGGGCGACCGGGATCTCGAGCAGCAGGATGAGGGCGGAGCCGACGGCGATGAGGGCCGTGTAGAGCGCGAGCGGCTGGCCCTGGTCGCGCAGGTGCAGGGGCACGGTCGAGTAGAGCTGGCGGTAGACGAGGTCGACGAGGACGACGCCGACGAGCAGCACCGCGAGCGAGCGGTCGGTCCGGAGCGCCTGCCACACCCCGGCCGGCGCGTCGGGCGCACGCTCCGCCGGCGCCTCTTCGGTGAGGAACCGGGCGGTGACGATCCGCAGCACGAGGGTGAGCACGCCGTCGACGACGAGGAGGACGTCGTAGCCGCGCGTCGCGAGCAGGGCGCTGAGCGGCGGACCGACGACGAAGCCGGCGTTCGAGGCGGCCCGGCTGACCGCGACGGAGGCACGACGCGACCCGACGGGCACGGCCAGGGCGGCGAGGGCGCCCTGGCCGAGCGAGGCGGTCGCGCCGAGATAGCCGATGACCGGCAGGGTGAGCGCGAGCAGCCACACCGGCTGCCACGGGATGAGCGCCGTCAGCACCCCGACGACGCTCGCGCTGAGCAGCAGCACCCTGCGGTGGCCGTGGCGGTCGCCGAACCGGCCGCCCGTGAGGTTGCCGAGGAGGGCGCCGACGCCGTTCGAGCCCGCGAGCAGCCCGGCCGGGACGATGTCGAGCCCCCGCGGGCCGGTGAGGTAGAGCACGAGGAAGAGCAGCAGGAAGGCGCTCGCAGAGCTGACGAGGCGCCCGGCGGCCAGCACCCACACGACGCGTGGCAGCGCCCGCAGGTCGCTGCGGCCGCTGTGCTCACGGACGGCACCGGGGGTCGACATCCACCCATCAGACCATAGTGAGTCTCTTTTAGAAACTCATTACGATGGCGGCATGGCGGAGCGATGGTGAGGCGCGCGGTGCGGCCCGACGACCCGTGCGGCATCGCGCACGCGGTGTCGGTCGTGGGGGACCCCTGGACCCTCCTCGTGCTGCGCGACGTCGCCGGCGGGCACACCCGCTTCGAGCAGCTGCGCAGCGAGTCGGGCATCTCCCGCAAGGTGCTGGCCCAGCGCCTCGAGGCGCTCGTCGCCGACGGGCTGCTCGAGCGACGCGAGTACGCCGCGCACCCACCACGGCACGACTACGTGCTCACGGCGCGGGGTCGCGGCGCGCTCCCGGTGCTCGCCGCGCTCCAGGACTTCGGCGACGCGTGGCTCCTCGGTGACGGCACGCCCACCGCGACCGCTGACCCGGACTCGGGGGAGGCCGCCCGCGTGGCCGCGCTCGTGGGTGACCGCATCCCGGTGCTCGAGGGCATCGACCCGGTGACGACCAACGCGTTGACGGTGCTCTACTGCTACCCGGGCAACGCCTTCCCGGGCGCCGACACCGTGCCGGGGGGCGTCGGCTGCACGCTCGAGTCGTGCACGTACCGCGACCGCCTCGGCGAGTTCGCCGACCTCGGCGCCTCCGTCGTCGGGGTCTCGACCCAGCGCCCGAGCGAGCAGGAGGCGTTCGCCCGGGCCAACGGCATCCGGTTCCCGCTCCTCTCCGACAGCGGGCTCGAGCTGACGACCGCGCTGCGGCTGCCCACCTTCCGGGTCGGCGGGACGACGCGGTTGCGCCGGCTGACGCTCGTCGTCGACCGCGACCGGGTCGTCCGGGCCACCCTCTTCCCGATCCCCGACGTCACGGGGTCGGTCGAGCAGGCCCTCGCCGAGGTGCGTCGACTGCGCCGATGACGACGAGCAGGTCGCCGCCCTCGACCTGCTGCTGGGCACCGATCGCGACCCTGCTCACGCTGCCGGCCACCGGGCTCGTGATGCCCGCCTCCAGCTTCATCGCCTCGATCGTCGCCACGACCGCACCGGCCTCGACCTCGTCGCCCACCGCGACCGCGAGGCTGACGACGCCGGCGAACGGTGCGGCGACCTGTCCGTGCGCGCCCGCGTCGGCGACGGGAACCTTGAGAGACATCGGACCTCCAGAGGCCGCGGGGACGGGGAGCCGGGCCGTGGAGCGCGCCTCGACCACGGGGGCAGCCTAGCGCCGGGGAATGGCGTGGACCCGGCGCGCGTTCCTCCTGCATACTGTGGTCTCCACCGCGAGGTGGGACGCAGTGCTTGACAAGTGAACAGCGTGACGTGGACGCCCCCACGGGGGTGATCGGTTTCGACGGTGGTCGACACATCAGGAGAAGCGGGTCGAGGATGCAGGGTTATCTCGTTAACGCTCCCTGTAAACCAATAGGTGCCAATTCCAAGCGCACCGACTTCGCCCTCGCCGCCTGAGCGAGCCTCGAAGTCTGTCAGCCTGAGCTAGTTTCCGACTCAGTGCCTGGCATCAGCTAGGAAACTTGCTGCGCAGTCATGTTGGGGGGCTGCGCGGGACTCCTTCTCAACTGGGCCTGTCAGGGGACGCGTGCGTGCGAGCCCTGGGGCCGAGAAAAGCCGTAGCGCACTGCACCCGGAGAAGTCCTGGTCTCTCGTCATCGGACGCGGGTTCAATTCCCGCCACCTCCACCACTTCGTGGTGGCTACGTCACGCGTTCGCCCGTCAGGCGCGACGAAGGAGGTCTTCCGGCACCCGGTGCCGGAAGACCTCCTTCGTCGTTCACGCCCCGCGCGGGGAGTGGCTCAGGCCTGCGGCTGGCCGCCCTGCTCCCCAGCGCCCTGCGGCTGGTTCTGGCCGGCGGCCTCGGCCGCGATCTGCTCCTTGATCGGCGCCATGTCGAGGTCCTTGACCTGCTGGATGACGTCCTGCAGCGCCGACTGCGGCAGCGCCCCGGGCTGGGCGAAGACGAGCACGCCCTCCTTGAACGCCATCAGCGTCGGGATCGAGGTGATGTTGGCGGCCGAGGCGAGCGACTGCTCGGCCTCGGTGTCGACCTTGCCGAAGACGATGCCCTCGTTGTCGCCGCTGCTCGACGCGGCGTCGTAGACGGGGGCGAACTGGCGACACGGGCCGCACCAGGAGGCCCAGAAGTCGACCAGGACGATGTCGTTGTCGAGGACGGTCTTCTCGAAGGACTGCGCGGTCAGGTCAGTGGTAGCCATGTAGGGGCCAACGGACCGGCCGCGGCGACTATTCCGGGACCGAGCCCGCCGAGCCCTCCGCGGCGAGCTCCCACGTCACCGTGATCTCCGCGTCGACGTCGAGGTCGCCGCCCTCGACCGGCATCGCCATCGCCATGTCGCGCCCCGACGCCGCGGCGGCCACGGCCTTGAACGACCCGACGGGCGTCGTGCCCGGCTCCGCCACGCCGAGGACCGCGCCGAGCCGCGTGCCGGAGAGGCCGGCATACTGCCTCGCCCGGTCGGTGGCGTCGGCGAAGGCGGCGTCGCGGGCCGACCGCAGCGCGGCGCTGCGGTCGGCGACGTCGAGGCGCACGGCGTCGACGAGCAGGGCGTTGCCCACGGCGCCGGCCGCGGCGGCGAGCACCTCGCCGACCGCGTCGAGCCGCCGGACCGTGACGGCGAGCCGCTGCTGGGCCGTGAAGCCGACGGCCACGCCCGTGTTGTCCCAGCGCTGCCCGACGGACGCGTCGAGGGTGCGCAGGTCGGGGTCGGCCACGCCCTGCTCGCGCACGACCGCGACGACGCGCGTCACGCCCTCGGCCGCGCCGGCCAGCGCGGCGGCGACGTCGGGGGCGTCGTGCCCGACCCGCAGGTCGAGGCGCACGACGTCGGGGGAGACGGCGGCCCTGCCGCGGCCGGTCACGGTCACCGTGCGCTTGCCCATGCAGGCAACCTATCTAGACTCCCTGCCCATGACGACCCCCTCGCGCCGAGTCCCGGCCCGCCCGGCCTCCGCGACCGGCTCGCGCCTCGTCGTGGGCGGCGCCGTGCTCGCGGTCGTCGTGCAGCTGCTCGTGCTCTACTGGCCCGTCGTCACGGTCGAGGGCCCGGTGAGCTGGACCGACAAGGTCGTGCACCTGCTCGTCTTCGCCGTGCCGACGTATGCCGTGGGCCGGGCTCTCGGGTCGGTGCGCACCGCCGTCGTGGTGTTCGCGGTGCACGCCCCGGTGAGCGAGCTCGTGCAGCACTTCCTGCTGCCCGGGAGGTCGGGCGACCCGTGGGACGCGGTGCTCGACCTCGTGGGGGTGGCCTTCGGGGCGGCGGCCCTCGTGGTCGGGTCGCGGCTGCGCCGCTGGTAGACTCGGGGCATCCGACTCCGAGGTCCGCCTCGGTTCACGATGGACGAGATGGCGCCGGGGATGCCCGGCGGGCAGGCTCGGCCGACGGGGTGACCACCCGCCCAGGGCGATCGCGCACACGGCGCGGCCCGGGCTCGACGCGGAGCGGATCCGATCGCCGGACGGCACAGATGCCGGGCACCGGTACACATGGGGCGCAGAACGCTGCGCCTGAGGCTCGTCTGCATGGTCGTGGTGTGACTCACGGCTCGAGGCGAAGTCTGCATCGAGTCAAGAGAGTTGAATACGTATGCCCAAGCACACCTCCTCCGGCGCGCCCAAGAAGGCCCGCTGGACCACCGAGAAGAAGTCCGCCGCGGCCAAGAAGCCGCACCGCGGGCAGGGTGGCCCCAAGACCTCCCGACCGGCACCCGCCGGTACCTCCCACGTCGGCGGCCGCGAGTGGCGTGCCCCGCGTGAGGACCGCCGTGACGACCGCCCGTCGTTCGACCGCAGGGACGACCGTGGCGAGCGTCGCTCGTTCGAGCGTCGTGACGACCGCGGCGACCGTGGCTTCCAGCGCCGCGACGACCGCGGTGACCGCGGCTTCCAGCGCCGCGACGACCGTGGTGACCGTGGCTTCCAGCGCCGTGACGACCGCCCGTCGTTCGAGCGTCGGGACGACCGCGGCGAGCGTCGCTCGTTCGAGCGTCGTGACGACCGTGGTGACCGTGGCTTCCAGCGCCGCGACGACCGCCCGTCGTTCGAGCGTCGGGACGACCGCGGCGAGCGTCGCTCGTTCGAGCGTCGTGACGACCGCGGCGACCGTGGCTTCCAGCGCCGTGACGACCGCCCCTCGTTCGAGCGCCGCGACGACCGTGGCGAGCGCCGCTCGTTCGAGCGTCGTGACGACCGTGGCGACCGCGGCTTCCAGCGCCGTGACGACCGCCCCTCGTTCGACCGCCGCGACGACCGTGGCGAGCGCCGCTCGTTCGAGCGTCGTGACGACCGCGGTGACCGTGGCTTCCAGCGCCGCGACGACCGGCCGTCCTTCGACCGCCGGTCCGACCGCGGCACCGACCGCTTCGTCGACCGTGCGCCCGTGAGCTTCGAGGACGCCGAAGTCGAGCGCATGGACGCCGACAACTGGACCAAGGCCACCCGCGCCGACATCTCCGACGGCCCCGTCGAGGTGGCGGCCGACAACGGCTTCGCCGCCCTCGGCCTGCCCGAGCGCCTCGTCGAGCGCCTCGCCCGCGAGGGCATCACGACGCCGTTCCCGATCCAGAGCGCGACGATCCCCGACGCGCTCGCCGGTCGCGACGTGCTCGGCCGCGGCCAGACCGGCTCCGGCAAGACGCTGGCCTTCGGCCTGCCGCTCATCACCCGCCTGCTCCAGGCCGAGCTGCCGCGCCGCCCGCGCAAGCCGCACGCCCTGATCCTCACGCCGACGCGCGAGCTCGCGATGCAGATCTCCGACGCGCTCGAGCCGCTCGTGCACGTGACCGGCCTGCGCCACAAGCTCGTCGCCGGTGGCCTCAGCTACACGACGCAGATCAACGCGCTCAACAAGGGCGTCGACATCCTCATCGCGACGCCGGGCCGACTCAACGACCTGCTCGAGCGCGGCGCCGTCGAGATGGACGACATCGCGATCACCGTGCTCGACGAGGCCGACCACATGGCCGAGATGGGCTTCATGGCCGAGATCACGACGAGCCTCGACAAGATCCCGTCCGACGGCCAGCGCCTGCTCTTCTCGGCGACGCTCGACCGCGGCATCGACACCCTCGTCGAGAAGTACCTCACCGACCCGGTGACCCACTCGACGAACGACGCCACCGCATCGGTCGAGGGCATGGACCACCACGTGCTGCTCATCGACCCGCAGCACAAGAAGGTCATCACGGCCGAGGTCGCGAACCGCGAGGGCCGCACCGTCGTGTTCTGCCGCACCAAGCTCGGCGCCGACCGCATCGCGCTCCAACTGCGCGAGCAGGGCGTCATGGCGGCCGCGCTCCACGGTGGCCTCAACCAGGGCCAGCGCAACCGCGTGCTCGGAGCCTTCCGTGACGGCACCCTCCCGGTGCTCGTCGCGACCGACGTCGCCGCCCGCGGCATCCACGTCGACGACGTGTCGGTCGTGCTCCAGGTCGACCCGCCGGCCGACCACAAGGACTACCTGCACCGCTCGGGCCGCACGGCCCGCGCCGGCGACAAGGGCACCGTGGTCACCCTCGCCCTGCCGCACCAGCGCAAGACGATGGAGCGCCAGCTCAAGGACGCCGGCCTCGACATCGCGCCGGTCCGGGCCACGCCCGGCGACGCGACGCTCGCCGCCACCGGGGCCACCACCCCGAGCGGCGTCGCCATCGCCGAGGACGACTTCCAGCGGCTCATCGCCGGCCCCAAGGCGCAGCGCCGCGGCCCGGCCGGCTCGCGCGGCCCGCGCCAGGGCTCGCGGGGCGGCTTCCGCCCGCACCACGGTGGCCGGGACAGCCGCAGCGACAGCCGGGGCGACGACCGTCGTGGCCGTCGTGGCGACCGCGCCGAGGGCCTCGTCTCCCGCTGGGGCGACGACGACCGCTCGGGCGACCGCCCGGCTCGCCGGGGCGCACGCTTCTGAGGGGCCGCCGGTGTGGAAGGCTTGAGCCGTGAGCACGACCTTCCACACCGGCCGCCTCCTCGTGGCGACACCCTCCGTCGAGGGTGACGTGTTCCACCGGTCGGTGATCCTGATGCTCCACCACGACGACGGTGGCGCCCAGGGCGTCGTGCTCAACAAGCCGCTCTCGGCGCAGGTCGACTCGGTGCTGCCGGGCTGGCAGCGCGTCGTCACCGCTCCTCCGGTCCTCTTCCAGGGCGGCCCGGTGTCGACGACGTCGGCGCTGGGCCTCGTCACGGTGCCGGGCGACGAGCCCGAGCCCCTCGGGGTCAAGCGGCTCTTCGGCTCGATCGGGCTCGTCGACCTCGACGTGCCGACGCCGGTCGTCGCCGCCGAGCTCGCCGGCCTGCGGATCTTCGCCGGCTACTCCGGGTGGGAGTCCGGGCAGCTCGAGAACGAGGTGCGTCGGGGCGACTGGTACGTCGTCGACGCCGAGGTGCGCGACGCGTTCACCGCCGAGCCGGATGCCCTGTGGCGCGAGGTGCTGCGGCGCCAGCGCGACAGCCTGGCCTACGTCGCGAACTTCCCCGACGACCCGTCGATGAACTGACGTGGACCCGATCGCCCGGGCCCGGCCCCTGACGTCCCGAAGGCGAGTTGCCTTCGTCGACTCGGGGCTCGGCCTGCTCGGCTACGCCGACGCCCTCCACACGCTGCGCCCCGACGTCGGGCTCGTGCTCTCGCTCGACCCCGACAACATGCCCTACGGCCCGCGCACGCCCGACGACGTGCGCCGGCTCATCCTCGCGTCGGCGCAGGCCGCGCTCGCCCACGAGCCCGACGCGATCGTCGTCGCCTGCAACACGGCTTCCGTGCACGGCCTCGACGCGCTGCGCGCCGAGCTCGAGCCGGGCGTCGCGGTGGTCGGCACGGTGCCCGCCATCCGCCCCGCCGCGGCGGCGGGCGGGCCCGTCGCCGTCTGGGCCACCGCCGCCACGACCTCGAGCGCCTACCTGCGGGGCCTCGTCGACGCCTTCGCCTCCGACGTGCAGACGCATGCCGTCGCCGCGCTCGGTCTCGCCGAGGCCATCGAGTCCGGTGACTCGCGGGTCGTCGACGAGTGCATCGCCTACGCGGCGTCGCAGACCCCCGCCGGGGTGCGCTCGCTCGTGCTCGGCTGCACGCACTACGGCCTCGTCGCCGACCGCATCGTCGCGGCCCTCGGGCCCGGCGTCGTCGTGCACGACTCCCCGGTGGCGGTCGCCCGCCAGACGTTGCGGCGGATCGGGCTCGAGCCCGACCCGCTCGGGCCCGAGGCGGGGGTCGAGGCGGTGCTGCTGAGCGGCCGCCCCGGGAACCTGCCCGAGTCGTGGGCGGCGTACCCGGCCGGACGGCGCCTGCGGGACGCGACCCCCGCCGTAGACTGGCGCGCATGAGCACCATGCCTCCCGACCCCTTCGAGCCCGACCCGTTCGAGCCGCAGCCGCTGCGGGGCACGAGCACGGCGACGATCGAGCGCGAGGAGGTGCGCGAGGAGCTGCAGGAGCCGGGCGACCACGAGCGCTTCTCGCACTACGTGCGCAAGGAGAAGATCCTCGAGAGCGCCCTGTCGGGGGAGCCGGTCGTGGCCCTCTGCGGGAAGATCTGGGTGCCCGGGCGCGACCCGCAGAAGTTCCCGGTCTGCCCGGTGTGCAAGGAGATCTACGACGGCCTGCGCGACCCGCAGGACGGCGGCGACGGCTCGGGTGGCGGGTCCGGTGGCGGGTCCGGCAGCGGCTCCGGCGGCGGTTCCTGACCCGTTGCGGACGCTCTTGGCACGACGCCGACGCAGCCCGGAGAATCCGCGACGAGTCCTTACGGTCTCTTGACGGGGACCGGCGGACCCCCTGACCTTGGCGTACCTACGCTCGCTGGGATCGATGCCCGATCGGGCTCGTGACGGACGAGAAAGGTCACCCCATGAAGCTTCGCACCCTCGTGCTCGCCGCTCCGCTCGCGCTCGCCGCAGCGACGCTCGGCGCCCCCGCGCAGGCGGCACCGGTCGTCGACGGTCACGGCGGCGCCAGCTGCCTCGACCCCGCAGCGGTCGGCGCGGTCGGCGCCCGCGGCACGCATGGCACGGCGAAGGACCCGCACGAGCTGTCGGCGTCGCAGGTGCGCGCCCAGGAGGCCGCCCTCGACAAGGCGCTCGCGGCCAAGGGCTACGCCCGCGACTCCGGTGGCAAGCTCGCGGCGGCCAAGGGCAAGCCCACCGCGACGTTCGCCCCGGCCGTCATCGACGTCTACTTCCACACCATCACCAACGGCTCGCAGGGCTCGGTGAGCAGCACGACGATCAACAACCAGATCAGCGTGCTCAACGCGGCCTACTCGAGCGCCGGCTTCAGCTTCCGCCTCGCCGGCACCGACGTGACGAGCAACGCGTCCTGGTACACCGTGACGCCCGACTCGTCCGCCGAGGCGAGCATGAAGGCGACCCTGCACAAGGGCGACGCCGGTGACCTCAACCTCTACGCCGCCAACATCGGCGACGGCCTGCTGGGCTGGGCGACGTTCCCGACGAACAACCCCGGCACGATCGACGGCGTCGTCATCCTCAACGCCTCGATGCCCGGGGGAGCGGCGACGAACTACAACCAGGGCGACACCGGCACCCACGAGGTCGGCCACTGGCTCGGGCTCTACCACACCTTCCAGGGCGGCTGCAGCGGCTCCGGCGACCAGGTGAGCGACACCCCGGCCGAGGCCAGCCCGGCCTACGAGTGCCCGACCGGGCGCGACACGTGCACGAGCCCCGGCCTCGACCCGATCAAGAACTTCATGGACTACACGTACGACGCGTGCATGAACACCTTCACCTCGGGCCAGGTCGCGCGCATGCAGACGCAGTGGACCGCCTACCGCGCCTGACCGCCCTGGCCGCACCCGGCATCCGGCGTGCGGCGCCGGGACAGACCGGCACGTACCACGCGAACCGGGGCCCCGCCCGTGCGGCGGGGCCCCGGGCATGTCGGATCGCAGAAGCGGCTACGGTAGGCCACCTATGAGTGCTGGGGCCGCCTTCCATCTCCCACCCGCCTTCCCGGAGCGGGCAGCCTGGGGTACCGCCAGCAAGCTGCGCGCGTGGCAGCAGGAGGCGCTCGACCTCTACCTCGAGCGCTCGCCGCGCGACTTCCTCGCGGTCGCCACCCCGGGCGCCGGCAAGACGACGTACGCGCTGCGCGTCGCGACCGAGCTGCTGAGCGCCGGCATCGTGCAGCGGGTCACCGTCGTGGCCCCGACGGAGCACCTCAAGACGCAGTGGGCCGACGCGGCCGCCCGGGTCGGCATCAGCCTCGACCCGAAGTTCAGCAACAGCATCGGGCGGCACAGCGACGACTACCACGGTGTGGCCGTGACGTACGCGCAGGTCGCCTCGCGCCCCTCGCTCCACCGCGAGCTGACGACGACGCGCCCGACGCTCGTCATCCTCGACGAGATCCACCACGGTGGCGACGCCAAGAGCTGGGGCGACGGCATCCGTGAGGCGTTCGAGCCCGCCACGCGCCGCCTCAGCCTGACGGGCACGCCGTTCCGCTCCGACACCTCCCCGATCCCGTTCGTCACCTACGAGCTCGACGCCGAGGGCACGCTCGTCAGCTCGAGCGACTACACCTACGGCTACGCGGAGGCGCTGCGTGACGGCGTCGTGCGCCCGGTGCTCTTCATGGCGTACGGCGGCAGCATGCGCTGGCGCACCAAGGCCGGCGACGAGCTCGAGGCGCGCCTCGGCGAGCCGATGACGAAGGACTTCGTCGCGCACGCGTGGCGCACCGCCCTCGACCCCAAGGGCGAGTGGATCCCGGCCGTGCTCGCGGCCGCCGACCGCCGCCTCACCGAGGTGCGACGGCACGTCGAGGACGCCGGTGGCCTCGTCATCGCCTCCAACCAGACGCAGGCGAGGGCGTATGCCGCCATCCTCCGCCAGCTGACCGGTGAGGCCCCCACGGTCGTGCTCTCCGACGACCTCGGCGCGAGCAAGCGCATCGAGGACTTCGGCGCGAGCGACGAGCGGTGGATGGTGGCCGTGCGCATGGTGTCCGAGGGCGTCGACGTGCCCCGGCTCGCCGTCGGCGTCTACGCGACGTCGACGTCGACGCCGCTCTTCTTCGCCCAGGCCGTCGGCCGCTTCGTGCGCGCCCGCAAGCGCGGGGAGACCGCCTCGGTCTTCCTCCCGTCGGTGCCGGTCGTGCTCGACCACGCCTCGCGGCTCGAGGAGCAGCGCGACCACGCCCTCGACCGCAAGCCGAACCCCGACGACATCGGGCAGATGTGGGCCGAGGAGCAGGCCCTCATCGACGACGCCAACCGTGCCGACAAGGCGAGCGGCGCCCTCGACGAGGGGTCCTTCGAGGCCCTCGAGTCCGACGCGCACTTCGACCACGTGCTCTTCGACAAGCAGCAGTGGGGCATGCACGCGCAGATCGGCTCCGAGGACGAGGAGGAGTACCTCGGCCTGCCCGGCCTGCTCGAGCCCGACCAGGTCTCCGCCCTGCTGCGCGAGCGCCAGAGCCGGCAGGTCAAGAAGGCCCCCAAGGGCGCCGAGCCCCCGATGCCGGTCGCCGCGCACCGGGCGCTCGCGGCGCAGCGCAAGGAGCTCAACACGCTCGTGTCGACCTACGCCCGGCAGAAGGGCCTGCCGCACGCCAACGTCCACATGGACCTCCGGCGGGTCTGCGGCGGCCCCGACCTCGCCGCGGCGAGCTCGGAGCAGGTGACCGAGCGGATCGAGAAGATCCGGCTCTGGCTCGTCGGCCGTCGCTGACCGTTCGCCGATCGGACGACCGGGAGACCCTTTGGTGTCGGTTCGTCCGGCTAGCCTCTGGGCTTATGACCTCCACCCCTGACTTCCTCTCCAACGCCGCCACGCGGCGCCAGCTGCTCTCGATGGCCGCCGTCGGCGGTGTCGGCCTCGCCGCCGTGGCGGGCGCCGGACCCGCCTCGGCGACGGGTCGTGGCGACGACGACCACGACCACGGCCATGGGCACGACCACGGGCACGGCCACGACGGCACCGTCGCGATCACGGTGCTCGGCACGACCGACCTGCACGGCAACGTGCTCAACTGGGACTACTTCAAGAACGCGGAGTACACCGACGCGAAGAACAACGACGTCGGCCTCGCGAAGGCGTCCTCGATCATCAAGATGCGCCGCGCCGAGCTGGCCCGTGGCTCGAGCCTGACCCTCGACGCCGGCGACACGATCCAGGGCACGCCGCTCGCGTACTACTACGCGAAGATCGACCCCATCACGGGCGGCTCCACCCACCCGATGGCGGCCGCGATGAACGCCGTGGGCTACGACGCCGCCGCGCTCGGCAACCACGAGTTCAACTACGGCATCGAGACGCTGCGGGCCTTCGAGAAGCAGCTGCGCTTCCCGCTCCTGTCGGCCAACACCGTCGACGCGCGCACGGGCGCGCCCGCGTTCCGGCCCTGGGTCATCAAGACCGTCAAGGTGCACGGCCACAAGCCCGTCAAGGTCGGCATCCTCGGGCTCGTGACGCCCGGCGTGGCGATCTGGGACAAGGCGAACGTCGAGGGGCGGCTCACCTTCCCCGGCATCGTCGAGCAGGCGAAGGTCTTCGTCCCGCGCCTGCGGGCCGCGGGCGCCGACGTCGTCGTCGTCTCGGCCCACTCGGGCACCAACGGCCAGTCGTCGTGGGGCGACGCGCTGCCCTACGTCGAGAACGCGAGCACGATCCTCGCCGAGGAGGTGCCGGGCATCGACGCCATCCTCGTGGGCCACGCGCACGTCGAGGTCCTCACGAAGGTCGCGAACAAGAAGACGGGCAAGCAGGTGCTGCTCTGCGAGCCGCTCTACTGGGGCATGCGGGTGGCGGAGATGACGCTGACGCTGAAGAAGGTGCGCGGGCACTGGCAGGTCGTCGACAGCGCCGGGCAGCTGTGGAACGCGAACGCCGTGCCGGAGGACCCCGCCGTCACGCGCGCGGTGGCCAAGGCGCACGCCACGGTGCTCGGCTACGTGAACGGCGTCATCGGCACGTCGACGCAGGCGATGTCGGCGGCCACCTCGCGCTACGAGGACACCGCGGCCATCGACTTCATCAACTACGTGCAGGCCGACGCGGTCAAGAAGGGCCTGGCCGGCACGGCGGAGGCCGACCTGCCCGTCCTGTCGATCGCCGCGCCGTTCAACGCCCTGGCCTCGATCCCGAAGGGCGAGGTGACGATCCGCGACGTCGCCGGCCTCTACATCTACGACAACACGCTCCTCGGCATCGTGCTCACCGGCGCGCAGGTCAAGGCATACCTCGAGAAGAGCGCGGGCTACTACCAGCAGGTGACCGGCACGGGACCCTTCGCGGCGAGCGCCATCACCAACGCGAACGGCACGCCCGACTACAACTACGACATCATGGGCGGGCTCGACGCCGACCTCACCTACGACGTCGACATCGCCAAGCCGGTCGGCTCGCGCATCGTCGGTCTCGCCCACGGCGGCGCGCCGGTCGCCGCGGACGCCCGGTTCGTCGTGGCGATCAACAACTACCGGCAGTCCGGTGGGGGCAACTTCCCGGGCGTCGTGACGGCTCCCGTCGTCTACAACCGCCAGATCGAGATCCGCCAGCTGCTCATCGACTGGGTCACCGCGAACCAGGTCATCGACCCGGCGCTCTTCTCCAGCCTCGACTGGAAGCTCGTCAGCAACGGCAGCCCGATCACCGTCACCGGCTGAGCGGTCACGTGGATCGGAGCGCCCCGCCTGGGTGGGAGGACGGCGGGGCGCTCCGCCATTCGGCCGACGGTCGGGAGGTGGGAGGAACGTCGGCACACAGAACGCACCCGTCGGGACAGGGGAGCTCCGACGGGTACGCGTTCTCATCCTGCTCGATCCACCCCCGCCCCGTCCCGGGATTGCGGACGGTTTCCCGAATTTTGTTGGCTGGAGCGGGATTCAAGCCGAGACGAGCACCTGGTGACCCCACGCGGGCAGGGTGTGCTGCTGGCCCACGGCGAGCTCGACCCGCTCGCCGGTGAAGGCGTCGCGCCACGACCCGGCCTGTGGTCCGTCGCCGAGGGTGACCGTCTGCTCCTGCGCGGAGAAGTTGAACGCGGCGAAGACCCGGTCGTCGCCCTGGGCGCGCACGAAGGCGAGCACGGCGCCCTCGGCCGTGTTCGGCACCCGCACCATGCGCCCGCCGGCCGCGCCGTTCCACAGCGCGGGGTGTGCCTTCTTCAGGGCGAAGAGCCGGCGGTAGAGCTCGCCCTGCTCGTCCTCGCGCCACTCGATCTCGTCCTTCTCGAAGAAGACGAGGCGGCGGTCGCTGCCGGCCTCCTGCCCGTTGTAGACGAGCGGCACGCCCTCGCCGACGACGGAGAGCACGATGGCCGGCACGAGGGCGTCGCCGAACTGCTCGTACTCCGTGCCCTCCCACGCGTTCTTGTCGTGGTTGCTGACGAAGAGCATCCGGTAGGCGTCGCGCTGGTAGAAGCGGTCGTTCCACGCGTAGTAGACCTTGAGCGCCTCGACGTCGGCCTTGCCGTGCGCGATCTTGTGCAGGGTGTCGTTCCAGCTCCAGCCGTACGTCATGTCGAAGGCACGGGTGTGCAGGTCGCGCGACTCCCACTCGGCGAGCATGAAGACCGGCTTGATCGCGTCGAGCTCGCGGCGCACGTTGTCCCAGAAGTCGAGCGGGACGAAGCCGGCCACGTCGCAGCGGTAGCCGTCGACGCCCACCTCGCGCACCCAGTACGCCATCGCCTCGGTCATGTAGCGGCGCAGCCCCTCGTTGCCGTAGTCGAGGTCGATGATGTCGTCCCAGTCCCACCACGGGGTCGGGCGGAAGTCGCCCTTCCAGTCGCGGGCGTACCACTCGGGGTGCTCCTGCACGAGGTGGTTGTCCCACGCCGTGTGGTTGGCCACCCAGTCGAGGATGACGTGCAGGCCGAGGTCGTGCGCGGTGTCCACGAAGTGGCGCAGGTCCTCGAGGGTGCCGAACTCGGGGTTGACGGCGAGGTAGTCCTTGACGGCGTACGGGCTGCCGAGCCCGCCCTTGCGGTTCTGCTCGCCGATCGGGTGCACCGGCATGAGCCAGACGACGTCGATGCCGAGGTCGCGCAGCCGCGGCAGGTGCGCCTCGGCGGCGCGGAAGGTGCCCTCGGGCGTGAAGTGGCGCTGGTTGATCTGGTAGATCGTGGCGCTGCGGGTCCACTCGGGGTGGGTCAGCTCGACGTCGGGGCGGGGCGTGTAGGGGTTCGCGGTCACGGAGGGCTCCTGATGGGGACTGCGGGGACGGGGGTGGGGGATGGGGATGGGGTGGGCGACCGGGTCGGCGCGGTGGTGCGTTCCTACCCCGTCAGGGCGAGTCCTCGAGGAGGTGCTCGACGAGCGGGACGGTGCGGTGGTCGATCCGGGTCGCGAGCGAGATGACCGTCGACGCCCGGGTCACGTGGGCGTCGTCGACGACGCGGTCGATGACGCGCTGGAGGTCGGCGTTGTCGCGCCCGACGATGCGGATGAGCACGTCGCCCGAGCCGGTGATGGTGTGCGCCTCGAGCACCTCGGGGATCGCGGCCAGGTGGTCGACGACGGGGGAGTGCCCGCCCCGGCCCTGGCGGATCTCGAGGGTGCAGAAGGCCGTGACGGGGTAGCCGAGGGCGGCCGGGTCCACGTCGGGCGCCATCGAGCGCAGCACGCCCGTGCGCTGCAGCCGCTCGAGCCGGGCCTGCACGGTGCCGCGGGCCACGCCGAGGCGCCGCGACGCACCGAGCACGCCGATACCGGGCTCGGTGAGCAGCAGCAGCAGGATCCGGCAGTCCAGCGGGTCGACCGGCGCGCGGGCCGTGGGGGACGAGGGCGTGGTCATGGGCAGAGTGTCCAGCACCACCCGGCATACGGGCAACACATTGTGCATGCTGCCCAGCGCCAGCGCGTGCTGTTGCACACCCGCACCGGCTCGGCCACCCTCGCACCATGACCGACACGATGCCGACCCCGGCCGCCGAACTCACCGACCAGGAGCGCGAGGCCGACCTCGACCTCAACCAGCTCAAGCAGCTCGTCGGCCTCGTCGAGTACGACGAGAACGCCGACGTCTTCCCCGTGACCGGGTGGGACGCGATCGTCTTCGTCGCGGGCAACGCCACGCAGAGCGCGCACTACTACCAGAGCGCGTGGGGCATGGAGCTCGTCGCCTACTCGGGCCCCGAGAACGGCAACCGCGACCACAAGGCGTTCGTGCTCAAGAGCGGCTCGATCCGCTTCGTCGTCAAGGGCGCCGTCGACCCCGACAGCCCGCTCGCCGACCACCACCGCCGCCACGGCGACGGCGTCGTCGACATCGCGCTCGAGGTGCCCGACGTCGACAAGTGCATCGCCCAGGCCGTCAGGGCGGGCGCGACGGTCCTCGAGGAGCCGACGAACCACACCGACGAGTTCGGCACGGTGCGCACGGCCGCCATCGCCACCTACGGCGAGACCCGCCACACCCTCGTGCAGCGCCAGGTCGACGGGCAGACGTATGCCGGTCCGTACCTCCCGGGCTACCAGCCGGCGGCCTCGTCCCACGAGAAGCGCGACGGCCAGCCCAAGCGCCTCTTCCAGGCGCTCGACCACATCGTCGGCAACGTCGAGCTCGGCCACATGGACGAGTGGGTCTCCTTCTACAACCGCGTCATGGGCTTCGTGAACATGGCCGAGTTCATCGGCGACGACATCGCCACCGACTACTCCGCCCTCATGAGCAAGGTCGTCGCGAACGGCAACCACCGGGTGAAGTTCCCGCTCAACGAGCCGGCCATCGCCAAGAAGAAGAGCCAGATCGACGAGTACCTCGAGTTCTACCGCGGCGCCGGCGCCCAGCACCTCGCCGTCGCGACGAACGACATCCTCGCCTCGGTCGACGCCCTGCGGGCCAACGGCGTCGAGTTCCTCGACACCCCCGACAGCTACTACGAGGACGAGGCGCTGCGCGAGCGCATCGGCAACGTCCGCGTGCCGATCGAGGAGCTGCAGGAGCGCAAGATCCTCGTCGACCGCGACGAGGACGGCTACCTGCTGCAGATCTTCACCAAGCCGCTCGGGGACCGCCCGACCGTCTTCTTCGAGCTCATCGAGCGGCACGGCTCGCTCGGCTTCGGCAAGGGCAACTTCAAGGCGCTCTTCGAGGCGATCGAGCGCGAGCAGGACAAGCGCGGCAACCTCTGAGGCCGCGCGGGTCGACCGCGCTCCTCACGCGACCCCGGTCCCGGCATGCCGGGACCGGGGTTGCTCCGGCTCGTGGCACAGTTGAGCCATGAGCCAGCAGCCCTCCGGGTGGTACGACGACCCGAGCAACCCCGACATGCTCCGTTACTGGGACGGGGTGTCGTGGACGAACCACACCGCTCCGCGCAAGTCGCCGACGGCGGGGCAGGGCTCGTCGGGTGGCTCGGCGACGGGCTCGGCGACGGGCTCGGTGGGCGTGGACCGCACGGGTGCGGCAGCGCCGACGCCGACCCGGCCGGAGCTCGGCCGGCAGACCGGCGTGCCCCAGGCGCCGCAGCAGCCCCAGCAGTACTACCAGCAGGCCCCGGCCAACGCCCAGTGGATGCACGACATCCGCACCACGGCCGACGGTGTGCAGCTCGCCTCGTGGGGCAAGCGCTTCGGCGCGTGGGTGATCGACGGGATCATCCTCGCGATCGTCGGTGGGTTCATCTCGTGGTTCGCCACCCCGACCCTCTCGACGCGCTTCGGTGAGCTCGTCGACGCGGCCGAGGCGGGCGACCAGGCGCGGCTCACGGCCATCCAGGGCGACCTGGCCGGCCCGGTGCTGCAGTTCTCCATCGTGCTGTGGCTCGTCACGACGGCCTATTGCCTCATCTTCTGGACGACCACGGGCCAGACGCCCGGCAAGCTGGCGCTCGGCATCAGCGTCCGGCGCGCGGACCGGCCGGGTCCGCTGCCGATCGGCACCGCGGTGCTGCGCCGGGTCGTTCCGCTCGTCGGCCAGTTCGTGCCGTTCCTCTCGCTGCTCGACGGGCTCTGGCCGCTCTGGGACGACAAGCGGCAGGCCCTGCACGACAAGGTCGCCGGCACCCAGGTCGTCGAGGGCAAGCAGCCGCGCCACCAGGCCTGAGCCCTCGACGTCGCTTGCGCCGCTGTCGGTGGTCGGCGCGAGAATAGGGGGTGCCCAGGACGCACTCCTCGCCCCCTCGGAGGTCTTGTGACCGCTCCCGCCGCTCCGGCCGCACCTGACTACCCCGACACCATCGACGCGGCGGTCCTCAAGATCGCCGGCGTCGTCGTGCTCGGCGCCATCATGTCGATCCTCGACATCACCGTCGTCAACATCGCGCTGACGAAGTTCCAGACGGAGTTCGCCGAGCCCGGCGGAGCGCCGCTGCTCTACTCCACCGTGGCGTGGACGGTGACGGCCTACACGCTCGCGCTCGCCACGGTCATCCCGCTCACCGGCTGGGCGGCCGACCGCTTCGGCACCAAGCGGCTCTACATCATGGCCGTCGTCCTCTTCACGGCCGGCTCGGCGCTCTGCGCCACCGCGGGGTCGATCGAGGTGCTCATCGGCTACCGCGTGCTGCAGGGTCTCGGCGGCGGCATGCTGATGCCGCTCGGCATGACGATCATGACCCGGGCCGCAGGCCCGGCTCGGATGGGCCGGCTGATGGCCGTCCTCGGCATCCCCATGCTGCTCGGCCCGATCTTCGGCCCGATCCTCGGCGGCTGGCTCATCGACAACTACTCGTGGCACTGGATCTTCCTCATCAACGTGCCGATCGGCATCGTCGCCGTGGCCTACGCGCTCTGGGCGCTGCCGTCCGACGCGCCCGAGCCCTCCGAGTCGTTCGACGTCGTCGGCATGCTCCTCATGTCGCCCGGCCTCGCGCTCTTCCTCTACGGCGTCAGCTCGATCCCGGGTGAGCGCACCGTCGGCTCGGCGAAGGTCCTCGTGCCCGGGCTCGTGGGCCTGGCGATGATCGCGGCTTTCGTCGTCTACAGCTTCCGGCCGAAGCACCCGCTGCTCGACCTGCGGCTGTTCTCCAACCGGCGCCTCACCGTCGCGACCATCACGATGTTCCTCTTCGGCGCGGCGTTCTTCGGCGGTCTGCTCCTCGTGCCGCAGTACCTCCAGCAGGTGCGCGGCGAGACCCCGCTCCACGCGGCCTACCTCATGGTGCCGCAGGGCGTCGGCGCGATGCTGACGATGCCGGTCGCGGGGGCGCTCGCCGACAAGCTGCCGGTCGGGCGCATCGTCCCGTTCGGCCTGCTGCTCATCACCGGCGGGATGTTCGCGCTGACGCAGGTGACGGCCGAGACGTCGTACTGGGGCTACCTCATCCCGGTGCTCTTCGTCATGGGCCTCGGCATGGGCGGCACGATGATGCCGATCATGACCTCGGCCCTCAAGACGCTGACCCACCACCAGGTGGCCCGGGGCTCGACCCTGCTCAACATCACGCAGCAGATCGCGAGCTCGATCGGCGTCGCCGTCATCTCGGTCGTCTTCACGAACTACCTGACCGCGTCACCGACGGCGGGCGCCGTGCTCGCGGCGCAGTTCGATCCCGCGGTCAAGGAGCAGCTCGGCGCGCAGGGTCTGGCCCAGGCCGTCTCCGAGCTCGCCGACGTCTACGGCAAGACCTTCCTCATCGCGGCGATCCTCTGCGCGACGACCCTCGTCGCGGCTGCGTTCCTCCCGCGCCGGCACGAGAGCTCGCACCTGCTCGACGACGAGGCGCCGGCCGCACCCGTCGTCCTGCACTGACGGCGGGTCGCGAGCGGCGACCTGCGACCTCAGCGGGCCGGGCGGATGGTGCCGGTCACCTCGGCGATCCCGATGCGGGAG
Source organism: Terrabacter aeriphilus (assembly GCF_039542985.1). NCBI lineage: Bacteria > Bacillati > Actinomycetota > Actinomycetes > Micrococcales > Intrasporangiaceae > Terrabacter > Terrabacter aeriphilus. The sequence continues at coordinate 114,451 of NZ_BAABIW010000024.1, forward strand.
CCGCCGGGGCCCGGCGCCCAGGCCGTCATCGACACCGTGTCGCCGTCCTCGAGGAAGCCGCGGGTCGCACCGTCGCCGAGCCGGAGCGGCTCGGTGCCGTTCCACGTCAGCTCGAGCAGGCTGCCGCGGCTCTCGCGGGTGGGGCCGCTGATCGTGCCGGAACCGAAGAGGTCGCCGTCGCGGATCGAGGCGCCGTTGACGGTGAGGTGCGCGAGCATCTGGGCCGGTGACCAGTACATGCCGGCGTGCTCGGGGCGCGAGACCACCGTGCCGTTGAGCGCCACCTCGACGTGCACGTCGAGCCCGAAGGCGTCGCCGCGCAGGTAGGGCAGGACCTCGGGGTCGGTCTGGCCCGGCAGGGCGACGCGGGCGGCGTCGAGCGCCTCGAGCGGGGTGACCCAGGCCGACACCGAGGTCGCGAAGGACTTGCCGAGGAAGGGGCCGAGCGGCACGTACTCCCAGGCCTGCAGGTCACGCGCGCTCCAGTCGTTGAGCAGCACGACGCCGAAGAGGTGGTCGGCGGCCTCGTCGACCGACACGCGGGAGCCGAGGGCCGTCGCGCCGCCGACGACGTAGCCGAGCTCGGCCTCGATGTCGAGGCGGATGCTCGGCCCGAAGACGGGGGCGGGGTCGTTCGGTCCCTTGCGCTGGCCGGTCGGCCGCACGACGTCGGTGCCCGAGACGACCACGGTGCCGGCGCGGCCGTGGTAGCCGATCGGCAGGTGCTTCCAGTTCGGCGGCAGCGCGGCGTTGTCGGGCCGGAAGATCTGGCCGACGTTGCTCGCGTGGTCCTCGCTCGCGTAGAAGTCGACGTAGTCGGCCACCTCGATCGGCAGGTGGAGCACGACGTCGTCCAGGCGGTGCAGGTGCGGGGTGACGCGCTCGCGGTGCACGTCGTCGCCCAGCACCTCGGTGAGCCAGGCCCGCGCCGTCGTCCAGGCCGGTCGGCCGAGCGCGAGGAACGCGTTGAGGCTCGGGGTCTGCCACGCGGTCGCGAGGTCGGGACCGTCGCCGACGAGCCCGGCGTCGCGGCCGATGGCGGCGACCGCACCGGCGTCGAGGACGAGGTCGCCGATGCGCACGCCCACGCGCGGCGTCGGGTCGCCGGCCGGGTGGAAGACGCCGTAGGGGAGGGTGTCGATGCCGAACGGGTGGTCGTCGGGCACGTCGAGCCAGGTGGTCACCGCTGCTGCTCCTTCGGGGGGACGGACGGGATGAGGCCGAGGGCCTCGAGCTCGCGCAGCGGGTCGAGCACGCCGCAGCAGCCGTAGGACGTGAAGCTGGCTCGCACGCGTTCGGCGTCGAGGGGCCCGAGCGAGGAGACGGCGGTGACGAGCACCTCGGTGTCGCGTCGCGCGAGCTCACCGGCGAGCTCGTCGGCCTCCGCGCCGTGCAGCGCCTCGTGCGTCGCGAGCAGCACGTTGAGCACGCCGTGGCCGTCCTCGCCGTCGTGGCGCCCACGCACCGTGTGGTGGAGACCTCCGGTCAGCTTGAAGGACAGGCCGCGCAGCACCGTGGCGTCGAGGAAGCCGGCCAGCGTCGACTCGTCGGGCCAGCGCCACGACGCGGTGGGGCCGGTGCGGAACTTCACCGTGACGTCGTGCTCATCGTCGACGGCGGCCGCGACGTCGTCGAGCGCGCGCTCCTGCTCCTCGCCCAGCCCGACCTCGACGACGACCGGCAGCTCCACCGCGAGCAGGTCGCGCCACGTGTCCGACCAGCCGACCTCGGCCGCCACGACGACGACGCGGGTGTCGGTGCGCAGGGCCTCGAGGCCGGCCGTGACCGTCGCGGTCGGCGTGCCGGGCCGGGCCACGAGCCCGACCTCGAGCGGGGCGTCGCCGGTGCGGGCGTCCGCGGCCGCGAGCTCGGCGACCTCCCGGGCGGACGCGGCCGGCACGAGCAGCGCGCCGACGTGGGCGGCATACGGGCCGGTGCGCCGGTCGAGGTGCTCGCGGACGGCCACGTCGAGCGGGGCGAGCCCCGGCGGGAAGACGGCGGCGTCGTCGACGAGGCGGTCGAAGAGGGGCGCGAACGGCGTCCTTGACATGGTCGGGAGCGTACTCCACTGTGGCAATAGCGATACAGCGACGTCCGCTGAGCGGACGTCGCATGGACATGAGAGGCGACGGTCATGGCGCACTACCTGGCGATGGGCAGCATCCCCCCGAAGCGGCACACGCAGCACCGCCGACCGGCGAGCGGGGAGGCGCCCGGAGAGCTCTACTACGAGGAGCTCATGGGCGAGGAGGGCTTCAGCTCCGACAGCTCGCTCCTCTACCACCGCAACATCCCGTCGACGACGATCGCCTCGGCCGTGTGGGAGCTGCCCGACCAGTCCACGACGCCGAACCACCCGCTCGTGCCACGCCACCTCAAGCTGCACGACCTCTTCGACGCCGCTGCCGTGGCCGGCACCGACGTCGTCACCGGGCGCCGTCTCGTGCTGGGCAACGGTGACGTCCGCATCTCCTACGTCGTCGCCGGCGCGCCGAGCCCGTGGTACCGCAACGGCATCGGTGACGAGTGCGTCTACGTCGAGCGCGGCCGGGCGCGGGTCGAGACGGTGTTCGGCGCGTTCGAGGTGGCCGAGGGCGACTACGTCGTCATCCCGCGCGCGACGACGCACCGCTGGATCCCCGAGCCGTCGGACACCGACCCGCTCCGGGCCTACTGCATCGAGGCGAACAGCCACATCGCCCCGCCCAAGCGCTACCTCAGCAAGTACGGTCAGCTGCTCGAGCACGCGCCCTACTGCGAGCGCGACCTGCGCCAGCCGGACGGGCCGCTCCTCGCCGAGCACGTCGGCGAGAGCCCCGACGCGCAGACCGACGTGCTCATCAAGCACCGCGGCAACGGACCCGGCGGCGTGGTGGGCACGGTCCACACGCTGCCCTTCCACCCGCTCGACGTCGTCGGGTGGGACGGCTGCCTCTACCCCTACGTCTTCAACGTGCGTGACTTCGAGCCGATCACCGGCCGGATCCACCAGCCGCCGCCCGTGCACCAGGTCTTCGAGGGCTGGAACTTCGTGATCTGCAACTTCGTGCCGCGCAAGGTCGACTACCACCCGCTCGCCATCCCGGTGCCCTACTACCACTCGAACGTCGACAGCGACGAGATCATGTTCTACGTCGACGGCGACTACGAGGCGCGCAAGGGGTCGGGGATCGGCCGCGGCTCGGTCTCCGTGCACCCGGGCGGGCACCCGCACGGCCCCCAGCCGGGCGCGACCGAGGGGTCCATCGGCGTGGAGGGCTTCGACGAGCTGGCCGTCATGGTCGACACGTTCCGTCCTCTCGAGCTCGGCGAGGGCGGGCGTGCCGTCGACGACGGCCGCTACGCGATGTCGTGGTCGCGGGGCGCCGCCGGCTCCGGCGGCGCGCACTCCGAGGGCTGAGCGCGATGAGCGGTGCCGAGGCGGCGCCGAGGGGGGAGTCCTCCCAGGCCCTCGACCGCGGCATCCGTCTGCTCGAGCTGCTCGCTGCCACAGGCGAATCCGCGGGGCTGACCATCACCGAGCTCGCCGCCGCGCTCGGCGTCGGGCGTCCCGTCGTCTACCGGCTCGTCACGACGCTCGAGCTGCACCACCTCGTCGCCCGTGCGACGGACGGGCGGGTGCGCCTGGCCCTCGGCATCAGCCGCCTCGCGTCGGCGGTGACGCCGGTCGTGCGCGCGGAGGCCCGCCCCGTGCTGCGCGAGCTGGCCGACGCGGTCGGGGCCACCGCGCACCTGACGATCGCCGAGGGAGACGAGGCGCTCGCGCTCGTCGTCGTCGAGCCGTCGTGGACCGACGTCCACGTCGCCTACCGGTCGGGCGCCCGGCACGGGCTCGACCAGGGCGCGGCCGGCCGCGCGATCCTCGCGGGCCGGGCGGGCCGCAGCGGCCCGGTCTCGACGGACGGCGAGCTCCAGGCCGGCGCGCACGGGCTCGCCCTCGCCCTGACCGTCGCCGGTGACGCGCGTGGGGCTGCGGACGGGGGCCCCGGCGTCGAGGCCTCGGTCGGCGTCGTCTCGCTGGAGCCCCTCGACGCCCGGGTCGTGGGCCCGCGCCTCGAGCACGCGGCCGCGGCGCTGCGGTCCGTGATCCGCTAGGCCGGCACGGTGGGGGAGCCGAGCAGCCGCACGCCGGCCTCGGCCAGCTGGGCGAGCGCGGCCTCGGTGGTCGCCCGGGCGACGCCCGCGGTGAGGTCGAGCAGCACGACGGTCTCGAAGCCCTCGCGCCGGGCGTCGAGCGCCGTGGCGCGCACGCAGTGGTCCGTCGCGATGCCGACGACGTCGACCCGGGTCACGTCGCGCTCGCGCAGCCACGTCGCGAGGGCCACCTGCTCGTCGTCGGCCGAGCGGCCCTCGAAACCGCTGTAGGCGGCGGCGTGCTCGCCCTTGCGGAACACTGCTTCGACGACGTTCAGGGCAGGCGCGAGCTGGGAGTGGAAGTCCGCGCCGTCGCTGTCGGCCACGCAGTGCACCGGCCACGAGTCGACGTAGTCGGGCGTCGTCGAGAAGTGGTCGCCGGGGTCGACGTGCCAGTCCGCGGTGGCGACGACGTGGTCGTAGTCGGCGAGGTGGGCGGACACGTGCTCGCCGATGTGCAGCGCGACGTCCGCGCCGCCGGCGACGGCGAGCGACCCGCCTTCGCAGAAGTCGTTCTGGACGTCGACGACGACCAGTGCCCTTCCCGTGCGTTCGACCGTGGATTCGCCCATGGCTCAGTCCTCCTCGTAGACGGTGGGGATGACGGGCTCTCCGCGGGACAGCTGCCTGGCAGCCCGGGGGAGCTCGGCGCGCGAGGCCTCGTGACGGGCCCGTGCCTCGTGGATGTCCTGGTGGTCGACGACCTCGCCGCCCCGGACGAGCTCGACCATGAGGGGGCGGTCGTCGCCGTCGCTGCGCGGCATCTCACCGATGCCGATGACCTCCGCCTGCGCGACGCCGGAGCTGCTGAGCCGGCGCATGGCCCACTTGCGCCCGCCGACCGACGTCTTGTCCTTGCTCTTCTTCGCGACTCCGCGCATGACGCCCGACGCGTCCTCGCGCTGGACGAGCTTGTAGACCATGGACGCCGTCGGCGACCCGGAGCCCGTCACGAGCGCCGTGCCCACCCCGTAGCCGCTGACCGGCCCGGCGGCGAGGGCCGCGATGGCGTACTCGTCGAGGTCGGAGGTGACGATGATGCGCGTGTCGGTGTTGCCCGCGGCGTCGAGCTGCGCGCGCACCTCGGTGGCCTGGATGAGCAGGTCGCCCGAGTCGAGGCGCACCGCGCCCAGCTCGGGCCCGGCGATCTCCATCGCGAGCTCGACAGCGGCATGCACGTCGTAGGTGTCGACGAGGAGCGTCGTGCCCTTGCCGAGCGCCTCCACCTGCGCCGTGAACGCCTCTCGCTCGGAGTCGTAGAGCAGGGTGAAGGCGTGGGCGGCCGTGCCCGTCGTCGGCACGCCGTGGCGGCGGCCCGCCTCGAGGTTGCTCGTCGCGTCGAAGCCGGCGACGTAGGCCGCCCGCGCCGCGGCGACGGCCGCCTCCTCGTGCGTGCGGCGCGACCCCATCTCGATGCACGGCCGGCCACCGGCCGCCGTCGTCATGCGGGAGGCCGCCGAGGCGATCGCCGTGTCGTGGTTGAGGATCGAGAGCACGAGTGTCTCGAGCACGACCCCCTCCGCGAAGGTCGACTCGACGACGAGCACGGGGGACTGGGGGAAGTAGCACTCGCCCTCGGCGTAGCCGCTGACGTCGCCGGTGAAGCGGTAGTCGGCGAGCCAGTCGAGCGTCGGGCGGTCGACGACGTCCGCGCGCTCGAGGTCGGCCAGCTCGGCGTCACCGAAGCGGAAGCTCTCGAGGGCCTCGAGGAACCGGCCGGTGCCCGCGACGACGCCGTAGCGCCGCCCGTCCGGCAGGCGCCGGGCGAAGGCCTCGAAGACGCAGCGCCGGTGCGCCTCGCCGGACGCCAGGGCGGCCTGCAGCATCGTCAGCTCGTAGTGGTCGGTCAGCAGCGCCGTGCTCGCGGCGCGGGGGCTCGTCGGGCTCACGCCTCCACCCTAGGCGGCAGGTGCGCCCGTGCACCTAGGGTGGCCCTGTGACTGCAGCCGTGCTCTCCCTCGCACCCGTCGAGCAGGAGGTGACCTCCGAGTCGGAGGTCGTGGCGCCCGACCTGCCCTGGGTGACGCTCGTGTGGAACGACCCCGTCAACCTCATGACCTACGTGACGTGGGTCTTCGAGTCCTACTTCGGCTATCCCCGCAGCAAGGCCGAGAAGCTGATGATGGACGTCCACCTCAAGGGCCGGGCCGTCGTCTCCAACGGACCCCGCGAGTCGATGGAGCGCGACGCGGAGGCCCTGCAGGGCTACGGCCTCTGGGCCACCTTCGAGAAGGACTCCTGATGGCCCGGGCCTTCCTGCGCGAGCGCGACCACTTCGTCGCGCACCTCGACGCCACCGAGCGCACGGTGCTCTCGGGGCTCATGCAGCAGACCCGCCTGCTGCTCTCCCCCGAGATCGAGGCCACCGGCGACGTCTTCGACGACCTCGCCGCCTCGATCGGGCTCGCCCCTGACCCCGGCGACGCGGCGGGCGACCAGCCCGACCACCCCGAGCGCCGTGACCCCGCCCTCGACCGGCTGCTGCCGACGGCGCACCGGGGCGACGACCAGGTGGCGGCCGAGTTCCGGCGCCTCACCGAGGAGGGCCTGCGCCAGCGCAAGAGCGGCAACCTCGACGCCGCGGTGCGCGCCCTCGACGTGCCCGTCGGAGACCGGGTCGAGCTCGACCAGAGCCAGGCGCCCGCCTTCCTGATGGCCCTCACCGACGTGCGGCTGCTCCTCGGCGAGCGGATGGGGATGCGCACCGAGGAGGACGCCGAGGCGCTGCACGCCGCGATGGAGGAGGTCGACGACGACGACCCGCTCGGCTACGCGATGGCCTGGTACGACTTCCTCACCTGGCTGCAGGAGACGCTGACCCAGGCGGTGCTCGGCGACGACCTCGGCGACCTGCCGACGGCATACGCCGAGGACGACGACCTGGACGACGACCCGGACGACGAAAGGCCGGACGACCGACGGGTGTGATGCAGACGACCCACGGGTCCGGGGCCGCCGTCGGCGCCGGCACCTAGGCTCGATGCGTGGACGTCACCATCATCGGCTGCTCGGGATCCTTCGCGGGGCCGCACTCGCCGGCCTCGTGCTACCTCGTGCGTGCCGAGCACGAGGGGCGCACCTGGAGCATCCTGCTCGACCTCGGCAGCGGCGCGCTCGGACCGCTCCAGCGGCACGTGCAGCCGCATGCCGTCGACGCCGTCCTGCTCAGCCACCTGCACGTCGACCACTGCATCGACGTGTGCGGCCTCTACGTTGTGATGCGCTACGTGCCGGGCGGCCCGGGCCGCGACCGGCTGCCGGTGTGGGGCCCGCAGGGGAGCGGCGTGCACCTGGCACGGGCCTACGGCGGGGGCGAGGCCGACAGCCTCCTCGGGGTCTTCGACTTCCACGACGTGCGCGACCGCGAGCCGGTGACCATCGGCCCCTTCACCGTCACCCCCGTCCGCGTCGAGCACCCGGTGGATGCCTACGGCTACCGCGTCGAGGCGGGTGGGCGCGTGCTCGCCTACACCGGCGACACCGACACCTGCGCGGCCCTCGACGACCTGCTGACCGGCGCCGACCTCGTCCTCGCCGACTCGGCCTTCGTCGACGGGCGCGACGACGTGCCCGGCATCCACCTCTCGGGCCGCCGCGCGGCCGAGGCGGCCGTGCGGGCCGGCGGCGTCCAGCGCCTCATGCTGACGCACATCCCGGCGTGGAACGACCCCGAGGTGTGCCGCCAGCAGGCCGCCGCCGTGTGGCCGGGCCACGTCGAGCTCGCCGCGCCCGACGAGACCCACTGCGTGTGAGCGGGGCCGCACGCGCCCCCGTGGGTCAGCGGATGCCGCTGCGCGCGAAGCCCTGCACGAAGTAGCGCTGGAAGACGAGGAAGAGCAGGACCATCGGCCCGACGTTGAGCAGCGCGAAGGCCATCGTGCCGCCGTAGTCGGAGCCGAACTGCCCCTGGAGGTAGAGCAGCCCGATGGGCAGCGTGAAGAGCTCGTTCTGCTTGAGGGCGATGAGCGGCCACGCGAAGTCGTTCCACGTCTGGAGCAGCGTCATGAAGAAGAGCACGGCGATGAGTGGTCTCGACAGCGGCAGGACGATGCGGGTGAAGACCCGCACGTGCCCGGCGCCGTCGATGCGCGCCGCGTCGATGAGCTCGCGCGGGATGGCGAGGATGAACTGGCGCGAGAGGAACACGCCGAACGCCGACGCCGCCGTGGGCAGGATGACGGCCCAGTACGTGCCGTAGAGCTGCGCACCCGTCACGAGGCGGAAGAGCGGCACCATGATGACCTGCACGGGCAGCATCAGGGTCGAGAGCGCCACGAGGAAGAGCACGGTCGACCCGCGGAAGCGCAGGTGCGCGAAGGCGTAGCCGGAGAGCAGGCTGATCGAGACCGTGATGACGGCGACGACGAGCGAGATCGCGAGCGAGTTGCCGAACCACGTCGCCACCGGGAACGCGGAGAAGACCCGCTCGAAGTTCTCGGTCGTCAGGCTGCGCGGCCACAGGCGCACGTCGCCGCCGAGCAGCTCGGCGCGTGTCGAGAACGCGACGACGACCATCCAGTAGAGCGGGAAGAGGATGACGGCGGAGAGGACGACAGCGAGGAGCAGCCGCCCGACGTAACCGGCGCGCGACGACCTCATTCGACGAGGTCCCGCGTGCGGCTCGTGCGCCACCGGACGACGGTGAAGGCGAGCGTGAGGAGCAGCAGCACGATGCCGATGGCGGCGGCATACCCCTGGTCGCCGGTCACGAAACCGTTGTCGTAGGCGTAGGTGACGAGCACCGTCGTCGCGTTCTGCGGGCCGCCGCCGGTCATGACGAAGACGATGTCGAAGACCTGGAACGAGTAGACGACGTTGAGGATGAGCAGGAAGAACGACGACGGCCCGACGAGCGGCACCGTGAGGTGGCGGAAGCGCTGCCAGCCGCCTGCGCCGTCGAGACGCGCGGCCTCGTAGAGCTCGGGGTTGATGGCCTGCAGCCCCGCGAGGTAGATGAGCATGTTGAAGCCGACGCGCCACCACAGGGTGACGAGCACGACCGAGGCGAAGGCGGCGGTGCCGTCCGACTGCCAGCTGATCGCCGGCAGCCCGACGGCGCGCAGCACCTTGTCGACGACGCCCGTGTCCTGGTCGAAGACGAGCACGCCCATGAGCGCCGTCGCGACGCCGGAGATCGCCATCGGGAGGATGAGGATCGAGCGGAAGAGCCCCCGCGCCGGCAGCACCGAGTCGAGGAGCACGGCGATGCCGAGGCCGAGCGCCATCGACAGCGGGGTGACGAGGACGGTGAAGAGCAGCGTGTTGACGGTGGCCCGCCAGAAGACCGGGTCACGCACGAGCCGGGTGTAGTTGTCCAGCCCGACGAACTGGCCGGAGCCGAAGCCGTTCGTCCGCTCGAGGCTGATGACGGCGGCCCAGACGAGGGGGACGAGGACGAAGACGACGAGCAGCACGAGGTTGGGCGCGACGAAGGTGTAGCCGGTGAGCGCCTCGCCGCGCGCGAGCCCCGAACGACGCCTCCTCACGAGGCCGTGGCCGCGGCGATCCCGGCCGTCATGCCGGCGAGGGTCGTGGCCGTGTCCTGGCCGCCGACGAACGCCTGCTCGAGCTGGTCCTTGAGCACCGTGATGATCTTCGACATCGACGGCGACGCGACCTGCCCGGAGTCCTGCGCCTTCACCGCGCCGGCCTGCCCGATGAAGACGGGCGAGAGCTCGGGCCGCGTGGCGAAGGTGATGCCGGACGCGTTGAGGTCCTTGCGCGTCGGCAGGAGCGAGGCGTTCTCGCAGAAGCCCTTCATCGAGTCGGCCTGCGTCATGAAGTCGAGGAAGGCCGCGGCCAGCTCGGGCTTGCCCGTCTTCGCCGTCGCGACGAGGGCGTTGCCGCCGAAGTCGCTGGCGGAGCGCACGTTCCGCGGCGCGAAGGTCGCTCCCCACTCGAAGTCGAGGGTCTGCTGGGCGTCGGGGATGAGAAAGGCGCCGCCGAAGTTCATCGCCGTGGTCTGGGCGTACCAGAGGTCCGCCGCGAGCTTCGTCGACTTCACCGAGCTGTTCGGCGGCACGTAGCCGCGGGTGAAGAAGCTCTTCGTGAAGTCGACCGCCTGCCGGCCGGCGGCGGAGTCGATGGCCGGGGTGACGAGGTCATCGGCGAGGAACCGGCCGTCGGACTCGAAGAGCCACGTGAGCCAGCGGGTCACGCCGTTGCCCTGCCAGTTGTAGGCGAAGGGGTACCGGTCGGCGGGGAGGCTCCGGCGCAGCGCCTGCGCCACCTTCTCGAACTCGGCCCACGTCCAGGCGTCCTCGATCGACGTCGGCACGGCGTCGACGCCGGCCTTGGTGAGGGCGGCCTTGTTGTAGAGGATCGCCGTCGTGTCCGTGTGGTGCGGCACGCCGAACGGCTTGCCCCCGTTCTGCACGGCCGCCCAGGCCGCGGACGTGAACCGGTCGGAGAAGCCTCCCGGCAGGTGCGGGGTCAGGTCGAGCAGCTGGCCGCGGCCGGCATAGCTGCCGAACGTGTAGTAGGGCACCCGGAAGACGTCGGGCGGGTTGCCCGCCTGCAGCTGCGCGTCGATGTTGGTGAACATCTGCGCGTAGGGCACGGCGTTGAGCGTCACGGTCGAGCCGGGGTTGGCCTTCTGGAAGGCGGCGATGGCCGTGCGGAAGCCGGCCAGCTCGCTGTCGGTGCCCCACGTCGTGAAGCTGAGGGTGTCGGTGCCCGACGGGCTCGAGGAGGACTGCGGCGCGAAGCCACAGCTCGACAGGAGGGTGGGCAGCGCCACCAGTCCGGCAGCGGTGAGGAAGTGGCGGCGGTCGAGGTCCATGCGGCGCTCCTGAGGCTCGGGTGAGTGGTGTTTACCCGGCGTCGGGTCGACGTCACCGCGCCCGCGGATCTTGTCCAACGTTGGGCAGACGCCCCAGGTGGTGCGGAGCCGGATGACCCGGGTACGGACAGTGGCGCGGTGGCGGTCCGCCACCACCGCGACGACGTGAGCGACAGCTCCCACCACACCCAGGAGGCACCCGTATGCAGCAGCGCACCATCGGTGGACGGACGGTCAGTGCGATCGGGCTCGGCGGCATGCCGATGTCGATCGAGGGGCGACCGGAGCAGGAGCGCTCGGTCCGCACCATCCACGCCGCGCTCGATGCCGGCGTCACCCTCATCGACACGGCCGACGCCTACCACCGCGACGCCGACGAGGTCGGCCACAACGAGTTGCTCATCGCCGCGGCGCTGGGCTCGTGGTCGGGCGACGCCTCCACGGTCCTCGTCGCGACGAAGGGGGGCCACCTGCGTCCCGGCGACGGCTCGTGGACCCTCGACGGCCGTCCCGAGCACCTCAAGGAGGCGGCCAAGGCGTCGCTGGGCCGCCTCGGCGGGGACGCCCTCGGCCTCTACCAGTTCCACCGCCCCGACCCCGACGTGCCCTACGCCGAGTCGGTCGGTGCGCTGGCCGACCTCCTCGACGAGGGCGTCATCGAGATGGCCGGCATCTCCAACGCGAACCCCGACCAGATCCGCGAGGCCCAGCAGGTGCTCGGCGGCCGTCTCGTGTCGGTGCAGAACCAGTTCTCGCCGGCCTTCCGCAGCAGCCGCGCCGAGCTCGACCTGTGCGCCGAGCTCGGCATCGCGTTCCTGCCGTGGAGCCCGCTCGGTGGCATCAGCAAGGCCGGCGACCTCGGCAGCCGGCACGACGCCTTCGGCGAGGTGGCCCGCGCGCACGACGTCAGCCCGCAGCAGGTGGCGCTCGCCTGGGAGCTGGCCCTCGCCCCGGTCGTCGTCCCGATCCCGGGCGCCTCGCGGCCGCAGAGCATCGAGGACTCGGTGCGGGCGGTGGAGCTCGAGCTCGGCGCCGACGAGGTCGAGCGGCTCTCACAGGACACCCTGCAGGACTGAGCGGCGGGCCCGGCGGAGTTCTTACGGTCCGGGGACGGGCGTGCGCGCCCGTCCCCGGACCCCGCGGTTCCGGCCTACCGTGGAGACATGGTTAGCCTCAAGGGCATGACTGACCGACATGACGGACGTGCCCCCGACCAGACGCGCGAGGTGCGGATCACGCGCAACTGGCTGGACCATGCCGAGGGGAGCGTCCTCGTCGAGTTCGGCCGCACCCGGGTGCTCTGCGCCGCCTCGTTCACCGAGGGCGTGCCCCGCTGGCTCAAGGGCAAGGGCACCGGCTGGGTGACCGCGGAGTACGCGATGCTCCCGCGCGCGACGAACACCCGCTCCGACCGTGAGAGCGTCAAGGGCCGCATCGGCGGCCGCACCCACGAGATCAGCCGGCTCATCGGCCGCAGCCTGCGGGCCGTCATCGACACCAAGGCCCTCGGTGAGAACACGATCGTGCTCGACTGCGACGTGCTGCAGGCCGACGGCGGCACGCGCACGGCCGCCATCACCGGCGCCTACGTCGCGCTCGTCGACGCCATCGAGGACGCCCGGTCGCGGGGCCTGATCGCCGCCCGGGCGCAGCCGCTCACCGGTTCGGTGGCCGCGTGCTCGGTGGGGGTCGTCGCCGGACGCGCGGTGCTCGACCTCGACTACCCCGAGGACTCCACGGCCGAGACCGACATGAACGTCGTCATGACCGGCGACGGGCGCTTCATCGAGGTGCAGGGCACCGCCGAGGGCCGGCCCTTCGACCGTGACCTGCTCGACCAGCTGCTCGACCTCGCGGCGAAGGGGTGTGCCGACCTCACGACCCGCCAGCAGGCGGCGCTCGCCGCGGCCACCGACGGGGGTGAGGTGGCGTGACGAAGGTCGTCCTCGCGACCCGCAACGCCCACAAGGTCGAGGAGCTGCGCGAGATCCTCGCCGACGTCAGCGCCGACCTCGGTCTCGAGATCGTCGGTCTCGGCGACTTCCCCCACGCCCCCGACGTCGTCGAGGACGGCGTCACCTTCGAGCAGAACGCGATCCTCAAGGCGGCGTCCGCGGCGAACGCCACGGGCCTGCCCGCGCTCGCCGACGACTCCGGCCTCACCGTCGACGTGCTCGGCGGCGCCCCCGGCATCTTCAGCGCCCGGTGGTCCGGGGGAGGCGGCGACCGCGCCAACCTCGAGCTGCTCCTCGCGCAGCTCGGTGACGTGCGCGACGAGCACCGCGCCGCGGCGTTCGTCTGCGCGGCGGCGCTCGTCCTGCCGGACGGGCGAGCGGCGGCCGAGGTCGGTCGCTTCCCCGGTGCCGTCGCCCGGGAGCCCCGCGGCACCCAGGGTTTCGGCTACGACCCCGTCTTCGTCCCATCCGACCAGCCCGCGGGCGACGAACGCACCCTGGCGGAGTACGACGCCCAGGAGAAGAACCACGTCTCGCACCGGGCGCTCGCCTTCCGTGCACTCGTGCCACACCTGAAGGAGCACCTGAGGCCATGACGACCACCAGCCCGGCCACCCGTCCCGCGCCGACGCAGCCTCCCGCACGACCAGCGTGGTGGGGCCTGCTCGACGGGGTCGTGGCCGGGCTGCTCACCGTCGGTGTCGCGACGGTCGCGGCGGCCTTCCTCGTCTCCGTTGGCCAGAGCTCCGGGCAGCCGGCGCCGATCGCGGCGGTGAGCGGGGCCTTCATCGACCGGACGCCCCCGTGGCTCAAGGACTTCGCCATCGCCACGTTCGGCACGAACGACAAGCGGGCGCTGCTCGTCGGCACCGTCGTGGTCCTGACGGTCGCCTGCGCGGCGATCGGCGCGCTCGCCATGCGCCGCCTGACGGCCGGCCTCGTCGCCTTCGCGGTCGTGGGCCTCGTCGGTGCCGGCGCCGTGCTGACCCGGCCGGGTGCCGCGCCGCTCGACGTGCTGCCGACGCTCGTCGGCACCGCGGTGGGCCTGTGGTTCCTCAGCCGGGGCAGCGGCGCTGGGTCGTCGTCCGCCGCCGCCGCGGCCACCGCCTCGTCGACGGCCGGCCCGACCCGCCGGTGGGTCGTCGGAGGCGCCGTCGGCGCGGTCGCGGCCTGGCTCGGCACCCGTCTCGGCGGCGACTCGGCCGCGGCGACCGTCTCGCGCGACGCCCTCAAGGCCGTCCCGCTGCGCGGCACCACCCTGACCGTGCCCGCCGGAGCCGACCTCGGCGTGCCGGGCCTCACGCCCTACCTCGTGCCGAACGCCGACTTCTACCGCATCGACACGGCGATCGTCGTGCCGCGGATCGACGCGAACGAGTGGAAGCTCAAGGTCACGGGCATGGTCGAGCGTGAGGTGGAGATCGACTGGAAGACCTTGCAGAGCAAGCAGATGCACGAGGCCCTCGTCACGCTGACCTGCGTCTCGAACGAGGTCGGCGGCGACCTCGTCGGCAACGCCGTGTGGACCGGCTGGCCCGTCCGCGAGCTCCTGGCGATGGCCGGCCCGAAGGCGGGCGCCGACATGGTGCTCCAGACCAGCGTCGACGGCTTCACCGCCTCGACCCCGCTCGGCGCGCTCACCGACGACCGCAACGCGCTCCTCGCGATCCGCATGAACGGTGAGCCGCTGCCCTTCGAGCACGGGTTCCCCGTGCGGGTCGTCGTGCCCGGCCTCTACGGCTACGTGTCGGCGACGAAGTGGGTCACCGAGCTCAAGGTGACGACGTATGCCGACGACGTCGCCTACTGGACGCCGCGCGGGTGGTCGGCCATGGGGCCGATCAAGACGGCGTCCCGCATCGACGTGCCACGCGCGGGGGCGGTCGTCAAGGCCGGCACGGTCGCGGTGGCGGGCGTGGCGTGGGCACAGCACCGCGGCATCTCCAAGGTCGAGGTGCAGGTCGACCAGCAGCCTTGGGCCGCAGCCCGGCTCGCCGTCGACGCCAGCACCGACACGTGGCGCCAGTGGGTCTACGAGTGGCAGGCGACGGCCGGCAGCCACGACATCCGGGTGCGGGCCTACGACGCCTCCGGTGAGGTGCAGTCGCCGCTCGAGGCGCCGCCCGCGCCCGACGGCGCCACCGGCATCCACGTCGTCACCGTCCGGGTGGAGTGACGCCACGGGTCAGCCGGGTGCCGGTGCGACCCCGTCCCGCTCGTCGTCGCCGGCGCCGCTGCCGCTTCCTGCTCGACCCTGTCCACGGGTCACCTCCTGCTCGTCCCGCCTGGAGAGACCGGGCGGCTGGCAGCGCCTGCTGATGCGTGAGCCCGGGCAACTACAGTGGGGCCGCACCCGCGAGCGGACGTGGTGGAACTGGTAGACACGCAGGATTTAGGTTCCTGTGCCTCAGGTGTGCGGGTTCGAGTCCCGCCGTCCGCACGAGAGCACCCACCGCGGCGACGCCGACCGACCGGAACGGGTACGGGCTCGCCGACACGAGAACGAAGGAGCAGACCGTGACCGCTCGACTCGAGCCGGGCCAGCAGGCCCCCGGCTTCAGTCTCACCGACGACTCGGGGGAGACCGTCTCCCTCGCGGACTTCGCGGGCCGCAAGGTCATCGTCTACTTCTACCCGGCCGCCATGACGCCGGGCTGCACCAAGCAGGCCTGCGACTTCAGCGAGTCGCTCGACTCGCTCAAGAAGGACGGCTACGAGGTCGTCGGCATCTCCAAGGACAAGCCCGCGAAGCTCGCGGCGTTCCGGGAACGCGACCACCTCACCCTCCCGCTCCTCAGCGACGAGGACCTGTCGGTGCACCGCGCATACGGTGCGTGGGGCGAGAAGAAGCTCTACGGCAAGACCGTCGAGGGCGTCATCCGGTCGACGTTCGTCGTCGACGAGGAGGGCACGGTCAGCCACGCCCTCTACAACGTCAAGGCGACCGGCCACGTGGCCAAGCTCCGTCGCGACCTCGGCCTCGCCGACTAGAGTCGCACCACCCCGAAAGGAAGCCACATGAGCGACACCGCACGGATCGAGCAGGACATCCAGACCGCCCGCGCCCGCCTCGAGGGCACGGTCAACGAGCTGGCGTACCGCGCTCAGCCGCAGGTCATCGCGCAGCGGCAGCTGCAGGGGCTGAGGTTGCGCCTCGATGCGGCCACCCACACCGAGACGGGCGAGCTGCGCGTCGAGCGCATCGGCGCCGTCGTCGCCGCGGCCGTGGTCGTCGTCGTCGCGGTGGGGCTGCTCCGGCGTCGTCGCTGACCCGGGCCGGCGTCAGTCCGGTCGGAGGCCGAGGTGGCGCAGCAGGCCCGGCCCCGGCCACACCGGCTTCGTCGGCATCGGCCACCGCCTCGGGTCCTGCCGGTTGAGCAGCGCGTAGCGGTCGAAGCAGACCTGCTGCGACACCGGGCCGTAGAGGTCGGCGGCCTCGCCCATCCACGCGGCGCGGTGCTCGGCGCGATACGAGGCCGGCATCGATTTCCAGAGGGCCCGGTTGAACCGGCGCACCGCCGCGTTGCGCTCGCCGGGGCGGATCGCCTCGTCGTCGACGGGCGGCGCGGCCGTCAGCGTGACCGCGCCCCCGCCCGCCCCCGCGCCCCCGCCCGCCCCGCGCCCCCGCGCCCGAGGCCGGGGATCGGCACGCCCGCGAAGTCGGACGACCACCCGCGGTAGGGCTTGTTCCACGCGTCGGTCAGCCGGGCGATCGAGACCTCGCCGACGACGCCGTCGTGCGACCAGTCGGTCGACCGGACGAGGCCGCCCCCGACCGAGAGGGCGATGTGGCCGAACCGGCCGCCGCCCCAGTAGACGGGGGCGCCGGCGGGCGGGTCCCCGTCGGGGTGGCGACGGGTGGCGCGGTCCCAGGCCTCGATGGCGTGGTGCAGCCCGAAGTGGCGAGGGGCCGCCAGGCAGTTCCAGACGAACCGCGTGCACATGTCGACGTCGAAGGTCGTGAACCGCCGCGCGAGCGGCACGCTCTGCCCCGGCCCACGGATGTCGATGCCGCGGTCGTCGCCGCCCGGACCGTCGGTGGGCAGGTCCGGCTCGACGACCACCTCGACGCCGAGGCCCCGGCCCTGTCCCTCGTGCTCGCTGTGGGCCGTCCACGGGTCCTGCCCGCCGGTGTCGTGCGTCATGGCGTCTCCTTCGCGCAGCCCGGGCGCCCACCCACATCCGGGTGTCCTCCCATGGTGCAAGGGAGGACGCCCGCTGTCACGGTGATACACGGACCGGGGCGGCACGGCACACGGGAGCATGCGGAAGGCCCCCGTTCGGATCTCTCCGAACGGGGGCCTTCGAAAGTGCGCCGCCAGGGACTTGAACCCCGAACCCAGTGATTAAGAGTCACTTGCTCTGCCAATTGAGCTAGCGGCGCAACGAGGTGAAACGTTAGCAGCCGTCCCGGGCTGGGACAAAATCGGGCGGCCGCGGACGGGCGACCTGTCGCCCCGGGCGGATTCGACGGGCGCCCGGGAGGGCTACGGCGTCGCCGAGGCGGTCGAGATGAGCGAGAGCGCGAGGCTCACGACGATGACGCCGATGATGACACCGACCGTGATCCGCTGGGCCTTCTTGTTCCCCATGAGCATGGCCCCATTCTGCGGTATGCCGGTCGGTGCACCCCCACGGGTGCGCTCTAGCTGTACTCGGCCTGGACGTTGGTGACACGTAGGCGTTGACGATGAGGAGAACCTCCGGGTGAGGT
>NZ_BAABIW010000025.1:0-42315 GCF_039542985.1 Terrabacter aeriphilus
CCGCAAAAACGAATGAGCCGGACCTACATTCCGTAGGTCCGGCTCATTCCGATGTCTTGCGACATCACACCGTCGGGCTGACAGGATTTGAACCTGCGACCCCTTGACCCCCAGTCAAGTGCGCTACCAAGCTGCGCCACAGCCCGAGTGCCCCGCGGGGCGAAAGGAACATTAGCGCACCGGATGCCGCTGGTCCCAATCGGCCCCCGCGAGGGCCCCGCGAGGGCCCCACGAGAGCCCTGCGAGGGTCTTCGCGTCAGCGGCGGCGCTTCTCGCGCACGCGCACCGAGACCTCGATGGGCGTGCCCTCGAAGCCGAACTGCTCGCGCAGGCGACGCTCGATGAAGCGCCGGTAGCCGGCCTCGATGAAGCCCGACGCGAAGATGACGAAGCGCGGCGGACGGGTCGACGCCTGGGTGGCGAAGAGGATGCGCGGCTGCTTGCCACCGCGCAGCGGGTGCGGGTGCGCCGCGACGATCTCGCCGAGGAAGGCGTTGAGGCGGGCCGTGGGCACGCGGCTGTCCCACGACTCGAGCGCGGTCTCGATCGCCGGCACGAGGCGGTCCATGTGGCGTCCCGTGCGGGCCGAGATGTTGGCCCGGGGCGCCCACGGCACCTGCACGAGCTCCTTGTCGATCTCGCGCTCGAGGTAGTGACGACGCTCCTCGTCGAGGGTGTCCCACTTGTTGTAGGCGATGACGAGGGCGCGGCCCGCGTCGATGACCTGCTGCACGACGCGCACGTCCTGCTCGGCGATCGGCTGCTCGGCGTCGATGAGCACGACGGCCACCTCGGCCTTCTCGAGGGCCGTCTGGGTGCGCAGCGACGCGTAGAAGTCCGCTCCGCGGGCCTGGTGCACCCGACGCCGGATGCCGGCCGTGTCGACGAAGCGCCACGTCTTGCCACCCAGCTCGATGAGCTCGTCGACGGGGTCGCGCGTGGTGCCGGCGACGTTGTCGACGACGACGCGCTCGCTTCCGGCGAGCTTGTTGAGCAGGCTCGACTTGCCGACGTTCGGGCGGCCGATGAGCGCGACCCGGCGCGGACCGCCCTGGGCGTAGGCGCCGTGCGCACTGACGTCCGGGAGCACCTCGAGCACCGCGTCGAGCGCATCGCCGCTGCCCCGGCCGTGCACGGCCGAGACGGGGTAGGGCTGGCCGAGCCCGAGGCTCCACAGGGTGGCCGCGTCGGCCTCACCGCGCTGGTCGTCGACCTTGTTGGCGACGAGCACGACCGGCTTGCCCGAGCGGCGGAGCAGCTTGACGACCGACTCGTCGTCGTCGGTGGCACCGACCGTGGCGTCGACGACGAACATCACGACGTCGGCGAGGTCGATGGCGATCTCGGCCTGTTCGGCCACGCGCAGGTGGATGCCCGTGGCGTCGGCCTCCCAGCCGCCGGTGTCGACGATGGTGAAGCGGTGCCCGCCCCACTCGGCCTCGTAGGACACGCGGTCGCGGGTCACGCCGGGCACGTCCTCGACGACGGCCTCACGGCGGCGCAGGATGCGGTTGACCAGGCTCGACTTGCCGACGTTGGGGCGCCCGACGACGGCGAGGACCGGCAGCGGTCCCTGCTCGGTGGCGCCGGCGGCATACGGCCCCTCGGCGTCGAGCAGCGCCTGGTCCTCGGGGCTCAGCTCGAAGTCGTCGAGACCGGCCCGGAGCGCGCGCTCGACCGACACCTCGTCAGGGGCGTCGACGGCGACGGTGGGGTCGGCGGTCGAGATCGGAGCGCCCTCGTCGGTGGGGCGGGCGGTCTCGTCAGTCACGGTGTCCTCGAATCAGTGAACGTCTGTTGAAGGACCATTCTCCCACCGCGCGGAGCGTACGTGCGACGCGAGGGCGTCGCGCAGCTGGTCGCTGGCGAGCCGGAGCCGGTCGCGGCCCGGCACACCGCTCGGAACGGTCAGCGTGAACGGCTCCCCGAAGACCACGTCGAGGGTGCTGCGCGGACGCGGCCAGGCGTCCGCTGAGCCGCCCGGGGGCCGCGTTCCGCTCACCGCGACCGGCACGATGGTCGCACCGGTGCGCAGGCCGATCCAGGCCGCGCCCTGGTTGACCTGCTCGACCTCGCCGGTGCCGCGGTTGCCCTCGGGGAAGATGCCGACCGCTCCCCCGCGCTCGAGCACGGCCGTCGCCGTGGCGAGGGCTGCCCGGTCGCCCACGGTGCGGTCGATGGGGATCTGGCCGACGGCGCGGATGAGCCAGCCGAAGAAGCCCCTGAAGGCCTCCTGCTTGACGAGGAAGTTGACGGGTCGGGGTGCCATCGAGAAGACGAACGGACCGTCGAGGAAGGCGGCGTGGTTGGCGACCAGGATGACCGGACCCGTGAGGGGCACGCGCTCGACGTGCTGCGCCCGGCCGCGGTAGAGCGAGTGGAAGATGGCGATGCCGATCCAGCGGCCGACGACGGCGCGCCGCGGGTGCGGCGCGGCGGTCTCGCCGGTGGCCGTCATGCCCGTGCCGCCTCGACGACCTGGAGCACCGCCTCGACCGAACCCTCGAAGTCGAGGTGCGAGGTGTCGATGGTCGTCACCCCGTCGGCCGCCACGGTGAACTGCGTCACGGCCGAGTCGGCCTTGTCGCGGTCGACGATCTGCGAGCGGGTGGCCGCGACCGAGTCGGCGTCGGCGGCGCCGTGCAGCTCCTTGGAGCGCCGGGCGAGGCGGGCTTCCTCGGAGGCGGTGAGCAGCACGCGCACCGGCGCGTCCGGCGCGACGACGGTCGTGATGTCGCGACCCTCGGCCACGACCCCGCCGCGGGCCGCGCCCGCCTCGGAGATGAGTCGACGCTGCAGCACGCGGAGGATCTCGCGCACCGGGATGACGCCCGCGACGGCCGAGACGTTCGTCGAGATGCGCGTCTCACGGATGTCGGCCGCGACGTCGGTGCCGTCGACCTCCACGGTCGGCGCCTCGGGGTCGGTGCCGATGGTCAGCGGGAAGCGTTGTGCCGCAGCGAGAACCGCGTCGGCGTCCGTGGGGTCGACGCCCTCGTGCAGGCACCACCACGTGAGGGCGCGGTACATCGCGCCGGTGTCGAGGTAGCCGTAGCCGAGCGTGCTGGCCACGCGCCGGCTCACGCTCGACTTGCCGGATCCCGAGGGGCCGTCCACGGCGATGACGAATCCGGACAGGTGCTCCTCGGCGGTCTCAGGCATGGCGACGAGGATAGTGCCTCCCCCGCCGGCCCCCTGCGGTCGTCCGCCGCGGCGCCGGTCTCGCTCAGTCGTGGACCCGCCAGCCGAGCCGCGCGAGCTCGGTGAGCAGCGGCTCCACCGACGCCGGCACGACGGAGATCTCCGCGACGCCCACCGCCTGGCCCAGGCCGTGCTCGAGGTGCAGGTCCTCGAGGTTGATGCCGGCGTTGCCCATGTCGGTGAGCAGCCTTGCCAGAGAGCCCGGTTCGTCGGGAACGACGACCGACACGACGCCGTATGCCGCCGGCGCGGACCCGTGCTTGCCCGGGATGCGCGCGTGGCCGAGGTTGCCCGCCTCGAGCACGCGGCTCAGCGTGCCGAGCGACCCGTGTCCGTCGGCCTCCACGAGCTCGTCGAGCGCCCCGATGACCGCGTCGACGTCGGCCCGCACGTGGCGCATCACGTCGCGGACGGCCGGGGCGTTGCCGGCGAGGATCTGCGTCCAGAGCCGGGGGTCGCTCGCCGCGATCCGCGTGACGTCGCGGATGCCCGGGCCGGCCAGCCCGACCGCCGTGTCGGGCAGGTCGCGCAGGCAGGCCGCGACGATGCTCGAGGCGAGCTGCGGCACGTGCGAGACCGCGGCCACCGCCTCGTCGTGCTCGTGGGCCGGCATGACGCTCACGGCGGAGCCGACCGCCACCGCGAGGGAGCGCACGAGCCGCACCGCGGCCTCGGTCGAGCCCTCGTGAGGCACGACGACCCACGCGCGGCCGTCGAAGAGGTCACCGCGGGCGGCAGCGGCGCCGGAGCGCTCGCGCCCCGCCATCGGGTGCGACCCGACGTAGCGGCTCGCGTCGGCGCCCGAGTCGAGCACGACGCGCAGGATCGACTCCTTGACGGAGGCCGTGTCGGTCACGACGGCGTCGGGCCAGCGGTTCAGCTCCGTGACGACCACACGGGCCGCGACGTCGGGCGGGGCCGCGACCGCGACGACGTCGGGCGGGGGCATCGCGTCGTCGGCGATCTCACCGGCCCGGAGGTCGCGCGCCAGCCGCACGGCCGTCGGGGACGGGTCGACCAGTGAAACACGGAATCCCTTGTTCGACAGGGCGATTCCGAGGCTGGTGCCGATGAGGCCGGCGCCGACGATGCGGACGTGCGTGGTCACCTCGTCAGCGTAGCGAGCGGACGAGGCGACCGGCGCAGCGTCCGGATCACAGACCGGCGGCCTTGTACAGGGCGCCGATCTCCGCCTTGTTGAGCCGCCGCGTGCGACCCGACTTGAGGTCGGCGAGGCGGATCGGCCCCACCTCGGTGCGCACGAGCTCGACCACCGGGTGCCCGACGGCGTCGAGCATGCGGCGCACGACGTGCTTGCGTCCCTCGTGGAGCACGACCTCGACCATGGCCTTGCCGGGCTGGTGGTCGACGATGCGGAACGAGTCGACGCTGACCGGGCCGTCCTCCAGCTCGACGCCCTCGCGCAGGCGCTTGCCGACGTCGCGCTGGACCGGCCCGCGGATCGTCGCGACGTACGTCTTGAGCACGCCGTATGCCGGGTGCTGCAGCCGGTGCGCGAGGTCGCCGTCGTTCGTCAGCAGGAGCAGGCCCTCGGTGTCGGCGTCGAGCCGGCCGACGTGGAAGAGGCGCTGCTCGCGGTTGCCGACGTAGTCCTCGAGCGAGACGCGGCCGAGCTCGTCGTGCATCGTCGTCACGACGCCCTTGGGCTTGTTGAAGGCGAGGTAGACCCGGTCCTCGTCGAGGTTGACGCGCACCCCGTCGACGTGGACGGTCTGGGTCTGCGGGTTGATCCGCACGCCCAGCTCGGTGACGACCTGCCCGTCGACCTCGACCCGGCCCTGCTCGATGAGGTTCTCGCAGACGCGGCGCGAACCCACGCCGCCCGCCGCCATGAGCTTCTGCAGGCGCACGCCGTCGGGGTCGTGGACGTCGATCTCGGGGCGGGCCTGGCGCTCGGGCAGCCGCGTGGGCTGGCTCGCCTTGGTGGACCCGGCGAAGCGCGGACCGGCGCCCTTGGTGCCGCGGGCCGGCTTGGCGTGCTTGCCACCGGCCACCGGACGACCGGCGCCCTTGCCGCCGGGGCCGCCGCGACGGGCACCTCCCGGGGCGCCGCCCGAGCCTCCCGTCGACTTCTTGCGGGGCTGGCGGGGAGACCTGGAGTACTCGCTCATGCGTGTCCTTCCTCGATGAGCTCGTCGATGACGTCGACGTCCGGTAGATAGGGCGCGAGGGCCGGCAGGTCGTCAAGACTCGACAGGCCCATGCGCTGGAGGAAGAAGGGCGTCGTGCGGTAGAGCACCGCGCCGCTCTCCCCCACGTCCTCGACCTCCTCGATGAGGCCGCGCGAGGTGAGCGTGCGCACGACCCCGTCGACGTTGACGCCGCGGACGGCGCTGACGCGGGCGCGCGAGACCGGTTGGCGGTAGGCGATGACGGCCAGCGTCTCGAGGGAGGCCTGGGTCAGCTTCGCCTGCTGCCCGTCGAGCACGAACTTCTCGACGACGGGCGCGTAGTCGGAGCGGCTGTAGACGCGCCACCCGCCCGCGACGCTGCGCAGGGTGAACCCGCGCTGGGCGGCGGCGTACTCCTCCTCGAGCGCCTCCAGGTGGCCGCGCACGTCCTTGACCGGCAGCTCCAGCGCCGACGCGAGGGCGAGCTCGGTCACCGGCTCGTCGACGACCATGAGCACGGCCTCGAGCGCCGAGCGGGCCCCACCGGGGAAGGCGTTGATGTCGAACGCGATCTGCTCGTCGGCGCCCTCGACGCCCTCGGCACTCTCGTCGCCCTCGGCGTGCGCGTCGAGCTCGGCCGCCCCGGTGGGCTCGGCACGCTCGTCGATCTCGGTGGGAGGGGTGGCGTCGGTGGTCGCCTCGGGCGGCGCCGCCTGGTCACTCATCGTCTGCTCCTGTCGCTGCGGGGACGTCGCCGCCGCGCGGGGGCCCGTCGGCGTCCGTCGGGGTCTGCGTGTCGTCCGTGGGGGTCGCGGCGTCGTCCGGCGCCTCCGCGCCCACCTCCGCGTCCGACGTCCCGTCCGCGTCCTCGTCGAACTCGTCGTCGATGGCGACGTCGCCGTCCTCGGTGCCGGTCCAGCGCACGTCCAGCTCACCGAGCGCCTCGGCCTGCTCGAAGGCGATGGCCGCCTCCTTGAACAGCTCGAGGAGGGCGAGGAAGCGGGCGACGATGACGAGGGTGCTGTCGGCATCCGCGACGAGAGCGCGGAAAGAGACCTGGCCGCGGTGGCGCAGCCGGTCGACGATGATGGCGGCCTGCTCGCGCACGCTGACCTGCGGCGCGTGCAGGTGCTCGAGGCCGACCGTCGGTGCGACCTTGGGGGTCATCGCCCGGGCGGCGATGCGGGCGAACTGCTCGGGCGTCACGGCGATGACGAGCTCGGGCAGCAGCCGCTCGAACTCGGGCTCGAGGCCGGCCTGGCGCGCGGTGATGCGCCCCGCCGTGGCCATCCGGTCGCGGAACGTGCCGGCGATCTGCTTGTACGCGCGGTACTGCAGCAGCCGCGCGAAGAGCAGGTCGCGCGCCTCGATGAGCGCGAGGTCCTCGTCGTCCTGCGGTCCGGACTGCGGCAGCAGGCGCGCGGACTTGAGGTCGAGCAGCGTGGCGGCGACGAGGAGGAACTCCGAGGCCTGCCCGAGGTCCCAGTCGCTGTCGGCCGCCTGCGCGGCCTTGATGTGCGCCACGAACTCGTCGGTGACCTTGGCGAGCGCCACCTCGGTGATGTCGAGCTTGTGCTTGCTGATGAGGCCGAGCAGCAGGTCGAAGGGGCCGGAGAAGACGTCGAGGTGCACCTCGAACGTGGTGCCGCCGCGGCGCGTGATGACGCCGCCCGGTGTCAGCTCACGAGCCGGGGCGGGGAGCTGCGCGTCGGCGACGAGCGTGTCGCCGTCGTCGAGGCCAGCGGGCTCGGTGGGGTCACCGACAGCGGTCGTCCCACCTTCCGCCTCCCGCTCGGCCACCTCGCGCTCGACCAGCTCGCGGTCGACCGTGCCCTGCCCGTTCATCGGGTCACGGCCGGTCAGGCCGCGCCGCCGCGGGCGATGAGCTCGCGCGCGAGCTGGCGGTAGGCGTTGGCGCCCGAGTGGTCGGAGGAGTACGACGTGATCGGCTCGGCCGCGAGCGTGGCGTCGGGGAACTTCACCGTGCGGCTGATGACCGTGTGGAACACCTGGTCACCGAAGTGGTCGACGACCGAGCGCACGACCTCGCGGCTGTGCAGGGTGCGGCCGTCGTACATCGTGGCGAGGATGCCGTCGACCTGCAGGCGCGGGTTGAGCCGGTCGGTGATCTTGTCGATGGTGTCGATGAGTAGGGCCACGCCGCGCATCGCGAAGAACTCGCACTCGAGCGGGATGACGACCCCGTGCGCGGCCGTGAGCGCGTTGACCGTGAGCAGCCCGAGCGAGGGCTGGCAGTCGATGAGGATGACGTCGTAGTCGTCGGCCACCGGTCGCAGCACGCGCGCGAGGATCTGCTCACGGGCCACCTCGCCGACGAGCTGCACCTCCGCCGCCGACAGGTCGATGTTGGCCGGCACGACGTCGAGGTTGGCCGTGCGCGTGGGCGTGATCACGTCGCGGATGTCGTGCCCGCGCTCGACGAGCAGGTTGTAGATCGTGACGTCGAGCTCCTGCGCGTTGACGCCGAGCCCGACCGACAGGGCGCCCTGCGGGTCGAAGTCGATGACGAGGACGCGACGCCCGAGCTCGGCGAGCGCCGCACCGAGGTTGATCGTCGTCGTCGTCTTGCCGACGCCGCCCTTCTGGTTGCACATGGCGATGATGCGCGCCGGCCCGTGGCTCGTCAGCGGCGCGGGGTCCGGGAAGTCGGGCACCGGTCGGCCGGTGGGGCCCATGACGGCGCCGTTCGACTCGATGCCGGGCAGGTGGGCCACCGGGGAGGCACCGGCCTGCGCCGGAGGGGCGAGGTCCTCGGACGGCACGGACTGCATGGTCTCGTGTGACTCCTCGTTCACCGGGTGTTCCAACTCCGCTCGGCCTTGCCCTGAGATGCTGCGGTCAGCCTCTCGCTGATCACGTGTGACCCTATCAGCGGGCTCGGGGGTGGGCGCCCGCGTACACCTCGCGGAGCCGCTGGACCGAGACCATGGTGTAGATCTGCGTCGTCGTCACCGACGCGTGCCCGAGCAGCTCCTGCACCACGCGGACGTCGGCGCCGCCGTCGAGCAGGTGCGTCGCGAACGAGTGCCGCAGCGTGTGGGGCGACACGTGCTGGCCGAGGTCGGCCCGCTCGGCCGCCTGCTGGATGACCGCCCACGCCGACTGGCGCGAGAGCCGGGCGCCGCGCCGCCCGAGGAAGAGCGCCGGTCCCCCGCGCCCGCTCGCCGCCAACGTGGGTCGTCCCCGCACGAGGTATGCCGTCACGGCCTCCACCGCGTAGCGCCCCACCGGCACCACGCGCTCCTTCCCGCCCTTGCCGAGCAGGCGCACCGAGGCCGCACCCCCACGACCGGGGTCCCCCGGGCTGCCGGAACCGCCGCGTGCGGCGTCACCGAGGTCGAGGTCGTCGACGTCGAGGCCGACGGCCTCGCTGATCCGTGCGCCCGTGCCGTAGAGCACCTCGAGCAGCGCGCGGTCGCGGAGCGACTCCGGGGTGTCGCCGAGCGAGGCGGCCGCGAGCAGGCGCTCGACGTCCTCGACGGGGATCGCCTTGGGCAGCCGTGCCGGCGGCTTGGGCGGCGCCACGGCCGCCGCGGGGTCGGAGCCCACCTGGCCCTCGAGGGCGAGGAACCGGTGGAAGCCGCGCACCGCGACGAGCGTGCGGGCCGCGGACGACGCCGCGAGGCCGCGCTCGCGCAGCGAGGCGAGGAAGTCGGTGACGTGGGCCTCGGTGACGGCTCCGGCGTCGTCGACGCCCCGCCCGGCGAGGAACGCGCTGTAGGCGCGCAGGTCGCGCGCGTAGGAGCTCAGCGTGTTGTCCGAGGCGCCCTTCTCGACGCGCACGTGGTCGAGCCACCCGCGGACGTCGCGCTCGAGGCGTGAGGCGCGGCCCGCGGGTGGCTCGGTGGGGGCGTGCTCCGTCAGGACAGCGCCGTCTCGAGGCTGACGGACTCCATGCCGTGCGCCTCGGCGACGCCGGCGTACGTGACGTGACCGGCGTGCGTGTTGAGGCCGAGCGCGAGGGCGTGGTCACCGCGCAGCGCCTCGTGCCACCCCTGGTTGGCGAGCTTGACGGCATACGGCAGCGTGGAGTTCGTCAGCGCGTAGGTCGACGTGTTCGGCACGGCGCCGGGCATGTTGGCGACGCAGTAGAAGACCGAGTTGTGCACGGTGTAGGTGGGGTCCGCGTGCGTCGTCGCGTGGCTGTCCTCGAAGCAGCCACCCTGGTCGATGGCGATGTCGACGAGCACCGAGCCCGGCTTCATCTGCGAGACGAGCTCGTTCGAGACGAGCTTCGGGGCGGCGGCGCCGGGGATGAGCACCGCGCCGATGACCATGTCGGCCTGCATCACCTGCTCCTGCACGGTGAGCTTGGAGGACGCGAGGCCGTGCACGCGGTTGTCGTAGCGCCAGAACGACATCCGCAGCTTGTCGAGGTCGGTGTCGAGCAGCGTGACGTCGGCGCCCATGCCGAGCGCGATGTTCGCGGCGTTCTGGCCCGAGACGCCCGCACCGAGGATGACGACCTTGGCGTTGGCGACGCCGCCGACGCCGCCCATGAGCACGCCGCGGCCACCCTGCGCGCGCATGAGCGCGTGGGCGCCCACCTGCGGGGCGAGGCAGCCGGCGACCTCCGACATCGGGTAGAGCAGCGGCAGGCCGCCGGAGGGCAGCTGGACCGTCTCGTAGGCGATGCCGGTGACCTTGCGCTTGACGAGCTCCTCGGTGAGCGGCTTGTCGGCGGCGAGGTGCAGGTAGGTGAAGAGGGTGAGCCCCTCGCGCATGCGGTGGTACTCCTCGGCCACGGGCTCCTTGACCTTGAGCACCATGTCCGCGTCGCCCCACACGTTGTCGGCCGAGTCGAGGATGCGGGCGCCGGCGGCGACGTAGTCCGCGTCGCTGATCTGCGAGCCGACCCCGGCGTCCTTCTCGATGAGCACGTCGTGACCGTGATCGGTGAGCTCGTGCACGCCCGAGGGGGTGATGGCCACCCGGTACTCGTGGTTCTTGACCTCGCGAGGGATGCCGACCTTCATGCGCTGACACTTCCTTGTCCGAGTTGCCCTGTCCGGGTTGCCCCGACAGGGGGTGACGACCGGTCGGCTCTGACCGGCGAGCCCACTCTAGCGACGCCGGGGCGCGCCCTCGCGCGGCACCGGTCCCCGTGACCTAGGTTGGGCTCGCAGGACGACGGGAGGCGCCATGAAGCTCTACGCGGACACCACGGGGCGACGCACCCGGCAGCTGCTCTCCGACGTGCTCGTGCTGCTGTGGGTGGCCACGTGGGCGTACGCCGGTCGCCGGGTCCACGACACCGTCGAGCAGCTGCGCGGACCCGCCGACTCGATCACCTCGGCCGGCCGGTCGGTGAACGGCTCGCTGTCCGGGGCGGGCGAGCAGGCGGCCCAGCTGCCCCTCGTCGGTGACCAGCTCAGGTCATGGCTCGACAGCGCGGCCGGCTCCGGCACGACGCTGGCGCAGGCGGGCACCTCGATGTCGGGCACGGTCGACCAGCTGGCGCTCGCGCTCGGCTGGACCGTCGCGCTCGTGCCCTCGCTGCTCGTGCTCGGTGTCTGGCTCTTCGTGCGAGGCCGGTTCGTGCGCAACGCCCTGACGTCGCAGCGCTACCTCGACGCGAGCGAGGACCTCGACCTCTTCGCCCTGCGCGCCATGACGACCCAGCCGGTGCGGGCGCTCGCAGCGGTCTCCGACGACCCGGCGGGCGCGTGGCGCCGCCGGGACCGCGACGTCATCCGCCGCCTCGCCCTGCTCGAGCTGCGCGACGAGGGCCTGCGGCCGCCACCCGGGGTGTGAGGTCCGCGTGGCGACCGCTCGCCGCCGGCCGGCGTGTGCGGTGGGCGCTCAGCTGCCGGCGTCGGTGCGGGTGACCACGGGCGCCAGGTCCTCGGCCGGCGGCGTCCAGGCGTCGGCGGAGGCCGGCACCTGCTCGCCGCTGCGGATGTCCTTGACCTCGTCGCCCGCCTCCCCCGCCCCGGGGAACCAGACGTAGGGGATGCCGCGGCGCTCGGCATACCGGATCTGCTTGCCGAAGCGGGCGGCCGCGGGCGCGACCTCGCAGGCGATGCCCCGACGGCGCAGCGCGGTGGCCACCGAGACGGCCTGCTCGCGCGAGTCGTCGTCGGTGAGGGCGACGAGCACGGCCGCCGGCGTCGAGCGCGAGGCGGTGACGAGCCCACGGCCGACGAGCAGCCCGAGGATGCGCGTGACGCCGATCGAGATGCCGACGCCGGGGTAGGTCGTCCTGCCGTCGCTCGCCAGCGCGTCGTAGCGGCCGCCGGAGCAGAACGAGCCCCACGACTCGTGGCCGACGAACTGCGTCTCGTAGACCGTGCCGGTGTAGTAGTCGAGGCCGCGGGCGATGCGCAGGTCGGCCACGAGCCGGCCGGGCGCGTGCGCCATGCCGGTGCGGATGACGTTCGCCAGCGACTCGAGGCCCTCGTCGAGGAGGGGGTGCTCGACGCCGAGGGCGCGCACCTGCTCGACGAAGCCGAGGTCGGTCGAGCGGATGGCGGCGAGCGCGAGGCACTGGTCGGCCTGCTCGGGGGTCGTGCCGGACTCGACGAGCAGCGCCTTGACCTTGTCGGGCCCGATCTTGTCGAGCTTGTCGACGATGCGCAGGGTGCCGATGACGTCGGTGATGCCGATGCCCTGGTAGAAGCCGTTCGGGATCTTCCGGTCGTTGACCTGGATGACGAACTCGCCGACGGGGAAGCGGCTGAAGACGTCGGCGATGACGAGCGGCATCTCGGCCTCGAAGTGCGGCGAGAGCTGCCCGACGTCGACGACGTCGATGTCGGCCTGGGTGAACTCGCGGTAGCGGCCCTCCTGCGGGCGCTCACCGCGCCATGCCTTCTGGATCTGGTAGCGCCGGAACGGGAAGGCGAGCTTGCCGGCGTTCTCGAGCACGTAGCGGGCGAACGGCACCGTCATGTCGAAGTGCAGGCCCCACCGGGCCTCCTCGTCGCTGCCGCCGGCGAGGCGCGAGACCGCGTAGATCTCCTTGTCGGCGTCCTCGCCCTGGCTGCTCAGGCGCTCGATCGGCTCGATCGAGCGCGTCTCGACCGAGCTGAAACCGTGCAGCTCGAAGGTCTCGCGGATGACGTCGAGGAAGCGCTGCTCGACGATGCGCTCGGAGGGCAGGTACTCGGGGAAGCCGCTGATCGGCATGACCTTGGCGGCCTTGGGCTGCGGGGAGTTCACGCGGGCAAGTCTTTCAGGTAGGGGTTCGTGGCACGCTCGTGGGCCATCGTGGTGGCGTGGTAGTGCCCGGGGAGCACGAGCGTCGTGTCGGGCAGCGGGAGCACGACGTCGCGCAGGCTGCGCTGCATGGCGGCCGCGTCACCGCCCGGAAGGTCGGTGCGGCCGATCGAGCCGGCGAAGAGCACGTCGCCGCTGACCATGGTGCGGTCGACGTCGACCTGCTCACGGATGCCGTCGGGCACGCCGTCGATGCCGAACATCACCGAGCCCTCGGTGTGACCGGGCGCGTGCAGCACGTCGACGTCGAGCCCGGCGAGCTTCAGTCGGGTGCCGTCGCCGATCTCCACGACGTTGGTCGGCTCGGTCCACGTCGCCGCACGGCCGAACTGCTGCTCGAGCATCGCGACGAGGCCGGGGTTGCTCTGGCCGAGGAGGTCGTGCAGCCGGTAGCGGTCGTCGCGGTGGATGTAGGCGGCGGTGTCCGCGCCGCACACGGGGGTCACCGAGTAGACGTGGTCGACGTGCCCGTGCGTGAGCAGCACCGCGGCGGGCCGGAGCCGGTGCTCGGTGAGCACCTCGCGCAGCGTCTCCTCGACCCCGATGCCCGGGTCGACGACGAGGCACTCCTCGCCCGCCTGCGTCGCGAGGACGTAGCAGTTGGTGTCGAAGGCCTGGGCCGGGAAGGCGATGGTCAGCACGTCTGGAGCCTAGCGACGGCCCCGCAAGGGGGCCCACCGCATCCGGCCCGGGAGGACGAGCCGGAGGGCGAACGGGAGATGTCACGCAGTCGTGACCCCTCCCGCTGCGCCGACGCGCGAGTCGTTCCCTAAAATGACCGGACGCCCGGCGACATGCCCTGTGGCCCGTACGAGGAGAGGTTCGTGACCAAAGAGCAGGAACGCGCACGTGCGCGCCGCCGCCATGAGGAACAGCAGAAGACCGCCAAGCCCCCCGTGGGTGACGCGACGCGCGACAAGCAGGTCTTCGGTGTGATCCTCGCGGTCATCCTCGTCATCGCCGCCGTCATCGCGGTGCCCAAGATCGTCGGCAGCTCGGACACCCCGTCCGCGGCGTCGACCGCGCCGGCGACCCAGCCGACCGACGGCGCCACGACCTCGTCGGGTGGCCTCGCCGCCGGGCAGAAGCTGGCGGCAGGCTGCACGGCCCCCCCGGCGCTCCAGGCCAAGCCCAAGCAGCAGACCACGGTCCCGTCCAAGGCGACGGCAGCCGGCAAGACGTTCGTCGCCACGGTCAAGACCACCTGCGGTGACCTCGTGCTCGAGCTCGACGGCGCCAAGGCCCCGCAGACGGTGGCGTCGTTCCTCAACCTCGCCAAGACCGGCTACTGGGCGCCGAGCCCGTGCCACCGCCTCACGACCGAGGGCATCTACGTGCTGCAGTGCGGCGACCCCACCGGCACCGGCCAGGGCGACCCGGGCTACGGCTTCGGCATCGAGAACGCACCCAAGGACGGCAGGTACCCCCGTGGCGTGCTCGCCATGGCCCGCACCCAGGACCCGAACAGCAACGGCGGCCAGTTCTTCATCACGTACAAGGAAACCCAGTTGCCCACCGACGGTGGCGGCTACACGATCTTCGGGAAGGTGACCAAGGGCCTCGACATCGTCGACAAGATCGCCGCGGGCGGTCTCGTCGCGGCGGGCGAGCCCACGCCGGTCAACCCGATCAGCATCCTCAGTGTCACTGTGACGGAGAAGAAGGCATGAGCGACATGAACCAGCCCGAGCCTGACGAGATCACCGCGGTCGCCGAGGCGACGGAGACGTCTGAGACGTCTGAGCCCGTGACGCCGGCGGAGGCCGAGACGGCCGACGCCGTCGCATCGGTGGCCAGCACGGAGGGCGCCGACAGCGCCGAGGCCACGACCCACTCGCCGGAACCCGTTGCCGCAGAGGCGGCCTCGACCGAGGACGCGCCCGAGGCAGAGGCGCCCGCACTGCCCACGCCGGCCCCTGCACCGGCCCCTGAGCCGGCCCCTGCCCCGTCGGCCCCGTCGGCCCCGTCGGCCCCGACGCCGGCGAGCGTGCCGAAGCCCTCGGCCATCCCGACGCCGGCGGCCCTCGCCAAGGCGGTGCCGCACCCCGCGGTGCCGACCGCGCCGGCGCTCATCACGACGGACCACTCGGCGTCGGCGGCATACGGACGCGTCGACGACAACGGCACCGTCTTCGTGCGCACCAAGGAGGGCGAGCAAGAGGTCGGCTCCTACCCGGGCGCGAGCAACGAGCAGGCGCTGACGTACTTCGCGCGCAAGTACGACGAACTCTTCGCCTCCGCCGTCCTGCTCGAGCAGCGCCTCGCGCAGCCGGAGGTGCCGAGCAAGGACGTCGCCGAGGGGCTCAAGACGCTCACCGCGCAGGTCACCGACGCGACCGTCGTCGGCGACCTCGACGCGCTCGCGGCCAAGCTCGACGAGATCCAGTCGGGCATCGCGAGCAAGCGCAAGGTCGAGCAGCAGCACCGGGCCGAGGCCCGTGCGGCGGCGACCGCCGAGCGCGAGCGGATCGTCGCCGAGGCCGAGGCCATCGCCGGCCAGCCCGAGAGCCGCATCCAGTGGAAGACGAGCGGCGCGCGCATGCGTGAGCTGCTCGACGAGTGGAAAGCCCACCAGCGCGCCTCCGTCCGCCTCGAGCGCGACACCGAGTCGAGCCTGTGGACCCGCTTCAGCTCGGCGCGCAACGGCTTCGACAAGGCCCGCCGCAGCCACTTCGCCGGTCTCGACGCCGCGCACGCGGACGCCAAGTCGGCCAAGGAGCGCCTCGTGGCAGAGGCCGAGGCCCTCGCCTCGAGCACCGACTGGGCGGCCACGGCCGGGGCCTTCAAGCGGCTCATGGACGAGTGGCGCCGGGCCGGCCGGGCGAGCCGCTCGGACGACGACAAGCTGTGGGCCCGGTTCAAGGCGGCGCAGGACAGCTTCTTCGCGGCCAAGGACGAGGTCGTCGCGGCCGAGGAGGAGCAGTACCGCGGCAACCTCGAGGTCAAGGAGGCCCTGCTCGTCGAGGCCGAGGCGATCCTGCCGGTCACCGACCTCGAGAAGGCCAAGAGCCAGCTGCGTACCATCCAGGACAAGTGGGACGCCGCCGGCAAGGTGCCGCGCGCCGACATGGACCGGGTCGAGAAGGCCATGCGCCGGGTCGAGCAGACGGTGCGCGACGCCGAGGACCGCAAGTGGAAGTCGAGCAACCCCGAGGTGGCCGCGCGCGCCAAGGCCATGGTCGACCAGCTCGAGCGGGCGGTCGCCGACCTCGAGGACGACCTCGCCAAGGCGGAGGCCTCCGGCAACGCGGGCAAGGTCAAGAAGGCGCGTGAGGCCCTCGAGGCCCGCCAGGTCTGGCTCGACCAGGCCCGCGCCGGCGTCGCCGAGTTCGGCGGCTGACACCCACCCCACCCGTCGAGAGGCCACAATTTGCGGCTTCGCACCCAACGAGAGGCCAGTTCCTGCTGCAGGAACTGGCCTCTCGTTGGGTGCGATCCCGCGAGAAGTGGCCACTCGACGGGTGGGGTCAGGCGGTCGACTTGCCGCCGTTGACGCGGTAGACGTCGAAGACGCCGTCGATCTTGCGCACGGCCTTGATGACGTGGTCGAGGTGGGCGGGGTCGCCCATCTCGAAGGTGAACCGCGAGATCGCCACCCGGGCGCGTGACGTCTGCACCGAGGCCGACAGGATGTTGACGTGCTGGTCGGAGAGCACCCGCGTCACGTCGCTGAGCAGCCGGTTGCGGTCGAGCGCCTCGACCTGGAGCTGGACGAGGAAGACGCTCGCCGAGCTCGGGGCCCACTCGACGTCGATGAGCCGCTCCGGGTTGGCCGTCAGCTGGTCGGCGTTCGTGCAGTCGACGCGGTGCACCGACACACCGCTCCCCCGGGTGACGAACCCGATGATCGGGTCGCCCGGCACCGGGGTGCAGCACTTCGCGAGCTTGACCCACACGTCGGCCGTGCCGACGACGACGACACCCGGGTCGCCGGCCCGCCGCCGGCTCGCCGCCCGCGTCGGCACCGTCGCCTCGGCGAGGTCCTCGGTGGCCCCCTCGACGCCGCCCATCGAAACGACGACCTTGCCGACGACGTGCTGGGCCGAGACGTGCCCCTCGCCGACGGCGGCGTAGAGCGCCTCGATGTCCTGGTAGCGCAGGTCGGTCGCGATGGCCGTCATCGAGTCGTGGCTCATCAGCCGCTGGAGCGGGAGGTTCTGCTTGCGCAGGGCCTTGGCGATGGCGTCCTTGCCCGCGTCGATGGCCTCCTCGCGCCGCTCCTTGGAGAACCACTGCTTGATCTTGTTGCGCGCGCGCGGGCTCTTGACGAACTGGAGCCAGTCTCGCGAGGGCCCGGCGCCGTCGGCCTTGCTCGTCAGCACCTCGACGACGTCGCCGTTCTCGAGCGTCGACTCGAGCGGCACGAGCCGGCCGTTGACGCGCGCGCCGATGCAGTGGTGGCCCACCTCGGTGTGCACGGCGTAGGCGAAGTCGACGGGGGTGCCACCGACGGGCAGGGCCACCACGGATCCCTTGGGGGTGAAGACGTAGACCTCGCTGCTGCCCATCTCGAAGCGCAGCGAGTCGAGGAACTCGCCCGGGTCCTCGGTCTCGCGCTGCCAGTCGAGCAGCTGGCGCAGCCACGCCATGTCGTTCTGCGGCGTGATCTCGCCGGGCCGCGCGGGCCCGCCGCCGGCCGCCTGGTCCTTGTACTTCCAGTGCGCGGCGACGCCGTACTCGGCGCGACGGTGCATCGTGTGCGTGCGGATCTGGATCTCGACGGGCTTGCCCTGCGGACCGATGACCGTCGTGTGGAGCGACTGGTACATGTTGAACTTCGGCATCGCGATGTAGTCCTTGAACCGGCCGGGCACCGGGTTCCACCGCGAGTGCAGCGCGCCGAGCGCCGCGTAGCAGTCACGCACCGTGTCGACGAGCACGCGCACCGCGACGAGGTCGTAGATCTCCTCGAAGTCGCGGCCGCGCACGATCATCTTCTGGTACACGCTGTAGTAGTGCTTGGGCCGGCCGGTGACCACGGCCTTGATCTTGGCCGCCGTGAGGTCCTCGTTGACCTGGCTGCGCACGCTCGCGAGGTACTCCTCGCGGGCCGGGGCGCGCTCCGCGACGAGCCGCACGATCTCGTCGTAGACCTTGGGGTAGAGCGTCGCGAACGAGAGGTCCTCGAGCTCCCACTTGATGGTGTTCATGCCGAGCCGGTGCGCGAGCGGCGCGTAGATCTCGAGCGTCTCGTTGGCCTTGCGCTTGGCCGACTCGGCGCTGACGTAGCGCCACGTGCGCGCGTTGTGCAGCCGGTCGGCGAGCTTGATGACGAGCACCCGGATGTCGCGGGCCATCGCGATGACCATCTTGCGGACCGTCTCGGCCTGGGCGGCCTCGCCGTAGGTCACCTTGTCGAGCTTCGTCACGCCGTCGACGAGCATCGCGATCTCGTCGCCGAAGTCGCGCCGCAGCTCGTCGAGGCCGTATGCCGTGTCCTCGACGGTGTCGTGCAGTAGCGCCGCCGCGAGGGTGGGCGGCGTCATGCCCAGCTCGGCGAGGATCGTCGTCACGGCGAGCGGGTGCGTGATGTACGCGTCGCCGCTCTTGCGCATCTGGCCGTCGTGCGCGCGCTCGGCGACGGCATACGCCCGCTCGATGACGGAGAGGTCGGCCTTGGGGTGGTTCTGCCGGACCGCCGTCATGAGCGGCTCGAGGACGGGGTTGCCCGTCGGGCGCGTGGCGCCGAAGCGGGCGAAGCGCGCGCGCACCCGCGACGGGGTGGACAGCTCGCTGCGGACGTCCTCGCTCATGGAGAGAGTCTAGGCGCTCGCGCGGAGGTCACACCGTGAGGATGGCGTTGACGGGCCGGTCGCCGAGCCGGCTGCGCCCGTCGAGGAACCCGAGCTCGAGGACGACCTCGATGGCGGCGACCTGCGCACCGGCGCGCTCCACGAGGAGCGCCGTCGCCTCGGCGGTGCCGCCGGTGGCGAGCACGTCGTCGATGACGAGGACGCGCTGGCCCGGCTCGAACGCGTCGGTGTGCACCTCGATCTCTGCCGTGCCGTACTCGAGGGCGTAGGACTCCTTGAGCGTCTCCCCCGGCAGCTTGCCGGCCTTGCGCACGGGCACCATGCCGAGGCCGAGCTCGTAGGCCACGGCCGCACCGAGGATGAAGCCGCGGGCCTCGATGCCGACGACGACGTCGACCGACCCGGCGTAGCGCTGCGCGATGTCGCGCACCAACTCGCGCAGGGCGGGTCCGTCGGCGATGAGCGGTGTGAAGTCCTTGAAGAGGACGCCCGGCTTCGGGAAGTCGGGGATGTCGCGCAGCCTGCTCGCGACGAGGTCACTGATCTGGCTCACGCCGTGTCTCCTGAGGTGGTGCCCGCCGCGGTCAGCGGCGCGACTTGGGGGCGCGCTTGGGCTGGTTGCGCGGGCCGGCGGCCTGGGCGTACTTGTGCACCGGGCGCGGTGCCCCCTCGGGCAGCGTCGCGTCTGAGGCGACCGCTGCAGCACCCGTGCGGTCGGCACCGACGGCTACCGGCTCCTCGGCATGAGCCGCTGGAGCTGCACCTGCCTTGGCGGCCTGGCGGGCGACGTGCTTGTCGAGCTCGAGCACGGCCGGCTCGTTGCGACGCAGGTCGACGAGCAGCGGGGTGGCGATGAAGATCGAGGAGTACGCACCGACCGCGATGCCGATGAAGAGGGCGAGCGACAGGTCGAGCAGGGTGCCGGGGCCGAGCAGCGTGAAGCCGACGAACAGCACGGCGGCGATCGGCAGCAGCGCCACGACCGTCGTGTTGATCGAGCGGACGAGCGTCTGGTTGACGGCGAGGTTGGCGGCCGCCGAGTAGGTCATCCGACGTGTCTGGAACGCCTCCGCCGTGTTCTCGCGCACCTTGTCGAAGACGACGACGGTGTCGTAGAGCGAGTAGCCGAGGATCGTCAGGAAGCCGATCATCGAGCTCGGCGTGATCTCGAACCCGAAGAGCGCGTAGATGCCGACGGTGATGACGAGGTCGTGCAGCAGCGCGACGAGGCCCGACACGGCCATCTTCCAGGTGCGGAAGTAGAGGGCCATGACGATCGTCACGAGGACGAGGAAGACGATGAGGCCCTGGATGGCCTGCTTGCTCACCGAGGCGCCCCAGCTCGGGCCGATGAGCGAGGCGCTGACGGAGGTCTTGGCGACCCCGAACTCCTGGGCGAGCGCGGCGCTGGCCTCGTCGGTCAGGCCGGCGGCGGCCTCCGTCTGAACGCGCACGGTGTTCTGCCCGACGATCGTCGAGACGACGTTGCCCTCGATGCCGGCGTCGGAGACGGCGGTCTGCGCCTTCTGCTCGTAGTTCTCGCTGTTCGTGACGCCCTGGACGCGGAACTCCGAGCCACCGCTGAACTCGATGCCGAAGTTCAGGCCGCGGGCGAAGATGCCGAGCAGGGCGAGCGCGATGAGGACGGCCGAGACGGCATACCAGGTCTTCTGGCGCTTGATGAAGTCGATCGAGCGCTTGCCGGTGTAGAGGTCGTTGCCGACCTGGGCGAAGTTGATCATGCCTGGGCCTTCCCCTCGGCGACGCGGGCCGAGCCCACGGTGGCGGGCGGGCGCTGCGCGCCGGGAGCCCCGAACTGGCCGCGCCCGCGGTAGCGGACCGACTCCTTGGCGCCGAGGCGCTGCGGGTCGAGGCCCGACCACTTGTGCCCGTTGCCGAAGAACTCGGTGCGGGCGAGCAGCTGCACCATCGGGTGGGTGAAGAGGACGACGACGAGCAGGTCGATGAGCGTCGTCAGGCCGAGCGTGAACGCGAACCCGCGGACGTTGCTCGAGGCGAGGAAGTAGAGCACGCCGGCCGCGATGAAGTTCACGGCGTCGGCCGCGATGATCGTGCGACGGGCGCGCTTCCAGCCGGTCTCGACGGCGGCCACGAGCGGACGGCCGTCACGCACCTCGTCACGGATGCGCTCGAAGTAGACGATGAAGCTGTCGGCCGTGACGCCGATGGCGACGATGAGGCCGGTGACGCCCGCCATGGTGAGGCGGAAGCCGTGGGTCGTGCCGAGCACCGTCACCGCGAGGTAGGTGATGGCCGACGCGACGACGAGCGAGAGCACCGTGACCATGCCGAGGGCGCGGTACTGGATGAGGGAGTAGACGACGACGAGCAGCAGGCCGATGAGGCCGGCGAGCAGGCCGATGCGGAGCTGCTCCTCGCCGAGCTGCGGCGTGATGTTGTCCTGCGTCTGAAGCGCGAAGGAGATCGGCAGCGCGCCGAACTTCAGCTGCTCGGCGAGCTGCTTGGCCGAGTCGATGGTGAACGAGCCGGTGATCGAGGCGCGACCGTCGGTGATGACGGCCTGCGACCGCGGCGCGCTGATGACCGACTTGTCGAGCACGATGGCGAACTGGTCGAACGGCGGCTGCGACTGCTGGGCGTAGAGGCGCTTCGTGACGGCGGCGAACTTCGTCTTGCCGGCGTCCTTGAACGACAGCGCGACCTCGACGATGGAGGTGGGCTGGCCGTTCGGGCCGACCTGGAAGCCGCTCGAGGCGTCGGCGATCTCGCTGCCGTCGATCTCGCTCGGGCCGAGGACGTACTTGGTGACGCGGTCCTCGCCGCAGGTGGCGAGCGGCAGGGCCGGGTCGTCCTTGATCCTGTCGACGGCGCCGGGCGTGGCGCAGTTGAGCGCGGCGTACTGCCGGGCGACCGTCGCGGCGGCCGCGTCGGCCTTCTCCTTGGTCCAGCCGAGGCCGACGAGCCCGGTGCTGGCCTGCGCCTTGACGGCGGCCTCGGTCTCGGCAGCGGTGGGGGCGGGCGCGGTCTGCGCGGGGGTGGGCGTCGTCGCGGACGGCGCCGGGGTGGCCGAGGTCGAGCCCGTGGGCGTCGCGGCGGGGGTCGGCGCCGTGGTGGCGGCGGCGAAGGCCTGCGGGACGACGCCGTTCGCGGCGGTCGAGGAGCCGGACGGCGTCGCGGTGGCGCTCGGGGTGCCGGTGGCCGGGGCGGTCGCGCTGCCCGTGGACGTGGCGGTCGAGGTGCCGGACGGTGTCCCGGTCGAGGTGCCGGACGGCGTCGGGGTGCCGCCGGGGTTGACGGTCGAGCCGGCCTGGGCGGCGTTCGGGTCGACGGCCTCGACGAAGACGGCGCGGAAGCGCAGCTGCGAGGGCTTGCTCAGCGCGTCGAGCTGCTCGGCCGTGGGCGCCCCGGGGATCGAGACGACGATGTTCTGGCCACCCTGCGTCGAGATCTCCGACTCGGAGACGCCGTTGGCGTCGATGCGCTGG
The DNA here is from genome assembly GCF_039542985.1 of Terrabacter aeriphilus. Taxonomy (NCBI): domain Bacteria; kingdom Bacillati; phylum Actinomycetota; class Actinomycetes; order Micrococcales; family Intrasporangiaceae; genus Terrabacter; species Terrabacter aeriphilus. The sequence goes on from NZ_BAABIW010000025.1 coordinate 21,793, forward strand.
CGGATGATGTCGACGGCGCGGTTGACCTGGCCCTCGTTGACGGTCTGGCCGTCGTTCAGCTGCGGCTTGAGCACGAGCTCGGTGCCGCCCTCGAGGTCGAGGCCGAGGCGCGGGACGGCCTGACCGTCACCCCACTTGGTCAGGCCGCCGACGAGGGCGCCCAGGCCGAGGATGACGACGATGAGGGCGAGGAGGCTGCGTCTCGCCGACTGCTTGGTGGAACTCTTGGCCACGGAACCCTCACTGACCGTTCTGCGGGGAGCCCGGCGTCGTGCCCGGGGCGTCGTCGGCGACGGGAGCGGCAGGGGCACCCGGAGTCGTGGGGTCGGCCTGCTTCATGGCGATGGCGCGGCGGTCGACGCGGATCGTCGTGCCCTCCGCGATCTCGAGCCACGCGCTGGCGTCGTCGAGGTGCTTGACCGTGCCGTAGATGCCCGAGGACGTGACGATCGCGTCGCCGACGTTGAGCGAGGAGCTGAAGTCGCGCATCTGCTTCATCCGCTTGTTCTGGGTGTAGAACAGCCAGCCCAGCAGGAGCAGGGGAAGGGCGAAAATCAGCAACGAGAAGGTCCCGTTGGTGCTCATGTCAGCTCAGTCCTTCGTGTCTTCGTCCGGTTGTCGGGGCGCGCGCCACGACCCGGCGATCGGGGTCGGATGTCGCGTCAACGACCGGGGGCACCGGATGGTGCCGCGGCACCGGCGATGGTGCCCGCAGGAGTCTACGGGCGCCGGTGCAGTTTGTCAGACCACACGGGCCCGCGGACCGTCACGCGCCGGTCACGTTTCGACCGGTTTCGCCGGCACGTGCGCCAGCCGCTCAGGCGTCGAAGCGCGCGCCGCCGGCCTCGTCGATCGGCAGGGTCGCCGACCACATCGACTGCGCCTCGATCGGCGGGGTCAGGCCAAGGTGCTCCCAGGCGAGCGAGGAGGCCGCGCGGCCCCGCGGCGTGCGGACCATGAAGCCCTCACGCACGAGGTAGGGCTCGGCGACCGTCTCGACGGTGTCGGGCTCCTCCCCCACGGCGACGGCCAGGGTGGAGAGGCCGACAGGCCCCCCGTTGAAGCGTCGGCACAGGGCCTCGAGCACGGCCCGGTCGAGGCGGTCGAGGCCGCGCTCGTCGACGTCGAAGAGCTCGAGCGCCTGGCGGGCCGCGCCGTGGGTGACGCGGTTCTCGCCGTGCACCTGCGCCCAGTCGCGCACGCGGCGCAGCAGCCGGTTGGCGATGCGCGGGGTGCCGCGAGAGCGCAGCGCGATCTCGGCGATGCCGTCGGCGTCGGCGTCGAGGCCGAGCAGCCGGGCGGAGCGGTGCAGGATCGTCTCGAGGTCGGCGGCCGCGTAGTAGTCGAGGTGCCCGGTGAAGCCGAACCGGTCGCGCAGCGGGGCCGGCAGCAGTCCGGCCCGGGTCGTCGCGCCGACGACCGTGAAGGGCGGCAGCTCGAGCGGGATCGCGGTCGCGCCCGGGCCCTTGCCGATGATGACGTCGACGCGGAAGTCCTCCATCGCGAGGTAGAGCATCTCCTCCGCCGAGCGCGACATCCGGTGGATCTCGTCGAGGAAGAGCACCTCCCCCTCGGCGAGCGACGACAGCACCGAGGCGAGGTCACCGGCGTGCTGGATGGCCGGCCCCGAGGTGATGCGGATCGGCTGCTCGAGCTCGCTCGCGACGATCATCGCGAGGGTCGTCTTGCCGAGGCCGGGAGGACCCGAGAGGAGCACATGGTCGGGAGGCGTGCCGCGGTGCCGGGCCGCCTTGAGCACGAGCCCGAGCTGGTCGCGTACGCGCGTCTGCCCGGGGAAGTCCTCGAGGCGCTTGGGGCGCAGGGCCGCCTCCACCACCCGCTCGTCGCCGTCGCTGCCGACGTCGACGATGCGGGCGGTGGCGTCGAACGAGCCGTCGGCCCAGGTCTCGGGGGCCTGCTCGAGCTCCCAGCCGCCGTCGACGCTCATCGGCCCAGCTCCTGCAGGGCGGCGCGGAGCAGCGCCGACACGCCGGCGCCCTCGGCCGCGCGGGGAGCGACCTTGTCGAGCGCGTCGTCGGCCTGGCGCACGCTCCAGCCGAGGCCGACGAGGGCCTCGCGCACCTGCTCGCGCCAGGCCTCGCCGGTGTCGAGCGGGGCCGGCTCGGCGTGACCGGTCGAGCCCGGCAGCGCGCCGAGCTTGTCCTTGAGCTCGAGCACGAGCCGCTCGGCGCCCTTCTTGCCGATGCCGGGCACCTTCGTCAGGGCGACGAGGTCGCCCGTGCCGAGGGCCACGCGCACGGCATCCGGCGAGTGCACGGCGAGCACGGCGAGCGCGAGGCGCGGCCCGACGCCCGAGACCGTCTGCACCGTCTCGAAGACGTGCTTCTCGTCCTCGGTGGCGAAGCCGTAGAGAGTCAGGGAGTCCTCGCGCACGACGAGGCTCGTGGCGAGCTCGGCCGGCTGGCCGAGCCGCACCGAGGTGGCCGTGGCCGGGGTCGTGTGCACGAGCATGCCGACCCCGCCCACGCCGACGACGACGGAGTCGAGGCCGACCTTGAGGACGGTGCCGGAGAGCGAGGCGATCATCGGGGCTGGGCTCCAGGGGTCTGGCGGGTGGGGCTGGTGGGAGGCAGCCGGGTGGGCGTGCCGGGAGACTGTCGGGTGACGGCGTCGGAGGCGGCACGCAGGCGGCGCTGGGCGGGCGCGGCCCCCGGCGGCACCCGACGAGGGATGCCGGTCCCCCGGCTGCCGCTGCGCGCGAGCACCTCGAGCCGGGCGTCCTCGAGACGGCTCTGGGTGCCACCGCGCCACACGTGGCAGATGGCGAGGGCGAGCGCGTCGGCGGCGTCGGCCGGCTTCGGCGGCGTGGCGAGGCCGAGCAGGCGGGTCACCATCGTCGTCACCTGGGCCTTGTCGGCCCGGCCGTTGCCGCTCACGGCCGCCTTGACCTCGGTCGGCGTGTGGAGCGTGACCGGCAGGCCCAGGCGCTCGGCCATGATCATGACGATGCCGGTCACCTGCGCGGTGCCCATGACGGTGGAGACGTTGGTGTCGGCGAAGACCCGCTCGATGGCGACCGCCTCGGGGCGGTGCCGGGCGAACCACTGGCGCATCTCGTCCTCGACGGCGACGAGGCGCTTGGGCGTCGGGTCGCCGGCCGGGGTGCGGATGACGCCCACCTCGACGAGCGAGAGCCGCCGACCGGGCACGCCGTCGACGACGCCGACGCCGCACCGCGTGAGCCCGGGGTCGACCGCGAGGACGCGCACGGCATACCTCCTCGGGGTGCGGGTGGGCGGGACGGTCGGGGACGAACCGAACAGGTGTTCGGGACCAACGCTAACGGGCGGGTGCCGGAACGACGGGAGGCACGCCGGTCACCGGCGTGCCTCCTGCTCGGACCTGTGGGCCCGGAGCCCGTCGCGGGCGCGTGCCCGCGGGCTCACTCCTCGTCGTCGAGCTGGGCCAACACGTCGTCGGGGATGTCGCCGTTGGCGAAGACGTTCTGCACGTCGTCGCTGTCCTCGAGCGCCTCGATGACGCGGATCATCTTCTTCGCGCCGTCGAGGTCGAGCGGCACCTGCAGGTTGGGCACGAAGGACGCCTCGGCGGACTCGTAGTCGATGCCGGCGTCCTGGATCGCCTGGCGCACCGCGACGAAGTCGGTGGCCTCGGAGATGATCTCCCAGGTGTCGCCGTTGTCGTTGACCTCCTCGGCGCCCGCCTCGAGGACGACCTCGAGGATCTCGTCCTCGGAGCCGGCGTCCTTGAGCACCGTCACGACGCCCTTGCGGTTGAAGACGTAGGACACCGAGCCCGGGTCGGCGAGCTGGCCGCCGTTGCGGGTGAGGGCCGTGCGCACCTCGGCGGCCGCGCGGTTGCGGTTGTCGGTGAGGCACTCGATGAGGACCGCGACACCGTTAGGGGCGTAGCCCTCGTACATGATCGTCTGCCAGTCGGCGGCGCCCGCCTCGGCACCCGACGCGCGCTTGACCGCGCGGTCGATGTTGTCGTTGGGCACCGACGTCTTCTTCGCCTTCTGGATGGCGTCGTAGAGCGTGGGGTTGCCCGTCGGGTCGGCACCGCCCTGGCGGGCCGCGACCTCGATGTTCTTGATGAGCTTGGCGAAGAGCTTGCCGCGCTTGGCGTCCTTGGCAGCCTTCTGGTGCTTCGTGGTGGCCCATTTGGAGTGGCCGCTCATGCAGTGTCCTCGCGTTCCGGTGACTGGCGGGCAGCCGACTGCTGGAGTCGGTGCTCTCTGACGATCGAGACGAACTCGGCGTGGATCCGGCGGTCGGCGCCCACCTCGGGGTGGAACGACGTGGCCATCAGGTTGCCCTGCCGGACCGCGACGATCCTACCGGCGGCGGGCCCATGACCCACGCGGGCGAGCACCTCGACGTCCGGGCCGGCCTGCTCGACCCACGGCGCCCGGATGAAGACGGCGTGGACCGGGCCCGCCGGGGCGAGGGCCTCGGGGTCGCTCCACGCGTAGTCGAGCTCCGTCTCGAAGGAGTCGACCTGGCGGCCGAAGGCGTTGCGCCGCACCGTGATGTCGAGGCCGCCGAGCGTCTGCTGGTCGGGACGGCCGTCGGCGATGCGGTCGGCGAGCATGATCATGCCCGCGCACGAGCCGTAGACGGGCAGGCCCTCGGCGATGCGCCGCACGAGCGGCTCGCGCAGCTCGAAGGCGCGCACGAGCTTGTCCATGACCGTCGACTCCCCGCCGGGGATGACGAGCCCGTCGACGGCCGCGACCTCGGCGGGGCGTCGCACGGGAACGGCCTCGGCGCCGAGCGACACCAGGGCGGCGAGGTGCTCGCGCACGTCGCCCTGCACGGCGAGGACTCCCACGGTGATCTCCACAAGAGCCAGATCGTATGCCGTGCGCGCGCGACCGTCGGGACCGGGTGGACCGGCGCGGCCCGTCCCGCGGAACGGCGGCCGTGGCCGGCTCCCCGGCGGCACACTGGTGGGGTGGACGGCGAGCTCCCTGCCGGCGCCCGCTGGGACCGCCCGGCGGGCATGACCGGCGCCGCCTACGACGCCGGCTACGTGGCCACGGCGAGCACGTCCCTCCTGCGCGACCTCGCGGCGCAGGCCTACGGCGAGGACTACCCGAGGGAGGTCGAGCCCTTCGGCATGACGACGTGGTGGGTGCTCGGCCAGGTCGTGGCGCACGCGCGCGTCGGGCCCGGTCATCGGCTCGTCGACCTCGCCTGCGGCCGCGGCGGGCCCGGGCTGTGGCTCGCGCGCGCGACCGGCGCCTCGCTCGTCGGGGTCGACTGGTCGTCCGTCGCGGTCGAGGCCTCCCGGGAGCGGGCTGCCTCGTTCGTGCCCGAGGGGCGGGCGCGGTTCGTGGTCGGCGACCTCGCGGAGACCGGCCTGCCCGACGGCTCCGCCGACGCCGTCGTCTGCCTCGACGCCATCTTCTTCGCGCCCGACCGGGTGGCGACGCTGCGGGAGGTGCGCCGGGTGCTCCGCCCCGGGGGCCGGTTCGTCTTCACCGCGTCGGAGGGCGTGACCGCCCCGGGTCGGCACGCCGTGCCGGACTGGGAGCCGCTCCTGTCGGCGGCCGGCCTCACCCTCGAGTGGCGGGCGCCGGTGCCGGGCTTCGCCGAGCACCTCAGGCGGATGTACGCCCTGTGGCTCGAGCACCTCGACCGGATCGTCGCCGAGCTGGGCCCGGGCCCGGCCCGGTCGATGGAGCAGGAGGCGCGCAGCCTGGGTCCGACGCTGCAGCCCGGCCAGGGGGTGCTCGTCGTCGCACGCCGCCCGGGCGGCACGGACTCGTGAGGTCGCGCCGGTCGACAAGCGTCTGGCATGCGAGACACCGTGGGTGGGCGCCTGACGACGAGCGCCCGTCACCGGATACGTTGCGGCCATGACGACGGTGCACACCTCAGACGACCTCACCGCCCGCGCCCGCGAGGCCGACGACGCCTCGCCCCTGCGGGGCCGGCGCGACCTCTTCACGCTCCCCGACGGCGTGGTCTACCTCGACGGCAACTCCCTCGGCGCGCTGCCCTCGGCCGTGCCGGGGGTCGTCGACGACGTCATGCACCGGCAGTGGGGCGAGCGCCTCATCCGCTCCTGGAACGAGGCCGACTGGTGGGGCGCGCAGACCCGGGTCGGCGACCTCGTCGGCCGGCTCGTCGGCGCCGCACCCGGCCAGGTCGTCGTCACCGACTCGACCTCGGTCAACCTCTTCAAGGCCGTCATCGGCGCAGGGCGGCTGCGACCGGGCCGCCGGGTCGTGCTCACGGACCCCGACTCGTTCCCCACCGACCTCTACATGACCGAGTCGGCCGCCGCCCTCGCCGGGCTCGAGGTGCGCCGGGTGCACCCGCGCGACGTCGTGGCCGCGATCGCCGAGATCGGCGACGACCTCGTCCTCGCGTCGTACTCGAGCGTCGACTACCGCACCGGCGAGCTGTGGGACCTGCGGGCCGTCACCGAGGCGGCCCACGCCGTCGGTGGGCTGGCCTGCTGGGACCTCTGCCACTCGGCGGGCGTCGTCGAGGTCGACCTCGACGCCGGCGGCGCCGACCTCGCCGTGGGCTGCGGCTACAAGTACCTCAACGGGGGTCCCGGCGCGCCGGCCTTCCTCTACGTCGCGACGCGGCACCAGGACGACTTCGACCAGCCCCTCACCGGCTGGCAGGGCCACGCCCACCCCTTCGCCATGCGCCCGGACTACGAGCCGGCCCCCGGCATCACCCGGGCCCGCGTCGGCACCCCGCCCCTGCTGTCGGTGCTCGCGCTGGAGGCGGCGCTGACGGCCTACGACGGGCTCTCCCCCGCCGACGTGCGCGCGGCGTCGCTGTCGGTGACGCAGACGTTCATCGACGCGCTCGACGCGCTGGGGGTCGACCTCCCGCTCGCGACGCCGAGGGAGCCGGAGCGCCGCGGCTCGCAGGTGTCGCTGCGCCACCCGCAGGCCTTCGCGGTCGTGCAGGCGCTCATCGCGCGCGGGGTCATCGGCGACTTCCGCGAGCCCGACATCATCCGGCTCGGCTTCGCTCCCCTCTACGTCACCCACGTCGACGCGGTGCGCGCGGCCGAGCACCTCAAGGCGGTGCTCGACGGGCGCGAGTTCGAGCGCCCCGAGTTCGCCGAGCGCGGCGCCGTCACCTGAGGCGTCGCGACGCGTCCACGAGCACGTCGACGTTGTCGCTCCACTGCTCGACCGACCCGACGCCGCGGGGCAGGGCACGCACCTCCGGGTCCTCGATGCCCTCCTCGAGCGCGACGACGACCGCCTCGCGCACGCCGCGGTAGGGCCGGTCCCAGAACGGCTCGACCGGGTCGTCGACGGTCGGCAGCCCCACCTCCCCCTGCAGGTCGTGCAGCAGGCGGAGCGCCTGGACAAGCGCGCCCTCGCGCTCCCGCCAGCCGTCCGCGGCCAGGGATGCGTGCAGTCCTTCGGTCGCCGCCGCGGCGCGCGGCAGCCGGGCGAAGCTCGTGCCGAGCCACTTGGCGTAGGGCGGCCAGCGCCGCTCGAGCAGGTGCCCGAGGTGCATCGCGATGCCGGCGAGCCGCGCGGCGACGACGCGCGAGCCGAGCTCGTCGCCGCGCTCGGCCGTGCGCCCGACGAAGGGCAGCTCCTGCCCGAGCCGCGCCCAGTCCACGGCGACGACGTGGCGCCAGACGTCGTCGGGGTACCACGCCAGCCGACGCCGTATGCCGCCCAGCTCGCCCGCGCCGTCGGCGAACACCTCTCCCCCGGTGACCTCGAGGACGGCTTGGCCCGTCAAGGCGAGCCAGTCGTCCACCGTCAGCTCGCCGGTGGGGTCGACGCCGAGCCGCGAGACAGCGAGGTCGCGCGCCGTCTCGACCTGCACGCGGTGGCGCACGGCTGGGTCCCACGTCGTCGCGAACGCGGTCGGGTGGCCGGCGAACGACTCGGGCAGGTGGGCGGCCAGGTGCGCGTCGACGTCGACGACCACCTCGCGCGGCACGAGCAGGTTGAGGCGCAGGCCCCAGTCGTGGTCGCGCGACAGCGCGTCGTCGAGCCCGAGCACGTCCGATCCGCTGCCGAGGCGGGCGGCGGCAGACGGCAGCCCCGGCCAGCGCGCCTCGACGAGGGGTCGCACGACCTGCTCGAAGTACGACCGCGACAGCTGCGCTCCGGTGGGGCTCACGCTCCCGATCGTGCCAGCCCGGCGCGGGGATGACGCACGTATGCCGCCGCGCCTGGTGGGGCACGGCGGCATACGTCAGCGGGTGGCGGGGTGGCCGCAGGTCACCAACCGCGCTCGGCGAGCCGGTGCGGCTGCGGGATCTCGTCGACGTTGATGCCGACCATGGCCTCGCCGAGCCCGCGCGACACCTTGGCGATGACGTCGGGGTCGTCGTGGAAGGTCGTGGCCTTGACGATGGCCTCCGCGCGCTGGGCGGGGTTGCCCGACTTGAAGATGCCGGAGCCGACGAAGACACCCTCGGCACCGAGCTGCATCATCATCGCCGCGTCGGCGGGCGTCGCGATGCCGCCGGCCGTGAAGAGCACGACGGGGAGCTTGCCGGCCTCGGCCACCTCGCGCACGAGCTCGTAGGGCGCCTGCAGCTCCTTCGCCGCGACGTAGAGCTCGTCGGGGCTCATCGAGCGGAGGCGGTTGATCTCCGCGCGGAGCGTACGCATGTGCGTCGTCGCGTTGGAGACGTCGCCCGTGCCCGCCTCGCCCTTGGAGCGGATCATCGCCGCACCCTCGGTGATGCGGCGCAGGGCCTCGCCGAGGTTCGTCGCGCCACAGACGAAGGGCACGGTGAACTGCCACTTGTCGATGTGGTTGGCGTAGTCGGCGGGCGTGAGCACCTCGGACTCGTCGATGTAGTCGACGCCGAGGCTCTGGAGCACCTGGGCCTCGACGAAGTGGCCGATGCGGGCCTTGGCCATGACGGGGATCGAGACGGCCTCGATGATGCTGTCGATCATGTCGGGGTCGCTCATCCGCGACACGCCGCCCTGCGCGCGGATGTCGGCGGGCACGCGCTCGAGGGCCATCACGGCCACCGCGCCGGCGTCCTCGGCGATCTTGGCCTGCTCGGCCGTGACGACGTCCATGATGACGCCGCCCTTGAGCATCTCGGCCATGCCGCGCTTGACGCGCGTCGTGCCGGTGCTGCTGCCCCCGGCGGGGGCGTTCTGCTGGTCAGCCGCGGGCGTGCTGCCCGTGGTCGGGGTGGTGCTCACGATGTCCTGCTTTCCCGGGGACCCGGTAGAGGGTGGGGGTGGAATGACACACAGGGTAGGCCCCTCGGCAGGGTGCGCACGACGGGGTCCGGGCCGCGTCACGCGGGCGCGAGGTGCTCCGGCATCTCGTCGTTGAACTCGACGGTGTGCGGCATGGGCGTGTAGCCGGCGAGGTGGAAGACGCGGATCGGCCACGTGCGGCGCACCCGGCGCACGTCGGTGACGGCGTCGTTGTGGAAGCGGCGCGCCAGCTGCACGCGGGTGCACGCGGAGCCGACCCGGCCCAGCACGTCCTGGCCGAGCGCCGTGGCCTGCAGGTGGCCGACCGCCTCGGGGCTGAGCGCGAGGTCGAGGGCCTCGGTGAGGTCGTTCTCGGCGAGCTCGCGGGCGCCACCGTGCTCGGTGGGGGCCTCGAGCGACTCGGCCGCGGCGTTGGCGAGGATGAGGGAGGTCGCGCCGTCGAGCAGGCCGCTCGTGGCGAGCTCCATGGCGGCCTCGGCCCGCCGCACGAGGCGGGCGTCGAGGGCGGCGAGCGTGCCGCTCAACCGGACGTGCAGCCGGTCGAGGCGGGCCGCCGTGTAGGAGAGGTACCACGCGATGACGACGACCACGAAGAGGATCGCGAAGACCCACGAGAGCACCTCGCTCACCGGGCACCCCCTCGCAGGAAGCGGTTCCAGCGGTGCGGGGGCTCCCAGCTGGCTGCGGCCCGCCCCTCGATGACGGTCTCGTAGACCGCGAGGATCTGGCCGGCGACGACCGACCAGTCGAAGAGGCGCGCCCGGCGCTGCCCGGCCTCGGCGAGCTCGGCACGGCGCGGCGCGTGGCCCAGCAGGTCGACGAGCACGCGGGCGAGGTCGTCGGGCTGCTCGTTGGCGAACATCGCGCCCGCGGCGCCGCCGTCGAGCACCCGGGAGAAGGCCGAGATGTCGCTCGCCAGCACGCAGGCGCCCGCCGACATCGCCTCGATGAGGATGATGCCGAAGCTCTCGCCGCCGGTGTTCGGGGCGACGTAGACGTCGACGGAGGCGAGCAGCGAGGCCTTGTCGGCGTCCGAGACCGAGCCGAGGAAGGTGCACGCGGCCACGACCTCGGGCGGCCACCCCTCGGTGACCTCCTCGGGGTCGCCCGGACCCGCGACGAGCACCCGCAGCCCGGGCACCGCCCGCAGCACGGCGGGCAGGGCGGCTGCGAGCACGGGCAGACCCTTGCGCGGCTCGCCCATGCGGCCGAGGAAGGCGATCGTCGGCGCGGCAGGGCTGCCCATCCAGGCCGCGCGTCGCGGTGCGTCGGCGAACCGGTCGACGTAGACGCCGTTGGGGATGACGACGGCGTCGCCGCCGACGTGCGTCGTGACGGTGCGGCGGGCGTCCTCGCTGACGGCGATGCGCCCGGCGATCTTCTCCAGGCTGGGCCGGATGATGGGGTATGCCGTCTGCATCGTGCGAGACCGCAGCATCGAGGTGTGGAAGGTGGCCACGATCGGCCCGTCGGCCGCCATCAGGGCGAGGACGCTGACGCTGGGCGTCACCGGCTCGTGCAGGTGCAGCACGTCGAACTCGCCGGCCTCGAGCCAGCGGCCGACCTTGGAGGCCGTGACCGGCCCGAAGTTGAGGCGCGCGACGGAGCCGTTGTAGCGCACGGCCGTTGCCCGCCCCGCCGATGTCACGTAGTCGGGCAGCTCGGTCTCGCTGTCGGCCGGCGCGAGCACCGACACGTCGTGGCCGAGGCCGATGAGGTGCTCGGCCAGGTCGCGCACGTGGAACTGGACCCCGCCCGGCACGTCGAACGAGTACGGGCAGACGATGCCGACCTTCACGCGGTCGGCCCCGAGGTCGTGGTGGTGGCGGTGGTGGCGGTGCTCGGCGCGGGCCGGTTTCCGCGGGCCGGGTCGAGGTCGTCGACGAAGACGCGCTGGAGCATGTGCCAGCTCGACGTGTGCTCGCGGATCGCGCCCGCGAGGTGGTCGGCGCACTGCTGCACGAGGTCGGCCGCGCGCTCCGGGGTCGGGCCCTGCACGCGCGGGTGCAGCTGCTCGCTGAACTCGATGACGGTCTTGTGGCCTCCGAGGCCGGTGCCGGGTGCGGCGGGCTCGTACCAGATGCGGGCGCAGAAGAGCGGCGCCCCGGTCATCAGCGAGAGCACGGCGGGGCCCTTGGCCATGCGGGCCCGGTGACCGAGCAGGTCGACCTCGACGCCGTGGTGGGTGAGGTCGCGGTCGGCGGCAAGGGCGATGATGCGCCCACCCGAGCGGGCGGCCTCGAGCAGTCCGTGGAACGGGTCGTCGCCGCCGGTGAGCGGGATGATGTCCATGTCGATGCTGCGCCGGAACGCGACGAACTCCTGGAACACCTCCTCGGGCTTCAGCCGCTCGGCGACCGTCGTCACGGGCATCAGGCTGCCCGCCGACCAGGCCGCCGCGAGGTCGAAGTTGCCGAGGTGGCCGACGAAGACGACGACGGTCTGCTGCTGCGCGCACAGCTCGCGCACCGGGGCGTCCCCGCGCACCTCGACGGCGCCGTCGATCTGCGCGCGCGTCAGCGACGGCAGCCGGAACGCCTCGCAGTAGTAGCGCATGTAGGAGCGCATGCCCGCCGAGACGAGCGCGTCGAGCTCGGCCTCGGACAGCTCGGGCCGCGCACGCCGGTAGTTCGAGCGCAGGCGCTCGATGCCCTTGCCCCCACGGCGCACGACCACCGCCGCCACCCGGTCGAAGAGGGCGTATGCCGTGCGCTCCGGCAGCGCGCGCACGACCTTCCAGCCCGCCCGGAAGCCGAGCACGCTGAGCGTGTCGGTCACGCGAGCGGTCGCGCTCACGGCTTGACCTCGCCGGACGCGAGGGCCTGCCGGCGCACGGTGAGCATGCGCTGCAGCACGGTGACGAAGCTCGCGACGGCGAGCAGGCCGAGCACCACGCCGAGCAGGACGGTCGAGTTGAAGACGTCGGCGAAGAACGCGGCGACGAGCACCGCCACGAGGCGGTCGGCGCGCTCGGCGATGCCGACGTTCGCGGTGTAGCCGAGCCCCTCGGCGCGCGCCTTGGCGTAGGAGACGACGCTGCCGAGGATGAGGCAGGCGAGCGCGAGCCCGGCCATCAGCTGGTTGTTGCCCCGGCCGGCGTAGAAGAGCACGAGGCCGCCGAAGATCGCGGCGTCGCCCACGCGGTCGAGCGTCGAGTCGAGGTAGGCGCCCCACTTGCTCGAGCGGCCCGACTCGCGGGCCATGATGCCGTCGACGTTGTCGGAGAAGACGAAGGCCGTGATGACGAGCACGCCCACCCAGATCTCCCCGCGGGGGAAGAACGCGAGCGCGCCGACGCACACCCCGGCCGTGCCGACGATCGTGACGATGTCGGGGCTGATGCCGAGCCGGAGGAAGAGGTGGGCGATCGGACCGAGGATCTTGGTCATCGACGCGCGCAGGAGTCTGTTGAGCATGGTGGGGACAGCGTACTGATGACGACCCCGGCCTCGGGCACACGGACCACGGCTGGCGCGTCAGCCGTGCGCCAGGTCGTGCGCCAGGTCGTGCGTCAGGTCGTGCGTCAGGTCGTGGGCCAGGCCGACACGAGGCGCGACCGGGTGTCTTCGAGGAGCACCGGCAGTGCCTTCGTCTGGCCGATGATCGGCAGGAAGTTCGAGTCGCCGCTCCAGCGGGGCACGACGTGCTGGTGCAGGTGCGCCGCGACGCCCGCGCCCGCGACGGCGCCCTGGTTCATGCCGAGGTTGAAGCCGTGCGGACCGGAGGCGGCCTCGAGCGCGCGCACCGCCTGCTTGGTGAGGGCCGTGAACTCCGTCGTCTCCTCGTCGGTGAGGTCGACGTAGAGGGAGACGTGGCGGTAGGGGCAGACGAGCAGGTGGCCCGGATTGTAGGGGAAGAGGTTGAGCACGACGTAGCAGTGCTCGCCGCGGTGCACGACGAGTCCCTCCGCGTCGCTCTTGCCCGGGGCTGCGCAGAACGGGCACCCGGTCCCGGCGTCCTCGCTCGGCTTCTCGCCCTCGATGTAGGCCATCCGGTGCGGTGTCCACAGGCGCTCGAAGCCGTCCTCGACCCGGGCGAAGTGCTCCGCCGGCTCGGGCGTCGTCGGGCCGCTCCCCTGCGTCGTCATGACACGTGATCCTAGGACGCGGGCGCCGACGGCCCGCGCGCGGCTCCCGCGCCCCGGCGCCGCGTGTCGATTTCCGGTTGCCCCGGGCGTTCGGTTCAATGGACACGGCCCTGCGGTGTGTGAGACCGCAGGGCCTACGACGTCCCCCAACCGTCGAGGGGCCACTTCTTGCGGGTCTCGAAACGTCGAAAGGCCACCTTTCGCTGGTCTCGAAACGTCGAAAGGCCACCTTTCGAGGGTCCCGCAGGGTCGAGGGGCCACTTCTTGCGGGTCTCGAAACGTCGAGGGGCCGATCCCGGCGGGTGCCCGACGGGCCGACCTGCCGCTCAATGACTCGCGCGAACGATTGCCTCTCGACGGGACGCATCCGCAAGAGGTGGCCTCTCGACGGTGGGCACCCGCAAGAGGTGGCCTCTCGACGGTGGGCACCCGCAGAAGGTGGCCTTTCGACGGTGGGGAGGCGGGAGCCCCCGCCGACGACGTCGGCGGGGGCTCCCGGACCGTCACCACCCGGCATACGTGCTCGGTGGCCGGCGACCTCAGACCTGCGCGCGGCTCTCGATGGCGGCCAGGATCTCGGCGATCGCGTCGTCGACGGGCACGCCGTTCTTCTGCGAGCCGTCGCGGTAGCGGAACGAGACGGCGCCGGCCGCGCGGTCCTCCTCGCCCGCGATGAGCGTGAAGGGCACCTTCGACTTGCTCGCGTTGCGGATCTTCTTCGGGAAGCGGTCGTCGCTCTCGTCGAGCTCGACACGCACTCCCTTGCGCTTCAGGCGGTTCAGCACCTCGGCGAGGTAGTCGGCGTAGTCCTCCGCGACGGGCACGCCGAGCGCCTGAACCGGGGAGAGCCACACGGGGAAGGCGCCCGCGTAGTGCTCGACGAGCACGCCGAGGAACCGCTCGATGGAGCCGAACTTCGCCGAGTGGATCATGACCGGCTGCTGGCGCGAGCCGTCGGCGGCCTGGAACTCGAGGCCGAAGCGCTCGGGCTGGTTGAAGTCGTACTGGATCGTCGACATCTGCCAGGTGCGACCGATCGCGTCGCGGGCCTGGACCGAGATCTTCGGGCCGTAGAAGGCGGCGCCGCCCGGGTCGGGCACGAGCTCGAGCCCCGAGGCGGTGGCGACGTCCTCGAGGACCTTCGTCGCGACGGCCCACTGCTCGTCGGAGCCGATGAACTTGTCCTTCTTGTCGCCCTCCTCGTCGCGGGTCGAGAGCTCGAGGTAGAAGTCGTCGAGGCCGAAGTCGCGCAGCAGGCTCAGCACGAAGTCGAGCAGGTGCTGGATCTCGGCGGGCGCCTGCTCCGGGGTGACGTAGCTGTGCGAGTCGTCCTGCGTCATGCCCCGCACACGGGTCAGGCCGTGCACGACGCCCGACTTCTCGTAGCGGTAGACGGACCCGAACTCGAAGAAGCGCAGCGGCAGCTCACGGTAGGAGCGGCCCCGCGAGGCGAAGATGAGGTTGTGCATCGGGCAGTTCATCGCCTTGAGCTGGTACTTCGCGCCCTCGAGCTCCATCGGCGGGAACATCGTGTCGGCGTAGTACGGCAGGTGCCCGGACGTGTGGAAGAGCCCGTCCTTGGTGATGTGCGGGGTGCCGACGTAGTCGAAGCCCTCCTCGATGTGCCGACGGCGGACGTAGTCCTCCATCTCGCGCTTGATGACGCCGCCCTTGGGGTGGAACACCGGCAGGCCGGAGCCGAGCTCGTCGGGGAAGCTGAAGAGGTCGAGCTCGGCGCCGAGCTTGCGGTGGTCCCGGCGCTCGGCCTCGGCAAGGCGGTCGAGGTAGGCCTTGAGCTCGTCCTTCGTCGGCCAGGCGGTGCCGTAGACGCGCTGGAGCTGCGGGTTCTTCTCCGACCCGCGCCAGTACGCAGCGGCCGAGCGCATCAGCTTGAAGGCGTTGCCGATGAGCTTGGTGCTCGGGATGTGGGGGCCGCGGCACAGGTCGCCCCAGGCGCGGGTGCCGTCGCGGCGGATGTTGTCGTAGATCGTCAGCTCGCCCGCGCCGACCTCGACGCCCGCGCCCTCTGCCGCCTCGTCCGCGTTGCCGCCCTTGAGGCCGACGAGCTCGCACTTGTACGGCTCGTCCTTCAGCTCCTCGAGCGCGTCGGCGTCGCTGACGACGCGGCGCTCGAAGGTCTGGCCCTCGTTGATGATCTTCTGCATGGCCTTCTCGAGGGCCTTGAGGTCGTCGGGGTTGAACGGGGTCTCGACGTCGAAGTCGTAGTAGAACCCGTCGCGGATGGGCGGGCCGATGCCGAGCTTGGCGTCGGCGTGGAGCGACTGCACGGCCTGGGCGAGCACGTGCGCGGTCGAGTGCCGCAGCACGGCGAGGCCGTCCTCGCTGTCGACCGTGACGGCCTCGACGACGTCGCCGTCGGCGAGGACGTGGAAGAGGTCGCGCAGCTGGCCGTTGACGCGCGCGACGACGACGGCGCGGTCACCCTCGAAGAGCTCACCCGCCGTCGTCTGCTCCGCGACCGATCGCTCGCTCCCGGCGACGGTGACGGTGATCTGTGCAGACACGGTTGGTGCTCCTCGTTCGTGGGGGACCCGCCGGTGGGGCGGGTCGGGCTGGCTCTGCCGCCGGTGGCGGCACGAGCAAGGGTATCGAGGCCCCGAGCCGCCCAGCGACACGGTTTGGTCGCCGGCGGATACTGGCCTGGGCGGCAGGTGCATGCCATCCGCACGGACTTCGCGTGGCTCTTCACCTCCCCCGACCTCTACGAAGGTCTCGTCGCGCTCGAGGCGGTCGACCCCGATGGCGCGATGCTCGGCGTGGGGTTCACGGCGCACCCGCGCTACGCACCGCCCGGGCGTGCCTTCCTGCGCATCACCGTTGCGCGCGCGCACGAGCGCCGGGGCGTCGGGCGGGCGCTGAGGGCGGCGCTGGTCGCCCGCCTCCCTGCGGGCACGACCGACCTCGTGGGCGGCGTCTTCGACGACGACCCGCGCTCGCTCGCCTTGGCCCACCACTGGGGTTTCGAGGAGGTGGAGCACGCCGTCGAGTCGGTGCTCGAGCTCACCGACCTGCCCCGGGCGCAGCCGCCCCCGGGAGTCACCCTGCACGAGGTGCCCGACCTCGTCGTCGACGACCCTGAGGCGGTCGAGCGGATGCTCCTGGCGAGCCAGACGAATCCCGAGGCCGAGCAGGGCTGGCTCTTCGACCTGGCGAAGCTGCGCGCGCTGGTGGCCGAGGGCGAGGTCCCGGTCGGTGTGCTCGCCCGGGTCGACGGGGTGCCGGCCGCGATCACCTACGGCGGCGTCGAGGGGGCGTCCCTCTCGATCGCCTACAGCGGCGTCGACCCCGCCTACCGCGGGCGTGGCCTGATGGTCACCAGGTGTTCTCGACGACGGCGTGCTCGACGTCGCCGGTCGCGCTCCGCAGGACCGACAGGGTGCGGTGCGGTGCGGCGGCGGTGCGCAGCGCCACGGTCGACGGGAGGCGCACCGGCTTGCGGAACCAGACCCGGCTCGTCAGGCCGCGCTGCGGCAGTCGCGGGCCGAGCGAGGCCATGACCCGGGCGTAGGTGTACATCCCGTGCGCGATGGCCGACGGGAAGCCGAGCGGGCGGGCGGTCAGGGCGTGCACGTGGATCGGGTTCCAGTCGCCCGACACCGCGGCATACGCCCGCCCGGTGCCCGCACCGAGGCGCCACGTCGGCCCGCCCGCGACACCGGCGAGCGCGCCGAGGTCCGGGGGGTCGGATGCCGGCGCGTCCGGGTGCTCCGTGCCGCGCGCCAAATAGGTGCTGACCCCGCGCCAGACGACCTCGCCTGCCACGGCGACCTCCGAGACGAGGTCGACCTGCCGGCCCCGTCGGTGCGGACGCAGGTCCTGCGCCCGCACCGTCACGTCGAGCCGCTCGTCGACACCGACGGGCCGCACGACCTCGATCCGGTTCTCGACGTGGACGGCGCCGAGCAGGGGCAGGGGGAAGCCCTCACCGCCCATCACCGCCAGCTGCAGCGGGAACGCGAGCAGGTGCGGGTAGGTGACCGGAAGGTCTCCCCCGACGCCGAACCGGCACACCCGGGCGTAGGCGACGAGCTCGTCCACGTCGACCCGGACGCCGGCGCGCGAGAAGCGCACGTCGGGCAGCGTGGTGCCGGTCGCACCGCGGCGGCGCAGGGCCGAGGCGTAGACGCGTCGCACGTCGGGCGGGCCGGCGAGCGTGATCTCGCGCGTCATCCCACCCTCACGCCCCCAGCAGGCTCTGGCCGCACACCCGCACGACCTGCCCGGTCACTCCGGCGGCGCCGGGCTGGGCGAACCAGCCGATGGTCTCGGCGACGTCGCGCGGCTGCCCACCCTGCTGCAGGGAGTTCATCCGTCGCCCGATCTCCCTCGTGGCGAACGGGATCCGCGCGGTCATCTCGGTCTCGATGAACCCGGGCGCCACGGCGTTGACGGTGATGCCCCGGTCGGCCACCTGCTCCGAGAGCGCCGTGACGAGGCCGATGACACCGGCCTTGCTCGCGCCGTAGTTCGTCTGCCCGCGGTTTCCCGCGATGCCGGCGATGGACGCGACGCACACGATCCGGCCGTCGTCGCTGATGCCGCCCTCCCCGAGGATCGCCTCGTTCATCCGCAGGATCGAGCGGAGGTTGACGTCGACCACGGCGCCCCAACGGTCCTCGTCCATGTTGACGAAGAGCTTGTCGCGGGTGATGCCGGCGTTGTGCACGACGATGTCGAGCGACCCGTGCCGGCCCTTCGCGTGCTCGACGATCCGGCGGCCGGCGCCGTCGGCCGTCACGTCGACCTGCAGGGCGGTGCCCTTCACCTCGTTGGCCACCGCCGCGAGCGCGTCACCCGCGGGTGGCACGTCGACGGCGACGACGGTCGCGCCGTCGCGGGCGAGCACCCGGGCGATCTCGGCGCCGATGCCGCGGGCGGCGCCCGTGACGACGGCCACCTTGCCGGCGAGCGGGCGCAGCGGGTCGGTGTCGGTGTCGGTGCGCGTCGAGGTGCCGACCCGCACGGCCTGGCCGTCGACGTAGGCGGAGCGGCCGGAGAGGAAGAACTCGACCGCCGACCGGACCGCGTCGCGCGCGTCGCCGCTCGCGAGGACGAGGTTCGCGGTGGCGCCGTGGCGCAGCTCCTTGGCCAGTGACCGAACGACGCCCTCGAGCGCCCGCTGGGTGGCGGACGCGCCCACGTCGGTCACGGTCGCCGGGTCGGTGCCGACGAGCACGACCCGCCCGTTGCGCGCGAGCGCCTTGACGGCAGGCGCGCCGAGCACCCGAAGTTGGTCGAGCTCGGACGGGTCGGTGGCCGCGCTGAGGTCGAGCACGACCGCGCCGACCGTCGTGCCCGTCCGCGTCTGGTCGTCGACGTTGCGGACCGTCGGGATGCCGAGGCCGTCGAGCCAGGCGGCGATGCCCTCGGCGAAGCGGCCGCCGCCGGCGACGAGGACGGGCCCCTCGCACAGGGGTCCACCGGGCACGTGGCGGCGCAGCCGGGTCGGCTGCGGGACGCCGACGCGCTTCGCGACCTGAGAGCCGACGATGGACGAGAAGAGGTCAGCCATGCTCACGCCTCCAGGATCGCGACGACGCCCTGGCCGCCGGCGGCGCAGATCGAGACGAGGCCCCGCCCGCCTCCGGCCTCGGCGAGCTGCTTCGCGAGCGTGGCGACGATGCGCCCGCCCGTGGCGGCGAAGGGGTGGCCGGCGGCGAGGGACGACCCGTTGACGTTGAGGCGGGTCCGGTCGATGGCGCCGAGGGGGGCGTCGAGGCCGAGCCGTTCGCGGCAGAAGTCCGGGTCCTCCCACGCCTGCAGGGTCGCCAGCACCGTGGCCGCGAAGGCCTCGTGCAGCTCGTAGAAGTCGAAGTCCTGCAGCGTCAGGCCGTTGCGCGCGAGGAGACGCGGCACGGCATAGGCCGGCGCCATGAGCAGGCCCTCGTCGCCGTGCACGTAGTCGACGGCCGCGGTCTCCGCGTCGACGAACCACGCGAGCGGCGTGAGGCGGTGCGCCGTGGCCCACTCCTCGCTCGCGAGGAGCACGGCAGAGGCGCCGTCGGTCAGGGGCGTCGAGTTGCCGGCGGTCATCGTGGCGCCCTCCCCCGAACCGAAGACGGTGCGCAGGGCAGAGAGCTTCTCGACGCTCGTGTCGGGGCGCAGGTTCGTGTCACGGGAGACGCCGAGGTAGGGCGTCACGAGGTCGTCGAAGAAGCCCCGGTCGTAGGCGGCCGCCAGGTTGCGGTGGCTCGCGGCCGCGAGCTCGTCCTGGGCCGCCCGGGTGATCCCCCACTGCGCCGTCGTCAGCGCCATGTGCTCGCCCATCGACAGGCCGGTGCGCGGCTCGACGTTCTCGGGCACCGAGGGTACGAGGTGGCCGGGGCGCAGCCCGGCCAGCGCCTTGACGCGCTCCCCCACCGAGCGCGCGCGGTTGGCCGCGAGCAGCGTCTGGCGCAGGCCCTCGCTCACCGCGACGGGGGCGTCGCTCGCGCTGTCCACGCCGCCGGCGATGCCGGCGTCGATCTGGCCGAGCGCGATCTTGTTCGCCACGAGGACGGCCGCCTCGAGCCCGGTGCCGCAGGCCTGCTGCACGTCGTAGGCGGGGGTCGCGGGGTGCAGGCGCGTGCCGAGCACCGTCTCGCGGGTGAGGTTGAAGTCGCGGCTGTGCTTGAGCACCGCACCGGCGACGACCTCTCCCAGCCGTTCGCCCGCCAGCCCGTGGCGGGCCACGAGCCCGTCGACGGCGGCCGTGAGCATGTCCTGGTTCGAGACCTTCGCGTACGGCCCGTTCGAGCGGGCGAAGGGGATGCGGTTGCCGCCGAGGACCGCGACGCGCCGGGGCGTGCGCGGGGTGGACTGGGGCGCCATGGGGGTCTCCTGGTCTGCGGGGTGCCGTCCGGGTCGCGCCCGGACGTGCGACCAAGATAACCGAAACCGCCAGTAGTCGATACAGCGCGTACCTGTTACTTTCGCTGCATGAGCGAGACCGCACCGGAGGCCGAGGGCCGCGACCCCCGTGCGCGGGCCGACCGGCGTGACGGGCGGGACGCCCGGTGGGAGCGGCATCGCGCCGAGCGTCGGGCGGCCATCGTCGACGCCACCATCCGGGCCATCCGCCGGCACGGCGCCGGGGTCGGGATGGACGACATCGCGGCCGAGGCGGGCACGTCGAAGACCGTCGTCTACCGCCACTTCGACGACAAGGCCGGCCTCTACCGGGCCGTCGCGGCCCGCATCGACGGCCGGGTCGTCGGCCACGTGGGCGCCGCCCTCGCCACCGCGCCCGGCCAGGGCGGCG
>NZ_BAABIW010000026.1:0-148962 GCF_039542985.1 Terrabacter aeriphilus
ACCCGACGAGACGACATCTTCACAACCCCAAACACTAGGAAGTGTTGCGACCGTCGCTAGAAACCACCCGGGTGAAAACGGACCCCTCTCCGTGAGCCTGTGGAAGGTGATCAGCGTGGAGGACTGGGCAGAGATTCGCCGGTTGCACCGGGCCGAGCAGATGCCGATCAAGGCGATCGCTCGTCGGTTGCGGATCTCGCGGAACGCGGTGCGGAGGGCGTTGGTCAAGGACAGCCCACCGCGATACGAGCGAGCAGCGAAGGGCTCGTGCGTCGATGCGGTGGAGCCGGCGATCATCGAGCTGTTGCGCTCGTGTCCGACGATGCCGGCCACGGTCATCGCGCAGCGGATCGGCTGGCAGCGGTCGTTGACCGTACTTAAGGACAGGGTGCGTGAGCTGCGGCCGTTGTTCCTGCCGCCGGACCCGGCCACCCGCACCGCGTACGTCGCAGGCGACCGGGTCCAGTGCGACCTGTGGTTCCCGCCGGTCGACATCCCGCTCGGGTTCGGGCAGGTCGGGCGGCCGCCGGTGCTGGTGATGGCCGCGGGGCACTCACGGATGCTGTTCGCGGTAATGATCGCCTCCCGTACGGCGCCGGACCTGATCGCGGGGCATTGGCTGTTGTTGAGCGAGCACTTGGGTGCGGTGCCGCGGCAGCTGGTGTGGGACAACGAGTCCGCGGTCGGGTCCTGGCGCGCCGGCACGCCCCGGCTGGCCGAGGAGTTCGAGGCCTTCCGCGGCATCCTGGGCTGCGCGGTGCACCAGTGCCGCCCACGTGACCCGGAAGCCAAGGGCATCGTGGAGCGGGCTAACCAGTACCTGGAAACCTCGTTCCTGCCCGGGCGCACGTTCACCAGTCCGCGTGACTTCAACGCTCAGCTGCAGGCGTGGCTGCCGGTGGCGAACACTCGGATCGTGCGCCGAATCGGGTGTGCTCCGACGGCGCGGTGGGACGCCGACCGGGGCGCGATGTTGCCGCTGCCGCCGGTGGCCCCGGTCCTGGGCTGGCGCCACCAGCTTCGCCTCGGGCGGGACCACTACGTGCGCGTGGCCGGCAACGACTACTCGGTGGATCCGGTCGCGGTCGGCCGCACGGTCCAGGTCTTCGCCGGCCTGGACACCGTGATCGTCACCCTGGCCGGACGGCCGGTCGCCACCCATGAGCGGTGCTGGGCCAAACACCAGAGCATCACCGACCCGGCCCACCACGCCGCTGCCTTGGCGCTGGCCCACACCGCCGGGCACCGACCGCCCCAGCCGGGTGACCAAGACGTCCAACAGGTCGAGGAACGGGACCTGTCCGTGTACGACACCGCCTTCGGGATCACCGACGGGCAGGTGGCCTGATGCCGGTGGCCAAGACCTCCGCCACGACCCGGGACGTGGTCGCTGAGCTGGCGTTCCTGACCCGCGCGTTGAAGGCGCCCTCGCTGCGCGAGGCCGTCCCGCGGCTGGCCGAACGGGCCCGCGCGGACGCGTGGAGCTTCGAGGAGTTCCTCGCCGCCTGCCTGCAACGAGAGGTCGCCGCCCGGGACGCCCACGGCGGCGAAGGACGCATTCGCGCTGCCCGGTTCCCTGCCCGGAAGTCATTGGAGGAGTTCGACTTCGACCACGCCCGGGGCCTGTCCCGGGAGGTCATCGCGCACCTGGGCACCCTCGACTTCGTCGCCGCGAAGGACAACGTCGTCTTCTTGGGCCCGCCCGGCACCGGCAAGACCCACCTCGCGACCGGGATCGCGATCCGCACCTGCCAAGCCGGGCACCGGGTCCTGTTCGCCACCGCCTCCGAATGGGTCGACCGACTCGCCAGCGCCCACCACGACGGCCGCCTGCAGGACGAGCTGCGACGCCTCGGCCGGTACCCGCTGCTGGTCATCGACGAGGTCGGCTACATCCCCTTCGAGCCCGAAGCCGCAAACCTGTTCTTCCAGCTCGTGTCCTCCCGCTACGAACGGGCCTCGCTCATCGTCACCAGCAACAAGCCCTTCGGCCGGTGGGGCGAGGTCTTCGGCGACGACGTCGTGGCCGCCGCCATGATCGACCGGCTCGTCCACCACGCCGACGTCGTCAACCTCAAAGGCGACTCCTACCGGCTCAAGAACCGCGACCTCGGCCGCGTCCCCACACCCCGGGGAGCCGAGGACCAAGCATGACCAACCAAGGAGAGGGGTCCGTTTTCACCCGTCGCGACGGGGTCCATTTTCAGCCGCCGTTGACAGACGCTGAGAGTTGGCGCGGATCCATCGAAAGCAGGCACGGCCGGTGTCGCCGCCAAGCCCACTGACTGCACGCCTGCATATGCTGGAATCGCCACAACCGATGCGGCGACTACCACCCCCAAAGCAAACGAAATTGGCGAGAAGCGCTTCATGATTCCCCCATCTGGTGCACATTCAGTTGACGCGCCAAGGCGAACCTAGCGCCTCCCTGTCGCCCGTATCGCGAGGACGCCTGTGTTAACGCCGGATAGCCATTGATGGAAGTAACAATTTGCGAGAGATGTACCAAATTACGCGGTGACGTAGGCGGCGAGGTGCTCGCCGGTCAGGGTCGAGCGTGCGTCGACGAGCTCTGCGGGCGTTCCCTCGAAGACGACGCGACCGCCCTCGTGGCCGGCGCCCGGCCCGAGGTCGATGATCCGGTCGGCGTGCGCCATGACGGCCTGATGGTGCTCGATGACGATCACCGAGCGCCCGGAGTCGACGAGCCGGTCGAGCAGTCCGAGCAGGTTCTCGACGTCGGCGAGGTGCAGACCGGTCGTCGGCTCGTCGAGCACGTAGACCTCGCCCTTCTCGGCCATCTGGGTCGCGAGCTTGAGCCGCTGGCGCTCACCGCCGGAGAGCGTCGTCAACGGCTGGCCGAGGGTCAGGTAGCCGAGCCCGACGTCGGCGAGCCGCTCGAGGATGGTCTGGGCGGCCGGCACGCGGGCCTCACCGGCGCCGAAGAACTCCAGCGCCTCCGACACGGGCAGGGCGAGCACCTCGGCGATGTCGCGGCCGCCGAGCCGGTACTCGAGCACCGCGGCCTGGAACCGGCGTCCCTCGCACTCCTCGCACGTCGACTCGACGGTCGCCATGACGCCGAGCTCGGTGTAGATGACGCCGGCGCCCTTGCACGCCGGGCAGGCGCCCTCGGAGTTCGAGCTGAAGAGCGCCGGCTTGACGCCGTTTGCCTTGGCGAAGGCCTTGCGGATCGGCTCGAGCAGGCCGGTGTAGGTGGCCGGGTTGCTGCGCCGTGAGCCGCGGATCGCGCCCTGGTCGACGACGACGACCCCGTCGCGGGGCGCCACCGACCCGTGGATGAGCGAGCTCTTGCCGGAGCCCGCGACACCGGTGATGACGCAGAGCACGCCGAGCGGGATGTCGACGTCGACGTCCTTGAGGTTGTGCGTCGCGGCGCCGCGCACCTCGAGCACCCCCGTGGGCTCGCGCAGCACCTCCCTCAGGCTGACGCGGTCGTCGAGGTGGCGCCCGGTCGTGGTGCCGCTCTTGCGCAGGCCCTCGACACTCCCCTCGTAGACCACCTCTCCCCCGGCGGTGCCCGCACCCGGGCCGAGGTCGACGACGTGGTCGGCGATGGCGATCGTCTCCGGCTTGTGCTCGACGACGAGCACCGTGTTGCCCTTGTCGCGCAGCTGCAGCAGCAGGGCGTTCATCCGCGCGATGTCGTGCGGGTGCAGCCCGATCGTCGGCTCGTCGAAGACGTAGGTGACGTCGGTCAGCGACGAGCCGAGGTGGCGGATCATCTTGGTGCGCTGGGCTTCTCCGCCCGACAGGGTGCCGGCCGGACGGTCGAGCGAGAGGTAGCCGAGGCCGATCTCGGCGAACGCGTCGAGCAGGTGCTGCAGGCCGCGCAGCAGCGGCGCGACCGAGGCCTCGTCGATCCCACGGAGCCAGTCGGCGAGGTCGCTGATCTGCATCCCGCACACGTCGGCGATGTTCTTCCCGCCGATCTTCGACGAGAGCGCCTCGGCCGACAGGCGGGTGCCGCCGCAGTCCGGGCACGTCGTGAAGGTGACGGCGCGCTCGACGAAGCGCCGGACATGCGGCTGCATCGCCTCGACGTCCTTGCTCAGCATCGACTTCTGGATCTTCGTCAGCACGCCTTCGTACGTGAGGTTGACGCCCTCGACCTTGATCTTCTCCGGCTGGCCGTGGAGCAGCTTCTGCAGCTGCCGGGCGGTGAACGAGCCGACCGGCTTGTCCATCGGCAGGCCCGCGCCGCTGAAGATCCGGCCGTACCACCCGTCCATGCTGTAGCCGGGCACGAGCAGCGCCCCCTCCGAGAGCGACTTGGTCTCGTCGTAGATCGCCGTCAGGTCGAAGTCGTTGATCGCGCCCATGCCCTCGCACCGCGCGCACATGCCGCCCTGGTAGACCTGCTCGCGCACGACGGCCGTCTCCTGGCGGCCGCCCCGCTCGGTCTTCATGACGCCGCTCGCCACCCGGGTCGGCACGTTGAACGAGAACGCGGTCGGCGGCCCGATGTGCGGCGATCCGATGCGGCTGAAGAGGATCCGCAGCATGGCGTTGGCGTCGGTCGCCGTGCCCACCGTCGAGCGCGGGTTGGCGCCCATCCGCTCCTGATCGACGATGATCGCCGTCGTCAGACCCTCGAGCAGGTCGACCTCCGGGCGCGCGAGCGTCGGCATGAAGCCCTGGACGAACGCGCTGTAGGTCTCGTTGATCATCCGCTGGGACTCGGCGGCGATCGTCTCGAAGACGAGCGAGCTCTTGCCCGACCCCGAGACGCCGGTGAAGGCGGTGAGCCGTCGCTTGGGCAGCTCGACGCTGACGTCCTTGAGGTTGTTCTCCCGTGCGCCCTGCACGCGGATGAGGTCATGGCGGTCGGCTGCGTGCGTCATGCCGACATGCTAGGGACGCGAGGCGCGCTCGTGCGCGTCGTCGGCCGAGCCGCTGCCGCGGGAGCCGCTGCCGCGGGAGCCGCTGCCGCGCTCCCCATCGGACTCCGCGCCCGACTCGACGGCGGCGAGCCAGCCGCGCAGCAGGCGCTCGAGGGTGGCCCGCTCCCCCGCCGGCACCCCGACCAGCAGGGCCTCGTCGCTGGCCAGCACGTCGGCGAGCACCTCGTCGAGGCGCTCGAGGCCGTGCGCCGTCGCCCGGACGTGGACGGTGCGCCGGTCGGCCGCCTCGCGCACGCGCTCGACGAGCCCGAGCCGTTCCATGGCCTGCACGCGCTGCGTCGTCGCGCCGGCCGTCACGCCGCACCGGCGCGAGAGCTCTCCCGCCGGCAGGCTGTAGGGCGCGCCACTCGCGCGCAGCGCGCCGAGCACGTCGAGGTGCCCGTGGTCGATGCCGTGGGCCGCGAGCACCGGCGCCCGACGGGAGGCCGCGAGCTGGGCCAGCCGTACCAGGGGCGTGAGGATGCCGATCGAGCCGAGGTCGAGGTCGGGACGCTCGGCCTGCCAGGACGCCACCAGCCGGCCCACCCGGTCCCCCGCCTCGATTCCGCCCACACCAACACTTTAGCGCTAAACCAGACCGGGCGCCGCGCGGGAGGGCTGGACACGCTGTCGCGCCGCGACCTCGAGCCGGGTACGTACGAGGTCATGACCGACTCCCCCGACCTGCTCGACCAGTCCTCGGCACGCCGCGACGGTGCGCCGCAGGGCGGGGAGCCGGACCCGCGCCGCTGGAAGGCCCTGTGGGTCTGCCTCGTCGCGGGCTTCATGACCCTGCTCGACGTCAGCATCGTCAACGTCGCCCTTCCCTCGATCCAGAAGGGCGTCGAGGCCACCCCGAGCGACCTGCAGTGGATCGTGTCCGGCTACGCCCTCGCCTTCGGACTGACCCTCGTGCCCTCCGGGCGCATCGGCGACGTGCTGGGCCGGCGCACCGTCTTCGTCGTCGGGGTCGTGCTCTTCGGTTTGGCGAGCCTCGCCTGCGGCCTCGCCCCGAACAGCGCCCTGCTCGTCGTGGCCCGCCTCGTGCAGGGCGCCGCGGGCGGCATCCTCAACCCCCAGGTGTCGGGGCTCATCCAGCAGCTCTTCCGCGGCGCCGAGCGCGGTCGCGCCTTCGGCCTGCTCGGCGCGACGATCGGCATCTCCACCGCCGTCGGGCCCGTCGTCGGCGGCCTCATCCTCGACGGCCTCGGCGAGGAGACCGGCTGGCGCTGGATCTTCTTCGTCAACCTGCCGATCGCCGTGGCGGCCGTGGTGCTGGCCATGCGCTGGCTCCCCGACCCGCCCGCGCGCGACCGCTCGCACCGCATCGACGCCGACCCGGTCGGCGTGGTGCTCCTCGGCGCCGGCGTCCTCGGCATCCTGCTCCCCGTCGTCGAGACCGGGCGCGGCGGCAGCGGCGGCCTGCCGGGCTGGATCGCCCTCGTGGGCGCCGGGTTCGTCGCGCTCTTCCTCGTCTGGGAGCAGCACTACGGCCGCCGAGGCCGCAGCCCCCTCGTCGACCTCGCGCTGTTCCGCGTGCCGGGCTACGCCTCGGGCGCGGCCGTCGGGACCATCTACTTCGGCGGCTTCACCGGCATCTTCTTCGTGCTGACGATCTTCTTCCAGCAGGAGCTCGGCTACACGCCGCTGCTCGCCGGGCTCGCCGTGACCCCGTTCGCCGCAGGATCGGCGCTGACGTCGGCCCTCGGCGGCCGCCTCGTCGAGCGCTTCGAGCGCGTGCTCGTCACCGTCGGACTGGTCGTCGTGCTCGTCGGCATCGTCGCGGTCGACGTCGTGCTCGCCGCCGTGCACGGGCCGTCGCTCGGCTGGTGGCTGGCCGGGCCCCTCCTCGTCGCAGGCCTCGGCAGCGGCTTCGTCATCTCGCCGAACATCACGCTCACCGTCGCGCGGGTGCCGGTCGAGCGGGCCGGCACCGCGGGCGGGCTGCTCCAGACCGGCCAGCGCATCGGCACCGCCGCGGGCATCGCCCTCGTCGGAGCCGTCTTCTACGCCGGGGGCACCGGGTCAGGCGCCGGTTCGGGCTCCCCGTCAGGCAGCGGCCTCGACGCCTCGACCGCCCTGCGGGTGGCCGCGGCCCTCGTCGCCGTCGCCCTCGTCGCCAGCGCGCTCGACCTGCGCGGCCGGCGCCGACGCGAGCACGCCGACGCCGCACAGACCGAGAGCTGACCCCCGACGCCCGAGCGCTGACGCGTAGCGCTTGGCGCGCACCGCGCCCGCGGCGTGTTCGGGCGCACCGCCCCACGCGCACGTCGGCCGTGTGGGACAGTCCTCGCATGTCGCACGCCGTCGTCAACGCAGCGCGCCCGGAGACCCGCGAGCAGCGGGCCTGGTACTGGTACGACTGGGCCAACTCGGCCTACGTCACCACCACGGCCACGGTGCTCATGAGCCCCTACCTCACGACCGTCGCGGAGCAGGCGGCCTGCCCGGGCCTGCCCGACGGGCAGGACTGCACGACGAACCTCTCCGTGCTCGGCATCCCCGTGGCGCCCGGCTCGCTGTGGTTCTTCACCGTGACGTTCACGACGCTGCTCTCGGCCCTCGTGCTCATCTTCATCGGGGCCATGGCCGACCGCAGCCCCCGCCCGACCCGCCTCTTCGGCGCCTTCGCCTGGGTGGGCGCGCTCGCGGCCAGCCTGATGTTCTTCGTCGCCGGCACGAACTGGCAGCTCGGCGCGGCGCTCGTCGTCGTCGCCGGCATCTGCCTCGGCGCCTCGCTCGTCATCTACGACTCGATCCTGTGCCGCATCGCCAACGAGAACGAGCGCGACCGCGTGTCGTCGAAGGGGTGGGCGTTCGGCTACCTCGGCGGCGGCACCCTGCTCGCGCTCAACTTCGCGCTCGACTTCTTCCACACGGACCTCGGCCTCGACCGCGCGCTGAGCACCCGCATCAGCATCCTGTCGGCGGGTCTCTGGTGGGCCGGGTTCACGATCATCCCCTACCTCGGCCTGCGCCACCTCACGGGCACGGTGGAGACGCCGGTGGCCCGCACGCAGGGGGTCGTCGGCGGCAGCATCGCCCAGCTGCGCAGCACCTTCCGCGACCTCGCGAACTACCCGCAGACGAAGCTCTTCCTGCTCGCGTACCTCTTCTTCAACGACGGCATCCAGACCGTGATCGGCAGCTCGAGCGTCTACGGCTCCAAGGAGCTCGGCTTCTCGGAGACGACGGTGCTCGGGGTCTTCCTCTTCGTGCAGTTCGTCGCCTTCTTCGGCGCGCGCATCTTCGGGCGCACGGCCGCCCGCATCGGGGCGTGGCGCACCGTGCTCTACGGCATCGCGCTCTGGACGGTCGTCGTCGTCTTCGCCTTCCTCGTGCCCTCGCGCTCGCTCGTGATCTTCCTCGCCCTCGCGCTGCTCATCGGCATCGTGCTCGGCGGCACCCAGGCGCTCTCGCGCTCGCTCTACAGCCAGCTGATCCCGCGCGGCCGCGAGGCGGAGTACTTCAGCCTCTACCAGGCCATGGAGCGCGGCACGAGCTGGTTCGGCACGCTCATCTTCGGCCTCGTCTACCAGTACACGCTGAGCTACCGGTGGGCCATCATCGCGCTCATCGTCTTCTTCGCCATCGGCGGCGTGCTCCTCTCCCGCGTGCGCATGCGCGAGGGCATCGAGCAGGCGGGCAACCCGGTCCCGGCCGTCGTCTGAGAAGCCTCTACAATCCGGCGCCCCGGGGAACAAGTGGGCCGTTTCGCTCGTTCAGACGTCTGTGAGGGTATGACACCGGAAGCGGTGTCCCGCGAACAGACACCAGTCCTGGAGGGGTCCACATGGCAGATCGAGCACTACGCGGTTCCAACCTCGGCGCGAGGAGCATGGAATCCGACGAGAACGTCGTCCCGAGTGAGCGCCAGCTCACCGTCTACGTCTGCGGGGAGGGCCACCGCACCGAGCTGCCCTTCTCCATCGAGGCCGACGTGCCCCCCACGTGGGAGTGCCGTTGCGGTCTCGACGCCAAGCTCCAGGGTGGCGGTCCCGAGCCCGAGGCCAAGCCGGTCAAGCACCAGCGCAGCCACTGGGACATGCTGCTCGAGCGCCGCTCGATCCCCGAGCTCGAGGAGCTCCTCGAGGAGCGCCTGAGCCTGCTGCGCGAGTCGCGTGGCGAGAAGCCCCGCCGGCGCAAGACCGCCTGACCTCACCCACAGACCCCTGCAGGGAGCCCGCCCCGTTCGTGGAGGCGGGCTCTTTGCGTTCCCGAGGACGGATGCCGGGTGTCCGGGTCGGGCGCAGGAGGCTCAGTCCTCGTCGATGATCTCGCCCTCGACGACCTCGTCGGCCCGGCTCCGCGGGGCCGCCCCGGGCGTCCCCGTGACGGTGGGGCCGCCGAAGCGACCGGCCTGCGCGACGAGGCGACGCGAGATGACGGCGGCGAGCAGGTTTCGGGCGACGGGCCGCACGAAGGGCAGCACCAGCACGAGGCCGACGACGTCGGTGACGAAGCCCGGCAGAAGCAGCAGCGCCCCGCCCACGAGCACGACGATCCCGTCGGCGATCTCGCGGGCGGGCATCCGTCCGCTGCGCACGGCCTGCTCGAGCGCCCGCCAGGCGCGCCCGCCCTCGCGGCGGATGAGCCAGGCGCCGAGGAGCGAGGTGCCGACGAGGACGAGGAAGGTCGGCCACCCGCCGATGGCGTTGCCCACGGCGACGATGACGACGATCTCGATGATCGGCAGGAGCAGCAGGCCGACGATCGCGAGGCGCGTCAGCCGCAGCCGACGGCCGCGGGGCGGGCCGGAGGTGGGACCGGACGGCGTGCTCACGGCCGCTCCCCCGCCGGCACCCGGTCGCGCACGCGGCCCGAGACCGCCCGCAGCTGGCCGAGGCGGTGCTCGACGCCCCAGCGGGTGACGCTCGTCAGCGCCTCGCGGACGATGTCCTGGCCCATCTTCGAGACGCCCACCTGGCGCTCGACGAAGGTGATGGGCACTTCGACGACGGTGAGGCCGGCGCGCACGGCCCGCAGGGTCAGGTCGATCTGGAAGCAGTAGCCCTGCGACTCGACGCCCTCGAGGCCCATGGCCCGCAGGGCCCCGGTGCGGTAGGCGCGGTAGCCGGCCGTCGCGTCGTTGACGTGCATGCCGAGCAGCACCTTGGTGTAGACGTTGGCGCCGACGGAGAGCACCTTGCGGTGGGCGGGCCAGTTGCGCACCTCTCCGCCACGCACCCAGCGGGCGCCGATGACGACGTCGGCCTCGGCGAGCGCGGCGAGGAGCGAGGGCAGCTGCTCGGGCAGGTGCGAGCCGTCGGCGTCCATCTCGACGGCCGCGTCGTAGCCCTCCTCGAGGGCGATCGCGAAGCCGGCCAGGTAGGCCTTGCCGAGGCCCTCCTTAGCGGTGCGGTGCACGACCCGCACGTGCGGGTCGGCCGCGGCGAGGGCGTCGGCGACCTCACCGGTGCCGTCGGGCGAGCCGTCGTCGAGCACGATGACGTCGGCCGTGGGCACGCTCGCGCGCACCCGAGCCACGATCCCGGGCAGGTTCTCCCGCTCGTCGTAGGTCGGGATGAGCACGGCGACCCTCGTCACCGGCTCACGCTGCGTCGTCGTCATCCTCGTCCTTCGTCTCGTCCGGCCCGGCCGGGCGGGTGGTGCGGGTGGTGCGGGTGCTGAGCAGGAGCAGGGCCAGCAGGGCGCCCGCGGCCACCCACTCCGGGGCCTCCCCCAGCCTCGTGGCCAGGGTCGTGGAGTCCCGCAATGGTAGGGCGCCGCGCACGACCGCCTGTGTGAACAACGACGTCACCTGGTGCGCGGTTCCGTCGGGCGTGATGAGGGCGCTCTGGCCCACCGTGGAGACGTGCACGACCGAGCGCCCCGCCTCCATCGCGCGCAGCCGGCTGATGGCGAGCTGCTGCGGCGACTCGGCCGTGTAGCCGAAGGTGGCGTTGTTGGTCTGCACGACGAGCACGTTGGCGCCCGCCTCGACGACGTCGCGCATGATGTCGTCGTAGGCGACCTCGAAGCAGATCGCGATGCCGGCGCGGATCTCGGTGCCACCGGCCGTCCTCACCGTGAAGACCCCGGGAGCGGGCCCGGGCACGAAGTCGCGGGTCACGAGGTCGACCTCGGCGCTGAACTGCCGCCAGAAGGCGCGGTTCGGGATGTACTCGGCGAACGGCACCGGGTGGCGCTTGACGTAGCGCGCGGTGTTGCCGCGCCCGGGCTCGAAGAGCAGCGCGACGTTGGAGACGAAGCCCACCGGCTCCTCGAGCAGGCCGCCGACGACGAGCGGCCGGTCGAGCGTGGCGACGGTGTCGAGGATCTCGGCCTTGGCGTCCGCGTTGCGGAGCGGGTCGATGTCGGAGGCGTTCTCGGGCCACACGACGAGGTCGGGCGCCGGCGCGCGCCCGGCGGCGACGTCCTGCTGCGCGGCGAGGGTCGCCGCCACGTGGTTGTCGAGCACCTGCCGGCGCTCGGCGTTGAAGTCGAGCCCGGGGCGCGCGACGTTGCCCTGCACCCCGAGGAACTGCGCGCTCGGGCCATCGGTCGGCAGCGGCACGGCGAGCCCGGCGACGCCCAGCACGAGCGCACCCGCCACCGGCAGCAGGACCCGGCGTGCCGGCATACCTGCTCGGCGGACGGGCCGGTCACGCAGCAGCCGCTGCACCCCGAGGGCGAGCAGGCCGCCGCTGAGCGCGATGACGAAGCCGACGAACGGCGCCCCGCCGACGGCCACGAGGCGGCCGAAGGGCGAGTCGGCCTGGCCGAAGGCGAGCTTGAGCCACGGGAAGCCGCCGTAGGGCGCGCGGGCGCGGAAGCCCTCGGTGACGACCCAGACGAGCGCGAGGGCGAGCGGGCGCACGCCGCCGCTGCGGGTCAGCCAGCCGTAGAGGCCGCCGGCGACGGCGAGGAAGAGCGCCTCGAGCGTGGCCAGCGCGAGCCACGGCAGCGAGCCGACGTAGATGCCCGACCAGCTGAGCGTCGGCACGAAGAAGACGAGGCCACCGGCGAGGCCGAGGGCGGCCCCCCGGCGCAGGCCCGAGCCGGCCCACGCCCACGCCCAGAGCGCGAGCGCGACGGGCGCGGCGACCCACACGTCGAACGTCGGGAACGCGAGGCAGAGCACCCCACCGCCGAGCAGGGAAAGAAGGAGACGCCGCACGGGGTTCACCGTATGCGGTGCGGCGAGCAGGTCGGCGCGCAGGTCCGCGCTCAGGGCACGACGACGACGCCGCGCGCGGTCGTCGCGACGATCGGCGGGTCGAGCATCTCGGCGGCGGAGGCGCCGCGCTCGGAGTTGCCGCGGCCGACGACGCGCACCTCGAAGTCCATCTCGCGCGAGCGGGTGCCGACGCGCACGATCTCGGCCGAGATCTCGATGACGTCGCCGGCGGTGATCCGGGAGCGGAACTGTACGTCGCTGTACGAGGCGAAGAGACCCTCGTCGCCGTCGGTGACGATGCACATCTCGGTCGCGACGTCGCCGAAGGCCGCGAGCGAGTAGGCGCCGTCGACGAGGTTGCCCGCGTAGTGGGCGTGGCCGTACGGCACGTAGCGGCGGTGCGTGATCCGCAGCCCGACCTTCGCCTTCGTCAGGGCGGCCGGCGTCCTCGCCTCGTCGGCCGGGATCGTCGGGCCGGTGGCGGTCAGGGGCGTCTCGGGGGTCCCGGGGGTCTCGGGGGTCGGTGCGCTCACTTCTTGCCCTTCCGGAGGCCGATCTCGTGCACGAGGTAGCTGGCGACCTCGCCGGGCGTCGTGCCCCGGCCGAAGATGCGGTCGACGCCGAGCGTCGACTCCGAGCCGTCCTCGAAGCGCGGCCCGCCGACGATGAGGACGGGCACCTGCCCGGCCGGGTAGGCCTCGCGGAACGCGGCCGACATCTGGGTCGTGTTGTGGATGTGGGCGTCCTTCTGCGTCACGACCTGGCTCACGAGCACGGCGTCGGCCTTCTCCGCGCGGGCGCGCGCGACGAGGTCGGGCACGAGCACCTGGGCGCCGAGGTTGACGACCCGGATCTCGCGGTAGTACTCGAGGCCCTTCTCGCCGGCGAAGCCCTTGATGTTGAGGATCGCGTCGATACCGACGGTGTGGGCGTCGGTGCCGATGCAGGCGCCCACGACGACGAGCTTGCGGCGCAGCTGCTTGCGGATCGCGAGGTTGGCGTCCTTGGCCGACAGGAGGGGGTACTCGCGCTCGACGACGTGCACGTCGTCGAGGTTGACCAGGTGCGTCGTGCTGCCGTAGACGACGAAGAAGGTGAAGTCGGGGCCCATCGGCTTGGCGTGCACGAGCATGGCCGGGTCGAGGCCCATCTTGCGGGCGAGCTGCAGCGCCGCCCCCTCGGCCAACTTGTCGTGCGGCAGCGGCAGCGTGAACGACATCTGCACCATGCCGTCGCCGGTCGTGTCGCCGTAGGGGCGGATGACGTTGCCCTGCGAGCTCGCCTGCGGGGCCTGCGGTGCGCTGGTCATCGGGTCGCCTTCCGCTCGGGGGGCGTCCACGCGTCGAGCGCGGTGATCGCCGGGTTGTCGTAGTCGTCGGCGCGGCGGACGACGCCGTCGAGGCCCTTGCCGGCCGTGGCCGGTCGCTTCATGAGGCCGAAGGTGCCGTCGGCGATCGCGGCGAGCAGCGGCGCGTCACCCTCGGCGTCCGTGTCGCTGACGATGCGGTCGAGCAGGTCGACGGCCTCGGAGAGCACCTGCCGGGCCCGGGTCTGGATGTAGCCGTCGCGCGGCGGGTGGAAGTCCTCGGTGAGCCCGCTCGCGGCGTTCATGACGTAGCGGACGTTCTGCAGGGCGAGGTCGCGGTCGGAGAGGAAGGGCGTCACGACGGCCTCGGTCATCATCCCGACGAGCAGGATGCTCTGGCCCGTCATCGCCCCGACGAGGTTGAAGAACCCGTCGAGCAGGTAGCCGCGGAAGACGTCGCCGGTCATGTGCTTCGTCGGCGGCATCCACTTCAGCGGCGCGTCGGGGAAGAGCTGGCGGGCGAGCAGCGCGTGCGCGAGCTCCATCCGGAAGCTGTCGGGGATCTCGGGGTTGATCTCGAAGGCGTGGCCGAGGCCGAGCTGCCAGTCCTCGAGGCCGGCCTCCTTGGCGAAGCGCTCGTTGAGCAGCTGGCTCACCGTCACGGTGTGCGCGGCCTCGACGGCGTCGGCCGTCGTCAGGTAGTTGTCCTCGCCCGTGTTGATGATGATGCCGGCGCGGGCGTGCACCTGGCGCGAGAAGCGCTGGTCGACGAAGGTGCGGATCGGGTTGATGTCGCGGAAGAGGATGCCGTACATCGAGTCGTTGAGCATCATGTCGAGACGCTCCATGCCGGCGAGCGCCGCGATCTCGGGCATGCAGAGGCCCGAGGCGTAGTTCGTCAGCCGCACGTAGCGGCCGAGCTCCTTGCTCACGTCGTCGAGCGCGGCCCGCATGAGCCGGAAGTTCTCCTGCGTGGCGTACGTGCCGGCGAAGCCCTCGCGGGTGGCGCCCTCCGGCACGTAGTCGAGCAGCGACTGCCCCGTCGAGCGGATGACGGCGATGACGTCGGCGCCCTCGCGGGCGGCGGCCTGGGCCTGCGGGATGTCCTCGTAGATGTCGCCGGTCGCGACGATGAGGTAGATCCAGGGCGTCGACTTCGGGTCGCCGTGCCGCTTGACGAGGCGGTCCCGTGTGGCGCGCGAGCGGTCGATGGTGCGCAGGCCGGCGCCGACGCCCTTCGTCGCGGCGCGCCGGGCGGCCGCGGCCGCACGCCCCTCCGGCAGACGGAAGGAGACGTTGCCGCTCGCGGCCTTCTGGGCGAGCGTCGTCAGGTCGGGCGCCTCGCCGCGCAGGAGGGCGTCGTAGACGGGCGTCGTGACACCGTGCTCGAGGCCGACCTCGTCGCGGACGGCGGTCACGAGGTGGTTGACCCACGGCACGCGCTCGTGGTCGGCACCCGCGAGCCCCGCGAGCCGCAGGGTGGCGCGCTCGACCGAGACGGTGGTGTGGCTCTGGGCGATCCGGACGACGGGCGCGGCGGCCTTGCGGGCGAGCGAGCGGGCCCGGCGGACGACGGCGGGGTCGAGCTCGAGCAGGGGCTGGGTGCGGCTCATGCGTCCGATCCTGCCGACCCGGAGGTCTCCGCGGCCAGCCGGCCCTCGAAGAGGTCGCGCACCGCGGGCACCTCCCGCACGAGCCGCAGGGCGGTCTCGGCGTGCCCGGGGACGTAGCCGTTGCCCACGAGCATCCGCACGTCGGCGGCGAGCCCCTCGGCACCGAGCGCCGCGGCGGCGAAGTTCGTGGCCATGCTGAAGAAGATGATGGTGCCGCCCTGCGCCGTGGCGAGGATCGCGGGCTGCTCGCAGCCCGGCACGTCGACGCAGACGACGGTCACGTCGGCCGGCCCGCCCGCGGACTCGACGGCCGCGGCGAGCCCGAGGGGCGAGCGGGCGTCGGCGAGGACCACCGCGTCGGCGAGACCGCTGCGCTCGAGCACCTCCCGCTCGCGCTCGACGGGCACGACCCCGATGGTGCGCGCGGCACCGGCCGCCCGTGCGGCGGCGAGCGAGAGCGAGCCGGACTTGCCGGCCCCGCCGAGGACCGCCACGGTCGGCGCGACGCCGCGGGCGGCATACTCCCCCACGACCCGCTCGACGAGAGCGGGCGCGCCGCACACGTCCATGACCATGAGCGCGAGGTGCGGGTCGAGGTCGTCGGGCAGCGTCGCGGCGATGCTGCGGCCGAAGAGGATCGCGTGGCCGGCGGCGGGCACCTGCTCGGAGAGGCCGTCCCAGCGCTCGAGCCCGTCGGTGACCGCGAGCGGCGTCAGCGAGAGGGAGACGAGCGTCGCCACCCGGTCGCCCACCGCGAGGCCGAGCGGGCTGTCGGGGCCGACGGCCTCGACGGTGCCGATGAGCATCCCGCCCGAGCCGGTGACCGGGTTCTGCATCTTCCCGCGCGTCGCGACGATGTCGAGCACCTCCGCGCGCACCGCGGCGCCGTCGACGCGGCCGTCGCGGGTGTGCTTGCCGGCGAGCTGGCGGTACGACGCGGCGTCGAGGTTGAGCGTGTCGACGGCGATCCGCACCTCGTCGTCCCACAGCTCGGGCCGCGCGTCGAGGCGCTGCGCGGCCTGCGGCAGGGTGACGGCGTCGCCCGTCGGCTCGAGCACGCGGTGCAGGCCCACGGGCGACGACACGCGGGCGTCGTGGTCCCGTTCCGGGGCGGCGGTCGGCGTCGGGTCAGACACGATCACAAATCCTTCTGTCTGGGTGGGAGGGGGCCGGAAATCCTGCGCCAGCATAGGCCAGCGGATTCTGCATCTTCATCGATCTGTGGTACTGACGTGTTTGAGCGGCGTCGCCGGCGCGGTTAGGGTGGCCCGCATGAGCAAGGTTGAGCAGCCCTACGCGTACCGCCGACGCGAGCTCGTCGAGCCCGACTGGACGCGCTTCCCGGGCTGGGCCGGCGTCACGCAGGCCAACTGGGACGACGCCCAGTGGCAGCGGGTCAACTGTGTCAGGAACATCAAGCAGTTGCGAGCGCTGATGGGCGACCTGCTCGACGACCGCTTCTACGACGACCTGGCCCGCGACCAGGCCGAGCGCGCGACGATGTCGATGCTCGTGCCGCCGCAGATGCTCAACACGATGGTCCCCTCGACCGACACGGCGATGCCGTCGGCGGGGCACGACTTCACCGAGGCCTTCTACGCCGACCCGATCCGGCACTACATGCTCCCGGTCTTCTCCGACCGCCGCAGCGACTGGCCGTCGCACCCGCACGCCTCGCGCGACTCGCTCCACGAGCACGACATGTGGGTCGCAGAGGGCCTGACGCACCGCTACCCGACGAAGGTGCTCGCCGAGCTGCTGCCGACGTGCCCGCAGTACTGCGGCCACTGCACGCGCATGGACCTCGTCGGCAACTCGACGCCCCAGGTCGCCAAGCTGAAGTTCGACCTCAAGCCCGTCGACCGGTACGCCGCCATGCTCGACTACCTGCGCACCTCCCCCGTCGTGCGCGACGTCGTCGTCTCCGGTGGCGACGTCGCGAACATGCCGTGGAAGAACCTCGAGGCCTTCCTCGACCAGCTGCTCGAGATCGACAACATCCGCGACATCCGGCTCGCGACGAAGGCCCTCATGGGTCTGCCGCAGCACTGGTTCGCCGACGACGTCGTCGAGGGCGTGGCGCGCGTGTCGGCCAAGGCCCGCGCGCGTGGCGTGTCGCTCGCGATCCACACGCACGTCAACAACGCCCAGTCGGTCACGCCGTCGGTGGCGCGCGCGACCAAGGCGATGCTCGACGCCGGCGTCCGCGACGTGCGCAACCAGGGCGTGCTCATGCGCGGCGTCAACGACACGACCGAGCAGCTGCTCGACCTCTGCTTCGCGCTCGCCGACGGCGCCTCGATCACCCCGTACTACTTCTACATGTGCGACATGATCCCGTTCTCGGAGCACTGGCGGCTCTCGCTCGCCGAGGCCCAGCACCTCCAGCACTCGATGATGGGCTACCTCCCGGGCTTCTCGACGCCGCGCATCGTCTGCGACGTGCCGTTCGTCGGCAAGCGGTGGGTGCACCAGGTGGAGGAGTACGACACCGAGCGCGGGATCTCCTACTGGCGCAAGAACTACCGCACCTCGATCGAGGGCGACGACACCGAGGCCCTGTCGCGCGAGTACGTCTACTACGACCCGATCTACACGCTGCCCGAGGCCGGGCAGCAGTGGTGGCACGCGTCGGTCGACCACGAGTCGGTGCTCGCCGAGGCCTCCTCGCAGGCCGCGACGAGCCGGGCCGCCGCCGAGTCCCAGCTCGTCCCCTGAGGCCCGGCCGTGGCGCTGGGGCTGCTCGAGCTGTGCATCGACGCGCGTGACCCCGAGCGCCTCGCCGCGTTCTGGGCCGGCCTGCTGCGCCGGGACGTCTCGGCGGACGGGCGCACCGTGCTGCCGTCGCACGACACGGAGTTCGCGCTGCGGTTCCTCGCCTCGGACGCGGAGAAGGTCGGGCTCAACCAGGTGCACCTGCACCTGACGAGCGACACCGACGACCAGTCGGCCACCGTCGCACGTGCTCTGGCGCTGGGCGCGACCCACCTCGACGTCGGGCAGCGTCCCGACGAGGGGCACATCGTGCTCGCCGACCCCGAGGGCAACGAGCTCTGCGTCATCGAGGCGGGCAACACCTACCTCGCCGGCTGCGGGTTCCTCGGCGAGCTCGCCTGCGACGGCACCGAGGAGGTCGGGCACTTCTGGAGCGCCGCGCTCGGCTGGCCGCTCGTCTGGGACCAGGACGGCGAGACGGCGATCCAGTCACCGGCCGGCGGGGCGAAGGTGGCGTGGGGTGGTCCACCGGTGCGGCCGAAGACCGGCCGCAACCGGATGCACCTGCACCTCGCGCCGGTCGCTGGTCCGGGAGAGAGCGCGCCGGCCGGTGTCGATGCCGAGGTGGCGCGTCTGCTGGGGCTCGGAGCCACCCGACTCGGTGCGGGTGAGGACGCCGGCGCCGTGTCGCTGGCCGACCCCGACGGCAACGAGCTCTGCGTCGTCCCCACCTAGGCCCGTCACGCGGTCGAGCAGGCGCTTCGCCCGCCGACCGACGACCGTTGGTCGCCGCACCCCGTGACGGGGACGCCGTGCGCCGTCTGCCGACGACTGCCACCGGCCGGGGCGACGAGCAACGGTCGTCCGTATGCCGTCCGGCGGGCTCAGCGTCCCGAGTTGCGCGGGTGCCGACGCGCTTGGCGCTCGTTGCCGCGCCGGTAGTTGCCGGTGAGGCGCGCCATCAGCTCCTGCGGGTCCTCGGTCTGCACGTCCGCGAGGAACTCGGCCGCCCGACGGCCCCGCAGCGTCGTCGCCGGCCGGCCGTGGTGCGTGATGACGACGTCCTCGCCGCGCGCGACGTGGTCGAATCCGTGGGGTGAGGGCACCCGCCGAACGCTAGCGACCCGCGCCCGTCTGCGACCACCGAGATTCCCGATCTGCACCACGGACGTGTCCGGTGTGGTCAGATTTGCGCCATGGCTCCCCGTCCACGTCGCTCCCCCGTGCCGGCTCGCGCCGGGTCGCTGGCCGCGATCCTCAGCGCAGTGCTGGCCGTCACCGGGTGCACGGCCGGCGGCGGCGCGGGAACGACGTCGACGGCGACCCGCACGCCGACGAGCACGGTGGCCCCGACCACGATCGCCGACCCGCCGCCCCCCGACCCCGTGACGCGGTGGGTGTCGGCGGCGACGACGCTCAAGGCGGCGACGTCCGCGAGCTACACGATCACCGGCTCCTACGTGCTGGACGGGGTCGGCAGCACCCTCGACCGCGACTTCCGGGTGGACGCGGCCCGTCAGGTGCTCCAGGTCGACTTCGACGCCCGCAACCAGGACTCCGACGGCTCGAGCAGCCACGTCAGCGGGCGCCTCGTCGTGACGCCTCGAGGCGCGGTGGTGCAGCGACCCCGGGGCTCCGGCGGCTGGCGGAAGGCGACGAGCCACGACCTGACGCTCGTCGGCGTCGACGCCAAGGCACGGATCACCGGTCTCCCGTCGATGCTCGAGTCGTTCGAGGCGACCTCCGACCTCGGCCTGGGCGAGATCTCCGGCAGCCTCGACGTCCGGGAGGGCTTCGACGTCACCGGTCTCGGGTTCCTGCTCGCCGACGACGCGGAGCTTCGGGACTCGATCGGTGGGATCCTCTACACGAAGATGACGTTCGCCGACGACGGTGCTCTCGACACGGTCGACGTCGACGGCTCCGACAGCACCATCGGGGACGTCACGGTGGGCGGGTCCTCCAAGCAGCTGCCCGAAGAGCAGCTGCTCTCGATCCTGACGTTCACCCAGGGCCACCTCGTCGTCACGGGCATCGACCGACCGGTGGACATCGAGGTCCCTCCGCCCCTGCGGGCCACCTGAGAGGGGCGCCCGGGGGTGACGCGGAGCGCTCCGCGTGAACCGTCCCTTCCCGGGGCGAGGTCTGTCGGCGGGAGGCGGGCGCGACGCCACGTAGACTGCCGCGGTGACTGCGCGCGCCCGACATCCCCGCCCGGGCGAGGGCCCGTCCACCCCGGCCACCGTCGCCCTCGACCGGGCCGGCATCGCCTACACGCGCCACGCCTACGACCACGACCCGGCCGCGGCGAGCTACGGCCTCGAGGCCGCGGCGGCGCTCGGCGTCGAGCCGGCCAGGGTCTTCAAGACGCTCCTCGTCGACACCGGCCGCGCCGGCGCGGCCGGCCTCGCGGTCGGCATCGTCCCCGTCGACGGCCAGCTCGACCTCAAGGCCGTGGCCGCCGCGCTGGGCGTCAAGGGCGCGACGATGGCCGAGCCCGCGGCCGCGGAGCGCAGCACCGGCTACGTCGTGGGCGGCATCTCCCCCGTCGGGCAGAAGCGCGCCCTGCCCACGGTGCTCGACGAGACGGCATACGGCTTCGCGACGGTCTTCGTCTCGGGCGGACGGCGCGGCTTCGACATCGAGCTCGCGCCCGGCGACCTCGCCACCGCGACCGGCGCCTCCCGCGCCCGGATCGGACGCCCGTGACCACGCGCACCACCCCGACCACCGTCCCCGCCGCCGCTCCCCCGATCGACGCGCGGGCCGCCGCTCCTCGGACGGCCCTCGGCCGCCTGCGGCTCGTCGTCGTGCTCGCCGCGCTGACGATGGTCGGCCCGTTCACCATCGACGCGATCTTCCCGGCGTTCGCCGTCATGACCCGCGAGCTCGACGTCGACGCCGTGGCCATGCAGCAGACGGTCAGCGTCTACCTCGCGGCCTTCGCGGTCGCCAGCCTCTTCCACGGCTCGATGTCCGACGCGCTCGGCCGGCGCCGCGTCATCCTCGCCGGCTGCCTCCTGTATGCCGTCACGAGCGCCCTCTGCGCGCTCGCGCCGAGCATGCCGTTGCTGCTCGGCGCGCGTGCGGCCCAAGGGCTCGTGGCAGGCGCCGGCATGATCGTCGGCCGCACCGTCGTACGCGACCTGTTCGACGGCGCGCACGCGCAGCGCTTCATGAGCCACATCTCGATGATCTTCGCCGTCGCCCCGGCCCTCGCGCCGATCGTCGGCGGCTGGATCCTCGGCTGGGGCTCGTGGCGGACCATCTTCTGGGTGCTCGCCGGCTACGGGCTCGTGCTCGTCGTGCTCACCCTGACGTCGCTGCCGGAGACGCACCCGGCGTCGCGCCGTGTGCCGTTCCACCCGCGCCCGCTGCTCGCCTCGTTCTTCGCCGCGGCAGGCGACGGGTCGGTGCTGCGGCTCAGCATCGCCATCGCCCTCAACTTCGGCGCGCTCTTCCTCTACATCTCGTCGGCCCCGGCGATCGTCGTCGACCACCTCGGGCTCGGCGAGCGCGACTTCGGCGTCCTCTTCGTGCCGCTCGTCGTCACGATGATGGTCGGCTCGTTCCTCACCGGCCGGCTGGCCGGTCGGGTGCGCCAGGGCGCCTTCGTGCTCACCGGCTTCCTCGTCGCCCTCGCCGGTGGTGTCTTCGCCGTCGTCTACCAGGCCCTCGCCCCGACGCCGGCGCTGCCGTGGACGGTCGTGCCCGTGGCCGCGGCCTCCCTCGGCGTCTCGCTCGTCTTCCCGATCCTGACGATCGCGCTGCTCGACCTCCGGCCGCGCGAGCGCGGCGCTGTCTCCTCGTTCCAGTCCTTCCTCAGCACGTGCGTCAACGCCGTCGTGGCCGGCCTCGTGTCGCCGCTCGTCAGCGGCTCGCTGACGACGCTCGCCGTCGTCGCCGGCAGCATGACGCTGAGCGCGCTCGTGCTCTGGTGGTGGCACCGCCGGCGCCTCATCCGCCGCAACGCCGCGACCGAGGTCGTCGTGCCGACGCCGGCGCCCGCACCGACCGACCAGCTCTGACGCGCGGCGTCGGTCAGCGCGAGGCGAGGGCCTCGGCCACCATCCGGTGGCCCTGCGCCTCGAAGCCCTCGTCACCGACGGCATACGACCAGCAGGCGGTGCCGACCGCCTCGCGCAGCCGCGTGCGGAACCACGCCGCCGGCTCACGCGGGTCTGGCCCGTACCCCTCCAGGAAGGCTGCCTCGAGGGCCGGGTCGCGCAGGAAGTCCTGGGCGGCGAGCCGGGTGAGGTCGGTCATGGCGGGGCGCAGGTCGGCCCGGCCGAGGTCGATGACGGCGACGGTGCCGGCGTCGACGAGCCAGTTGCGCGGCTGCCAGTCGCCGTGCGTGGGCACGACGGTCGTCGGCTCGTCGGGCCAGCCGGCGATCTCGGCCCTCAGCTGCTCCTCGACGGCGGCCTCGATGCGGTGCGGCCGGTCGAGCCACGCCAGGGCCCTGGCGTTCTCGCGGCGCTCGTGCTCGGTGTCGACGCGCGAGAGCTGACCGTGCAAGAGCGCGAGCAGGGCTCCTGCCTGGCGGTAGGTGTCGGGGTCGTCCGCCGCCGGGTCACCGAGCACGAGCCGGCCGGGCAGGTAGCGCGTGACGAGGACCTTGGCGTCGACGTCGGCGTGCACGAGGTCGGGCGCGCGACCCCGCGCGGTCCACGGCGCCGTCCAGCT
Source organism: Terrabacter aeriphilus (assembly GCF_039542985.1). NCBI lineage: Bacteria > Bacillati > Actinomycetota > Actinomycetes > Micrococcales > Intrasporangiaceae > Terrabacter > Terrabacter aeriphilus. The sequence goes on from NZ_BAABIW010000026.1 coordinate 22,345, forward strand.
GCGGTGGGCGCGCACCTCGCGCGCGATGTGACCGTCCTGCTCACCGCCGGCCTTGGCGATGAGCCGCCGGCCGTCGTGCACGACCTCGAGCACCGTCGTGGCGACGAGCCCCCAGCCGTGGTCGGCGACGACCTCCGCGCCCGGCAGCCAACACCCGAGCAGCTCGGCCTGGCGTGGCGACAGCCCCTGCACCCCGTCGAACGACATCCGCCGATCGTAGATCGTTCCGCCTCAGCTGCCGCCTGAGTCGGTCGCGCGCGGCTGGGCCGAGGCGCTGCGGCCCTCCCACGGCGTCGAGAGGACGACGGTCGTGTGCGTCGAGACGCTTCCGGCCGAACGGATGCGGGCGAGCAGGTCCTCGAGGTCACCGGGCGTCGAGACCCGCACCTTGAGCACGTAGCTCTCCTCCCCCGCGACGGAGTGGCAGTCCTCGATCTCGGTGATGTGCCGCAGGCGCTCGGGCACGTCGTCGGGCGCGCTCGGGTCGAACGGCGTGACCGAGATGAGCGCGGTGAGCGGCAGGCCGAGGGCCTCGGGCGAGACCTGCGCCGTGTAGCCCGTGACCACGCCCCGCTCCTCGAGACGGCGCACGCGCTGGTGCACCGCCGAGGTCGACAGGCCCGTGGCCTTGCCGAGGTCGGTGTAGCTCATCCGACCGTCGGCGAGCAGGAGGCCGACGAGGCGGCGGTCGAGATCTTCCATGGCCGAACAGTAGACCAGCGCAAGTCGCCCGGACCGGGCATTCCTCATGCCGGTACGCCGCGCCCGCGAGGCGATGCGCCCGGGGCCCGGTAGCCTCTCGCCATGTCGTCCCGCGCTCCTCGGATGCTCCTGCTCGACTCGGCCAGTCTCTACTTCCGGGCCTTCTTCGGCGTGCCCGAGGTGGTCGGGCCGAGCGGCGTGCCGACCAACGCCGTGCGCGGCCTGCTCGACATGATCGCCTCACTCGTCGAGCGCGGCCGCCCCACCCACCTCGTGGCCTGCTGGGACAACGACTGGCGCCCGGCCTTCCGCGTCGAGGCGATCCCCTCGTACAAGGCGCACCGGGTGGCCGAGCCCGGCCCCGACGAGCTGGCCGGCGAGCAGTCGCCCGAGGCCCTCAACGTGCAGGTGCCGATCATCGTCGACGCGCTCGCCGCGCTCGGTATCGCGCGCGTCGGGGTCGACGGCTTCGAGGCCGACGACGTCATCGGCACGCTCGCCACGAGCTTCTCCGGCCGTATGCCGGTCGACATCGTCACCGGTGACCGTGACCTCTTCCAGCTCGTCGACGACGCCAACCAGGTGCGGGTGATCTACACGGCGCGCGGTGGTGTGCGCGCGCCCGACCTCGTCGACGAGGCCTTCCTCATGGAGAAGTACGGCGTGCCGACCGGCCCGGCCTACGCGGACATGGCGGTGCTGCGCGGCGACACGAGCGACGGCCTGCCCGGCGTGGCCGGCATCGGTGAGAAGACGGCGGCCAAGCTCATCGCGACGTACGGCACGCTCGAGGCGATTCGGGCGGCCGTCGACGGCGGCGACCCCGCCCTCAAGGGCGCCCAGCGGGCCCGCCTCGAGGCGGCCACGGACTACCTCGATGCCGCGCCCCGCGTCGTCGCCGTGGCCAAGGACGCCGCGATCCCCGACGTCGAGCTCGCCGCGCCGACCGCCGTGGCGGACCCCGCGCTGATGTCCAGGCTGGCCGTCGAGCACGGCCTGACCTCCTCGTTCGACCGCGTCATCAGCGCGCTCGGCATCGACTAGGGGCCGGGAACGGCTGCAACTGCGCCACGGCGCACTTCCGGCCGGCACACCGGCTCCGGGACGGCTGCAACTGCGCCACGGCGCACGTCCGGCCGGCACACCAGCTCCGGGACGGCTGCAACTGCGCCACGGCGCACTTCCGGCCGGCACACCAGCTCCGGGACGGCTGCAACTGCGCCACGGCGCACTTGCGCGCGGCGCCTGGGGCTGCGGCTGGATCAGGCGGCTCTTCGGCTGCTTTTCGGGTGCGGCTCGGGGTGACTGAGACCCGACCGAGATGCGCGCCGCGCCGCGTCGGGCGTGCTGCCCCGCGAGGCAGGGGGCATACTGAAGGGTGCCCAACTCAGGATCGCCCGACCGACGCCGCCACCTCGCGAGCAGCCCCTTCTCGCCTGCCCCGGCCCCCGACATCGAGACGTTCGAGGTCGGTGACCGCGTGTCGCACCTGCGCCACGGGCTCGGTGAGGTGATCGCGCGCACGGAGCACACGGTGACGCTCCGCTTCGAGACGGGCATCATCCGCGTCAACAGCCCGTACGAGCGCCTGACCCGCCTCTGAGCGGCCACCGCCCTGACACGACGAAGGCCGGTTCCCCTCGCGGGGAGCCGGCCTTCGTGCTGCGGACCGGGGTCCGCAGGAGGTGAGAGGCGTCTCAGAGAGCGCGGACGCGCATCGCCTGGGGGCCCTTGGGGCCCTGCTCGACGTCGAACTCGACGGCCTGGTTCTCCTCGAGGCTGCGGTAGCCGTTGCCCTGGATCTCCGAGTAGTGCACGAACACGTCGGCACCCTCGGTCGGGGCGATGAAGCCGAAGCCCTTCTCAGAGTTGAACCACTTGACAGTACCCTGCGCCATGTCTGGCTCCTTCAGGTTGGGGGACGGGTCGCCCGGACGGGCGATCCCGGTGTCGTCGGGGACGCAACCCTTCAGAACCTGAAGAAACTGCGCTCGCTGGTCGTTCCTTGCGAGCGTGCAAAACACGAGCACCAAAACGTCGACAGTACCAAGGATAACCGACGCCCATCCCGGTCGACGACTCGGCCAGCACGGTCGCCACCGATCGGTGGCACCGGCCCGAACCGCCCGCCCTCAGCCGGCGCCCCCGCTGTCGCCCGCCACGCCGCCGGCGCCGGCCTCCCACGCACCGTGCTGGATGGCGCCCGGCGACCGGACGAACACGGAGGCGTCGACCTGGGCGGCCTCGGGTGAGTTCTCGAACCCGACGAGCACGGCCTCGGCAGCCGGCGCCCCGACGACCGAGGCGGCGACGAGCCCGAGGAGCGACCCTTCGAAGAGCAGCCCGCCCGGATCGCCCGTCAGGTGCGGCACGGAGTGACCCTCGGTGACCCCCTGGCCCGGCCGGCGCAGCATCCGGACGAGATAGCGGGGATCCGCGGCGTGCATGGTGCGCGCGGCTCGCGCGAGCTCGGCCGGGGTGCCGTCGCCCGGGCGCTGCCCCTCCGCCCCGTCGTGGCGCAGGCGCAGGAGGAGGCGCTCGCGCTGCTCCGCCGCCAGCACCCCGAAGGCGTCGCGGTGCAGCTGCTCCAGGACCTCCGGGGCCGACACCCGCAGCAGGTACGTGTAGCGGGCCAGGACCAGGGCGGCCTCGGCCGAGCCGTCGTGTCGGGCCGCTGCTGTCGGGTCAGGCGTGCGCCGAGGCCGGATGCCGGTCGCCCGTGAGAACGTGTCGCGGATCCCCATGGCCGTGTCCTCCCGCTCGTGCCGGGTCCCACCCTCGACGATCCTCCGGTGGCCGGGCTCCGGTCAACGCCCCGGCGGTCACCCCGGCGGTCACCCTGGCGGTCACCCCGGCGACCGCCGGGTGCTCAGTCGAGACGGTCGGCCGCGACGACGCCTCGGAGCACGCTGTCGCTCGCGCGGCGGGCCGTCGTGGCGAGGTCGGGGTCGGCGGCGTCGGTCAGCTGGCCGAGCAGGTCGATGACCTGCTTGCAGCGGCGCACGAAGTCGCCGGCCGCGAGGTCGGTGCCGCGCAGCACGTCCTCGAGGCGCTGGCCGCTCGCCCACCGGTGCATCGCCCAGGCGAGGCCACCGTCAGGCATGCCGGTGCGCGGCAGCGCGAGCGCACCCTCGGCGTCCTCGAGGTCCGACCAGATCTCGACCATCCGGTCATAGGCCTCGCGCACGTCGTCGGTCGGCCAGCGCGGCGTGAGCCCGCCCTCCTCGCGCCGCGGCTCGTGCACGAGCGTCGAGACGACGGCCGCGAGCGACGGCGGGTCGAGGCGGCGCCAGACACCCTCGCGGAGGCACTCGGCCGCGAGGAGGTCCTTCTCCGTGTAGAGCTGGCGCAGCCGGTCGCCCTCGGGGGTGATGCTCTGCCCGCCCTCGCCGAGGTAGCCCATCTCGACGAGCAGGTCGCAGATCCGGTCGAACGTCTTGGCGACGGAGTTCGTGCGGCCGTCGACCTTGCGCTGCAGCCCGTCGGTCTCGCGCCGCAGCCGCCACCACCGCTCGGCCCAGCGCGCGTGGTTCTCCCGGTCCGGGCAGCGGTGGCAGGGGTGGGCCTTCATCCGGCGACGCAGCTCGTCGATTCGCTCGTCCGTCGCGTCGAGCTCGGAGGCCCGCCGCCGCGGCGGCGGGTCGTGCGGCATCGTCGCCCGAAGCGTCGCGGCGAGGTCGCGGCGCGCCTTGGGGTTGCGGGCGTTGAACTGCTTCGGCACCCGCATCGAGCCGAGCGGCTCGACCGCCGTCGGCACGTCGTGGAGGGTCAGCCGGCGCAGCTGGTGGTCCTCGGTGACGACGGACGGCGAGGCTGCCTCACCCTTGCCCCCACGGTTCGGCATGACGACCACGGCGAGGCCGCTGTGCCTCCCCGCCGGGATGCGCACGATGTCGCCGATCTTCAACGACTCCAAGGAGATCGCCGCAGCCGCGCGCACGGATGCCGACCGCGCCCTGGCGCCCTCCTTCTCGACGACGCGGATCTCGTCGCGGATCGCCGCATAGCTCGCGAAGTCGCCGAGGTGGCAGGTCATGTTCTCGGCGTAGCCGGCCAGGGCCTCCTCGTTGCGGCGGATCGTGCGGACGAGGCCGACGACGGCCCGGTCGGCCTGGAACTGCGCGAACGAGGTCTCGAGGATGCTGCGGGCGCTCTCGCGGCCGAACTGCCGCACGAGGTTGACCGACATGTTGTACGTCGGCCGGAAGCTCGAGCGGAGCGGGTAGGTGCGCGTCGACGCGAGGCCCGCGACACCGGCGGGGTCGAGCCCCCGGTTCCACAGCACGACGGCGTGGCCCTCGACGTCGATGCCACGCCGGCCGGCGCGCCCCGTCAGCTGGGTGTACTCGGCCGGTGAGATGTCGACGTGGTTCTCGCCGTTGAACTTCACGAGCTTCTCGAGCACGACGGTTCGCGCGGGCATGTTGATGCCGAGCGCCAGCGTCTCGGTCGCGAAGACGGCCCGCACCCGGCCCGCGGTGAACAGCTCCTCGACGATCTCGCGGAAGGTCGGCAGCATGCCGGCGTGGTGCGCGGCGAAGCCTCGCGAGAGGCCGTCGACGAAGTCCCAGTAGCCGAGCACCGAGAGGTCCTCCTCGGCGAGCCCCTGGATGCGGGTCTCGACGAGCCGGCGGTTGGCCTCGCCCTCGGCCTCCGGGATGAGCCGCATGCCGCTCGCGAGCAGCTGCCCGACCGCGCCGTCGCAGCCGGCCCGGCTGAAGATGAAGGTGATCGCGGGCAGCAGGCCCTCGCGCTCGAGCCGCTCGATCACCTCGGCGCGGGTGGCGCCACCACCGGGCCGTCCGCCCCGGGCGAAGCCACGGCCGCCGTCGCCGCCGCCGGGCCCACGACCGCCGGAGCCGTCACCGTCGCGACGCCCGCGGCCACCCCAGTCGTCGCCGCCGCGTCCGCCGTGGCGGCCACCACCCGAACGCCCGCCCGAACCTCCGCCGGAACGCCCGCCGGGGCCGCCACCGTTGCGTCCCCGCGAGCGGCCCCTGTCGCGCCCACCGCGGCTGCTCACCCAGTGGGAGTCCCAGGCCGCGCGGCCCTCACCGCCACGGATGGCGTGCACGAGGTCGGGGTTGACGCTCACCGAGTAGCGGTCGGTCGCGGTGCGGAAGTGCTCGTCGTCCTCGTCGGCGTCCCGCTCCTCGACGAAGAGGTCGAAGAGGGTCTGGCCGACCATCATGTGCTGCCAGAGCGGCACCGGCCGGTGCTCCGACACGATGACCTCGGTGTCGCCCCGCACCTCCCCCAGCCACGCCCCGAACTCCTCGGCGTTGCTCACGGTGGCCGAGAGCGACACGACGCTGACGTCGGGCGGCAGGTGGATGATGACCTCCTCCCACACGGCGCCGCGAAAGCGGTCGGCGAGGTAGTGCACCTCGTCCATGACGACCCAGCCGAGCCCGCGCAGGGTGGTCGACCCGGCATACATCATGTTGCGCAGCACCTCGGTCGTCATGACGACGATCGGCGCCTCGCCGTTGATCGATGCGTCGCCCGTGAGCAGGCCGACGTTCTCGGCGCCGTGCACGCGCACGAGGTCGGTGTACTTCTGGTTCGACAGGGCCTTGATGGGGGTGGTGTAGAACGCCTTGCGCCCCGTCGCGAGGGCGAGGTGCACGGCGAACTCGCCGACGATCGTCTTGCCGGCACCGGTCGGGGCGGCGACGAGCACGCCGCGGCCCTCCTCGACGGCGCGGCACGCCTCCGTCTGGAAGTCGTCGAGCGGGAAGTCCAGCCCGGCGGAGAACTCCGCCAGCCGCGGCCAGGAGGCGATCACGCGGGCACCTCCAGTGGGGTCACGACGCGCAGGGCGCCGGGCACGACCTCGGCGTCGATGGGCAGGTCGGCAAAGGTCTCGCCATCGGCCTGGGAGTGGATGCCGCTCGCCTCCAAGCGAACTCGTCGGCCGCGATGGATCTCCACGGCCGGATGGGTGGTGTGGGTGCCGGAGTACACCTTGGGGAATACCCGCAGGAACGCCGGGACCGACAGCGCGTGCACGACGAGCACGTCGAACAGGCCGTCGGCGACGTCGGCCTCGGGGCAGACGCGCATGCCGCCCCCGAACGAGGTCGTGTTGGCGACGGCCACGAGCATGGCCCGGGTCTCGATGCGGCGCCCGTCAATCTCGACGACGTAGGGGATGGGCCGGAAGACCGGGAGCTCGCGCAGCACCGCGAGGTTGTAGCGCATCTGCCCGCGGGGCCAGGTCATCCGCTGGGCCCGGGCGTTGACGACGGCGTCGAAGCCGGCGCCGAGCACGCCGCCGAACCAGCGCTCCCCCGCGGTGCCGTGGCGCACCCGCCCGAGGTCGACCTCACGGGTGCGGCCGCGCGCCAGCAGGTCGACCGCGGCGGCCGGGTCGTGGACGGGCAGGCCGAGGTTGCGCGCGAAGTCGTTGCCGGTGCCGGCCGCGACGACTGCGAGGCGGCTCGAGGACTGCGCGCAGAGGTTGACGCCGAGGTGGACCATGCCGTCGCCACCGACGACGAGCACGGTCTCGACACCCGCGGCCACCGCCTCGAGGCCGCGCTCCCGCGCCTGCCGGTAGTCGCCGCCGCACGCGTCGAGCACCTCGTGGCCCGCCGCCTGCAGCAGGGCCCGCGTGCGCTCCCCCAGCTGCCGTCCGATCCCCTTGCCCGAGGTCGGGTTGACGATCAGGGCGACACGCGGGGACACACCCGAACGCTACAGGGCGGACGCCTGGTCGTCCGGGACGTCGAGCCAGTCGGGCTCGTGGTCCTTCTTGCGCCGGTCGAGCAGGAACGCGACGCCGACGGAGGCGAAGTAGAGGGCCACCATCGGGCTCGCGAGGAAGAGCATCGTGTACGCGTCCGGCGTCGGCGTCATGATCGCCGCGAAGACGAGGATGATCATGACGGCCGGTCGCCAGCCCTTGAGCATCGCGCGGGCCGACAGCACGCCGACGAGGTTGAGCGCGACGAGGAAGACGGGCAGCAGGAACGCGCACCCGAAGGCGACGATGAACTTCAGCACGAAGTTGAGGTACTGCGCGCCGTCCTGCAGGTTGTAGGCCCCGTCAGGGGTGAAGCCGAGGAGCACGGCGACGGCCTTGGGCACCATGACGAAGGCGAAGAAGCAACCGGCGAGGAACAGCGGCACCGCGGCGACGACGAAGAGCCGGGCGACGAGCTTCTCCTTCTTCGTCAGCCCGGGCACGATGAAGCCCCAGAGCTGGAAGAGCCAGATCGGCGAGGCGACGATGACGCCGACGAAGAGCGAGGTCGTCAGCTGCAGCGCGAACGCGTCGGTCATGCCGGCGAAGTTGATGTTGACGACGCCGCCGGTGCGCTCGGCCTGCAGGTCCTTCAGCGGCCTGGTCAGCGCGTCGATGACCCGCTCGTAGTAGATCCAGCCGAGCACGCCGCCCACGATGATGGCGGACGCGCTGATCATGATGCGGTTGCGCAGCTCGCGGAGGTGGTCGCCGAGCGACATCCGCCCCTCGGGGTCGCGCTTGCGTCGCAGTGACGGCATTCAGTCAGTCCGTATCAGTCCGGCACACCGGTCGGGCCGGTGCGAGGCGGGTGCGGGGTGGTGCTGGGCTCGCTCAGAGCGTCGTGTCGCGCCGCACGTCGTCGCCGACCGGCGGCGTGGCCGTGGTCGGGGCAGCCGGAGCGGTGGGCGCCTGGGCGGCCTGGGCGGCGCGCAGGCGATCGGCCTCGGCGCGCGCCTCGGCGGCCCGGCGCTCGGCGTCCGCGATGCGCGCGGCGTCGGTGGCGCGGCGCTCGGCCTCGGCGTCGACGACGTCACCCGGCACGGTGGAGCGTGCGGCATCGCTGGGGGCGGGCTTGCCGTCCTTCTTCAGCTCGTCGACCTCGGACTTGAAGACTCGGGCGGAGCGGCCGAGGCTGCGTGCCATGTCGGGGAGCTTCTTCCAGCCGAACAGGGCGATGAGCACGATCGCGATGACAATGAGTTCGGGGCCGCCCGGTAGCTGCATGTGTGGTCTCCTCGTCGAATGGCCGGCCCCGGATCGGACCGTCCCGTGCAGCGTCGGCGCTGCAGGTGTCCAGCATACGTGCGTGGGATGAACGTGGACTGTGGGAGTGCCGGCTCAGCGGGGCGGACCGGGCGTGTCGGGCACGCCGTCACCGTCGTCGTATGCCGCCAGCGCGGCGCGCGCCTCCCCGGCCACCGCGGCGGCGAGCTCCGGCGGCCCGACGACCCGGGCCTCTCCCCCGAGGCGGAGCACGAGGCGCCGCACGAGGGCGGGGTCGGCCACCTTGAGCGTGACCCGGAGCGAGCCGTCCGGGCCGCGCTCGACACCCTCGTTCGGGTAGTAGTCGGCGATCCAGGCCGCCCACCGGCTGGCCTCGAGCACGACGGTCAGGTCGTTCTCCCCCGGCACGAAGACGTCGTCGAGGTCACGCGGCCGGGCCGCCGCGGGCGGGGTGCCGTCGACGTCGAGCACCGAGGCCGCCTCGATGCGGTCGAGGCGGAAGAGGCGCACGTCCTGCGCCCGGTGGCAGTAGCCCTCGACGTACCACTGCGCGTCGAGGTTGAGGATGCGCATGATGTCGACGTCGCGCTCGGTCGACTCGTCGCGGGTCGCGACGTAGTAGCGCAGGTGGACGCGGCGGCCGCGCGCGAACGCGTCCTTGAGCACGGCCATCGCGGCGTGCTGGCTGCCGTCGTCGAGGTCGAGGGCGATGCGCCCGGTCGGCTCGCCGACGGTCGTGGCCGCGGCCGCGCGCAGCTTGGCGAGGGTGCGCTCGGCGACGTCGGAGCCGACGAGCGCGGAGCCGAGCGCCTGCAGGCCGGCGGTGAGGGTGACCGCCTCGTCACGGGTCAGCCGCATCGGCGCGGCGATGTCGTCGGCGTTGTCGAGGTAGACGTAGCCGCTGTCCCACTGGGCGTCGATGAGCTCGGCATGGCCGTAGCCGGGCGTGCCGCAGACGAAGAGCAGCTCGAGGTCCTCGACGAGCTGCTCCTGCGAGACGCCGAACTCCGCGGCGGCCTCGTCGACCGGGACACCGCGGTGCTGGAGCAGCCACGGCACCATGTCGAGCAGCCGCCCGAGGCGCTGGGTGGCGGTCTCGACGGGCTTGCGGGCGGCTCGCGTGGTGCGGGCGGCCGCGATGCCGGCCGGCGATGGGGTCTCGGTCATGACGGGCCCTCCTCGTGGGCGGCGACGACCGCGCGCAGGGCCGCGCGCACCCCGTCGACGAGCTCGGGCGGCGACACGGCCACGGCGTGGGTGCCGAGCGCGACGACGTCGCGCTCGGTCGTGTCGCGGCGGTAGGGCAGCTCGAGCTGCGCCCAGCGCTCGTCGAGCTCGGTGGTCCGCAGCGCCTGGCGCCGCAGGGTGTGGCCGCGCCCGTGGCGCACGCGCACGACGGCCGTGCCCTCGGGCTCGGGTGGCTGGGCCTCGAGGGCCACCTCGGGCACGTGGTCGGCCGGCACGGCATACGACCCCGCCCGGCCCTTGCGGCGCACGGGGCCCTCGAAGCGGCTCAGCCGGAAGGCGCGCTCGTCGCCGCGGTCGACGTCGAAGGCGGTGAGGTACCAGCGGCCGTGCCAGTTCTTCAGCGCCCACGGCTGCACGTGGCGGGTGCTGAGCTCGCCGTCGTTCTTGCGGTAGTCGAAGGTGATCGGCTGCAGCGCCGAGACGGCCGCGTGCACGGCCTCGAACGCCGGCTCCTTGGTGCGGATGCGCGGCTCGGCGCCCGCGGCCACCGACTCGTCGATCTCCACCCCGGAGAGGCGCAGCTTGCGCAGGCCGGCCGACGCCGCTCCCGAGATGCTCGCGGTCGACCACGCGCGCGCGGCGAGCGCCAGCGCGGCGACCTCGTCGGGCTCGAAGGAGATGGCCGGCAGGGTCGTCTCGCTGGGGTCGATGCGGTAGCCGACCTCGTCGTCGAAGAGGACGTCGAGCACGGTCGTCGTGATCGGGATCCCCATCTCGCGCAGCTCGTCCTTGTCGCGCTCGAACATGCGGTCGAAGGCCTCGTCGGAGGTCGCCGCCGCGTAGGCGGGCAGGGCCTCGCGGATGCGCTGCTTCGACACCGGCCGGCGGGCCGACTTGAGCGCGAGGATGAGGTTGAGCAGCCGTTCGGTCTTCTCGGCCGAGGCAGACGCAGGGCTCATCGAGACCTTCCTGGAGGCGGCGGCGGGGATCGGGCAGTCCGACGCTACCCGAACAAAGGATCGAATAGGGTCACCCCATGATCCAGTGGCGCCGGGGTGTCGTCGACGAGGTGCGGTCGAGCTGGGCCGGGGCGATCGAGTATGCCGTCCGCCTCCCCTCCGGCGACCGCGTCCGCGCGCTCGGCTACGTCGACGCCGTCGGCGCCCTCGCGCCGGGGACGGCGGTGCTGCTCAACACGACGGCTCTCGAGCGTGGCCTCGGAACCGGTGGCCTCGCCCTCGTCGTGGCCGCGCCGGACGCGTTGCCGGAGCCCGTGCCCGACGTCGCCGCCGTGCCCGGACACCTCGTCAAGGCGCGCTACACGCCGAGCCAGACGATGGTGCTGGGCGTCGACGAGCAGGACAGCGCGCACCATGCCGTGCTCGCCGACGCCGACGACCTGGGCGGGCTGCCCGTCGTCGTCGCCGACCTCCACTCGGCGCTGCCGGCGATCGTCGCGGGCGTCCGCGAGGTCGACCCGGGCCTGCGCGTCGCCTACGTCATGACCGACGGCGGGGCGCTGCCGCTCGACTTCTCGCGCACGGTGGCCGGGCTGCGCGACGCGGGGTGGCTCGCGGCGTCGGTCACCGTCGGGCAGGCCTACGGCGGCGACCTCGAGGCGGTCAACGTCCACACGGGCCTGCTCGCCGCCCGCCACGTCGTCGGGGCCGACCTCGTCGTCGTCTCGCAGGGGCCGGGCAACCTCGGCACGGGCACCCGCTGGGGCTTCTCCGGCACCTCCGCCGGTGAGGCCGTCAACGCCGCGGCGACGCTGCGCGGCCGGCCGGTGTGCTCGCTGCGCGTCTCGGGGGCCGACCCGCGCGAGCGGCACCGCGGGGTCTCGCACCACAGCCTCACGGCATACGGCCGCGTGGCGCTCGTGCGCGCCGACGTGCCGGTGCCGCTCCTGCGCGGCGACCTCGCGGGGTTGGGCGCCGACGTGCTCGCACAGGCCACGGAGCTCTGCGCGGCGAGCGAGGGCCGGCTCACCCTGCGCGAGGTCGGCTGCGAGGGGCTCGACGCGGCCCTGCGGGCGACGCCGGTGCCGCTGCGCACCATGGGCCGCGGATACGACGACGACCGCGCCGGATTCCTCGGCGCGGCCGTCGCGGGGCGGTTCGCCGCCCGGATGCTCGGTGCTGGGGGCTGAGCCTCAGCGCACGTCGTCGAGGTCGACGACGAAGATGAGCGCCTCGCCCGGCGCGATGGCCGAGCCGGCGCCGCGCTCGCCGTAGGCGAGGTGCGAGGGGATCGTCAGCTTGCGGCGGCCGCCGACCTTCATGCCCTCGATGCCCTTGTCCCAGCCGGCGATGACCATGCCGACGCCGAGGCGGAAGTCGAGCGGGTTGCCGCGGTTCCACGACGAGTCGAACTCCTCGCCGGTGGAGTGGGCGACGCCGACGTAGTGCGCGCTCACGGTGTCGCCGGCCTTGGCCTCACGACCGTCGCCCTCGATGAGGTCCTCGACGACGAGGTCGGCGGGGGCGTCACCCTCGGGGAAGTCGATCTCGGGCTTCGTGCGGTTGGGGTCGAGTGCCATTGCTGCAGGTGCCTTTCGTCGGTGTGGGTCGTGCTGGTCGTGCTGCTGTTGTGCGGTGCGGGTGTCCGCGGGTCAGTAGGCGTCGAGGATGTCGACGACGAAGACGAGCGTGTCGGTGCCGGCGATCTTCGGCGGGCTGCCCGCGGTGCCGTAGCCGTCGGCGGGCGGGATGACGAGCAGCACGCGGCTGCCCACCTTCTTGCCCACCAGGGTCTTGTCCCAGCCGGGGATGACCTGGCCGACGCCGATCGGGAAGTCGGCCGCGGCGCCGCGCTGCCACGACGAGTCGAAGACGCTGCCGTCCTTCCAGAGCACGCCGTGGTACTGCGCCGTGATGGTCTGGCCCTTCTCGACCGTCGCGCCGTTCCCTTGCACGAGGGTGGCCTGCTGGGTCGTCGTGGGCGCGGCCGACTTCGGCACCGTGACGGTGGGCTCCTTGGTCGGGCCGTTCGTGAACTCGACGGTCGGCAGGCCGGCCGGGGCCGCCGTCTGGGCGCCGTCGATCTGGCTCAGCGCGGAGTGCACGTCGGCGATGTCGGCGACGACGACGATGGTGTCGGTGCCGGCGACGCCGAGGTTCTGGTTGCCCGCCGAGCCGAAGCCCTTCTCGGGCGGGATCGTGAAGGCGATGCGGGCGCCCTTCGTGGCGCCGACGAGCCCGTCGGTGAAGCCGGCGATGAGGTCGGCCCGGCCGAGGCGGTAGCCCTCGGCCGCGCGGCCCTGGGCGTAGCCGTCGTCGAGCAGCTTGCCGCTGGTGCCGTTGAAGATCTGGGCGCGCAGGCGCACCGTGTCGGCCGTCGTGGCGCCCGGGCCGGTGCCCTCGGTGAGCACGCGCCGGTCGACGACCTTCGTGCTGATCGGGGTCTTGCCGAGCGAGACCTTGGGGGCCGTCTTGAGGTCGACGGCGCCGGTGGCGGTGAGGCCCGTGAGCGCGCCACCGTCGGCGGCGGGCGTCTTCGCGCCCGTGGCGGCGGGGGTGGACCCGCCGGTCGAGCCGGCCGTCGATGCGGCCGTGGACCCGCCGGTCGAGCCGGCGGACGGGCTGGACGCCGACCCGCAGGCGGCGAGGCCGGTCAGGCCGAAGGTGGCGATCAGGGCTACGGCTGCGCGGGCAGCCGGACGGTTGGGGCGCACAAGCACGACTTTCGGTCGGGGCGGGCGGGTCCGGAGCTCCCGGAGGTCCCGCTGGTCAGAGCCCGGCCACTGTAACGCGGGCCCTTGTGCACGATTCACAGCGAGTTGACAGGCTGGTCGGCCCGCACGATGACAGGGACGATGACAGGCCCGGTGACAGGCACGGGCCGGCCGGTGGCGGCCGACGTCAGAGCGGGCGGGTGACCGTGGGCGACCGGTCGATCGTCTCCATCAGCCGCTCGACGCGCTCGTCGACGGACCGGAAGGGGTCCTTGCAGAGCACCGTGCGCTGCGCCTGGTCGTTGAGCTTGAGGTGCACCCAGTCGACGGTGAAGTCGCGGCCGTGGGCCTGCGCGGCGCGGATGAAGTCGCCGCGCAGCTTGGCGCGGGTCGTCTGCGGCGGGCGCACCTTGGCCTCGAAGACCTCGACGTCCGAGGCGACGCGGGCGGTGCGGCCGTGGCGCTGGAGCAGGTAGAAGAGGCCGCGGCGGCGGTTGATGTCGTGGTAGGCGAGGTCGATCTGCTGGATCCGGGCGTCGGTGAGCGCGAGGCCGTGCTTGGCCCGGTAGCGCTCGATGAGGCGGTACTTGATGACCCAGTCGATCTCGGTCTCGATGGCGCCGAGGTCGCCCGACCCGATGGCGTCGAGGGCCCGTCCCCACAGGTCGATGACCTGCTTCGTGTCGGGGCTGTCCATCCCCTCGCGGTCGACGAACTCTACGGCCTTGTCGAGGTACTCCCGCTGCATGTCGAGGGCCGAGAGCTCGCGGCCGTTGGCGAGCCGCACGGTCGCGCGCCCCGTCGGGTCGTGGCTCATCGTGCGGATCGCCCGGATCGGGTTCTCCATCGTCAGGTCGCGCATGACGACGCCCGACTCGATCATCCGCAGCACGAGGTCGGCGCTGCCGATCTTGAGCAGGTTCGTCGTCTCGGACATGTTCGAGTCGCCGACGATGACGTGGAGGCGGCGGTACTTCTCGGCGTCGGCGTGCGGCTCGTCGCGGGTGTTGATGATGGGCCGGCTGCGCGTCGTCGCCGACGAGACACCCTCCCAGATGTGGTCGGCGCGCTGGCTGACCGCGAACGACGCACCGTGCGCCGTGGCGACCACCTTGCCCGCGCCACAGACGATCTGCCGGCTGATGAGGAACGGGATGAACATGTCCGACACGCGCTGGAAGTCGCCCGTGCGCCCGTAGCAGTAGTTCTCGTGGCAGCCGTAGGAGTTGCCGGCCGAGTCGGTGTTGTTCTTGAAGACGAAGATCTCGCCCTCGACCCCGTCGTCGCGCAGGCGACCCTGCGCGTCCTCGACGAGGCCCTCGAGGATGCGCTCCCCCGCCTTGTCCTGGATGACGAGCTCGCGGGCCGAGTCGCACTCGGCCGTCGCGTACTCCGGGTGCGAGCCCACGTCGAGGTAGAGCCGGGCCCCGTTGCCGAGGAAGACGTTGCTCGAGCGCCCCCAGGCGACGACGCGCCGGAAGAGGTAGCGCGCGACCTCGTCGGGAGTCAGCCGGCGCTGGCCCTGCGTCGTGCAGGTGACGCCGTACTCGTTCTCGATCCCGAAGATCCGCCGCTCCATGACGTAACTCTAGGCGGCGCCGCCACGGATGCGTCGGCACGCCGCTCCCCCGGGCCGCGCCGGACGGCTCCTGACACAATGTGTCGCGACCCCTCACGCCCGACTTCCCACCCCACCTGGACGGACATGATCGACAGACCGCACTTCAAGTTCTCCCGTCGCGGCTACGAGCCCGAGGAGGTCGACGCCTTCCTCGACTCGCAGAACCGCACGTTGCAGGCGGCGAAGAAGGACGCCGCCGAGCGCAGCGTCGAGCTGACCAAGCTCAACGCCGCCATCACCGACCTGCGCAGCCAGCTGGGCCAGCAGTCACGCCTCGTGGCGGAGCTCAAGCAGGCACCGGCCGCCGCGCCGAGCCAGACCTTCACCGACCTCGGTGAGCGCGTCGGCCAGATCCTCGCGCTCGCCGACCAGGAGGCCGCCGAGATGCGCGACCGGGCGCGCGCCGAGGCCGGGGAGATCCGCGAGCGGGCCGCCCGGGACGCCGCCGACGTCAAGAAGGCTGCCGGGTCGTATGCCGAGCAGGCCCGGTCGCACGCCGACGAGGAGTCGGTGCGCGTCATCGCCCAGGCCACGCGTGAGGCGCAGGCCATCGTCGCCGAGGCCCAGGCCGTCGCCGCCGCGCAGCGCCAGGAGGCGGCCGCCGAGTTCGAGTCGCACCGGCTCAAGGCGAGCTCGGCCAACGCCGAGCTCGAGGTGCAGCTGGCCGGCCGCCGCGAGTCGGCCGACCAGGAGTTCGCCGCTCGCCGGGCGCAGCAGGACGCCGCCCTGGCCGAGGCCGAGGCACGTCTGGGACAGCTCACCGAGCGCGCCGAGCGCGACGCCGAGGAGATGCGCACGCGCGCGCGCCAGCTGCTCCACAGCGCCGAGGCGCAGGCCGACCAGATCGTCTCCGAGGCCCGTGACCACGCCTCGCGCGTCCGCGAGGAGTCCGACCGCGAGCTCGCCGCGGCGACCGCGCAGCGCGACAGCATCACCGCCCAGCTGGGCAACGTGCGCCAGATGCTCGCCACGCTGGGGGGCGGGGCCCTCGTCGAGTCGCTCGGGGTGCCGGCCGTCGCCGGCGACGCCGAGGCCGCCAAGGGCCAGCCCCAGCCGGAGCGGGCCGAGCCCGCACAGCAGACCGAGCAGGCCGACGAGGCGCCGTCCGAGGCCGAGACCGAGAACGAGACCGAGAACGAGCACGAGAACGAGAACGAGACCGGGCAGCCGGGCGACCGCGCCGACGAGGAGTCGTCGCAGCTGCACGAGGTCTTCGTGCCGGACGCGACGCAGGTGCTCGAGGTCGTGCGCGACGACGCCGACGCCAGGCCCGCCGGCCACCGCTGACCCGGCCGCCCCACGGCGCAACACACCGAGAACGTCGCACCGCACCGGGAACCGATCGCGGGGTGTCGTGACCTTCTCGGTGTGTTGCCGTGGGTGTTGCCCTCAGGCCGGCTCAGGCCGGCGGCGTGGCGGTCGGCGCCTCGTCGGGGCCCTCGAGCAGGCGGGTCAGCAGCGGACCGGCGATCCGTCGGAACGAACGGCGCGGGCGGTCACGGTCGAGCACGGCCACCTCGAGCTGCCCGGCGTCCAGGGGGCGGCGCTCGCCGTTCTCGCCCGAGGCGAGCACGTCGACGGCGGTGTGCAGGGCCTCGCCGAGCGTCATGCCCGGTCGCCACGCGGCGCCCAGCCGTTCCTCGGCGACGTCGCTCGCGCCGCCCATCGCCACGAAGCCGTGCTCGTCGGCGACCGACCCGTCGTAGGTGAGGCGGAAGATCTGGTCGGCGTCGCTGTCGACGCCCACCTCCGCCACGACGATCTCGATCTCGAAGGGCTTCGACTCCTGGGTGAAGACGGCACCGAGCGTCTGCGCATACGTGTTGGCGAGGGCCCGCGCGGTCACGTCGGTGCGGTCGTAGGAGTAGCCGCGCAGGTCGGCATACCGGATGCCGGCGACGCGCAGGCTCTCGAACTCGTTGTAGCGGCCGACGGCGGCGAAGGCGATGCGGTCGTAGATCTCCGACACCTTGTGCAGCGCGCGCGAGGGGTTCTCGGCGACGAAGGCGATGCCGCGGTCGTAGCCGAGCACGACGACCGAGCGGCCGCGGGCGATTCCCTTGCGCGCGAAGTCGGCCCGGTCCTTCATGACCTGCTCGGGCGGGACGTAGAACGGCATGCTCATCGGGCACCTCCCGGGTTGTCGCGGCGGGCGGCCACGATGCGCTCGACGTGCGCCTCGAGGGCGTCCTGCCCCACGAAGCGCGCGCCCGCGTGGTCGACGACCGCGACGGTCGGCCAGATCTGGCGACCGAGGTCGGGTCCGCCGGTGGCGGAGTCGTCGTCGGCCGCGTCGTAGAGCGCCTCGAGGGCCACCGAGACGGCGGCCTGCTCCTCGAGGCCCGGGCGCCACAGCTTCTTCAGGGCTCCGCGGGCGAAGACGGAGCCCGACCCGATGGAGTGGTGACCACCCTCGACGTAGCAGCCGCCCGTCACGTCGTAGGAGTAGATGCGCCCGGTGGCCGACTCGAGGTCGAAGCCGGCATACGTCGGCACGACCGTGAGGCCCTGCATCGCGAGCGCGAGGTTGCCGCGGATCATCGAGGCGAGGCGGTTCGCCTTGCCCTCGAGCGACATGATGGCGCCCTCGATCTTCTCGTAGTGCTCGAGCTCGACCTGGTAGAGCCGGACGAGCTCGATCGCCACGCCCGCGGTGCCGGCGATGCCGACCACGCTGAAGTCGTCGGCCGCGAACACCTTCTCCATGTCGCGGTTCGCGATGACGTTGCCCATGGTGGCCCGGCGGTCACCGGCCATGACGACGCCGCCGTCGAAGAGGAGCGAGACGATCGTCGTGCCGTGCGGCGCCTCGAGGCCGGCCCCCGAGGGCAGCCGGCGTCCGGCCGGCAGCAGCTCGGGGCGGTAGCTCGAGACGAACTCGGTGAACGAGGACGACCCGGCGCCGAGGAAGGCGTCGTCGAGGCGGCGACCCTGGGTCACTGGCCGCCCTTCTGGACGAAGCCGCGCACGAACTCCTCGGCGTTGCTCTCGAGCACCCCGTCGATCTCGTCGAGGACGCTGTCGATGTCGTCGGAGAGGCCCTCCTTGACGGCCGCGCCACTCGGTGCCGTCGGCGGCGCCTCGGGCGTCTCCGGGGGCTCCTCGTCACGATGCTGCGGCTTGACGTGCTCCTGACCCGGCATGGCTACCTCCCAGACGTGGACGACCTCTTGCTCCGACCCTAACGCGTGGGCGGGCCGGAGCCGCGGCGGTCCGAGCCCCACGTCACGGGCGTGGCGGACGAGAGCCGCGGACGGGTCACTCGGGGGTGGCGAGGCCCCGGAGCAGCTCGTCGACGTCGCCGCTCTGCTCGAGCAGCGTGCCGACCTGGGCGCGCGTGCCGCGCTCCGGCTCGAGGATCGGCACGCGCTGCAGGCTCGCCCGGCCGGGCACGTCGAAGACGACGGAGTCCCAGCTGGCGGAGAACACCTGGCCGGAGAACCGGCGCACGCACTCGCCCCGGAACCACGCCCGGGTGTCCGCCGGCGGGGTGGAGCGCGCTGCCCTGACCTGCTCGGGCGTGACGAGGTCGTGGAACAGGCCGCGGTCGCGCAGTCGGTGGACGAGCCCCTTCTCGGGGCGCACGTCGGCCCACTGGATGTCGATGGCGGCGAGGCGGTGGTCGTCCCACGCGAGCCCGTCGCGCGACCGGTAGCCCTCGAGCAGCCCCAGCTTGGCCACCCAGTCGACGAACGGCGCGGCCGAGCTGACGTCCGAGCCCAGGCGCGTCAGCACGTCCTCCCAGAGCGCCATGACCTCGGCCGTGGCCTCCGGCTCCGGGTCGTCGCCGCGCCGGTCGAGCCAGGCGCGCGCGGCCTCGAGGTACATCCACTGCACGTCGAGGGCCGTCATGGTGCGGCCGTCGACGAGCTCGACCGTGGCCTGCAGCGACGGGTCGTGGCTGACGGCCTGCAGCGCCGCGACGGGCCGCCGCACCGACCAGTCCTGCGTCAGGTGCCCGTCCTCGATCATGCCGAGCACGAGCGAGGTCGTGCCGGTCTTGAGCAGGGTCGCGACGTCGAGGTGCGTGGCGTCGCCGAGGATGACGTGCAGGCGCCGGTAGCGGTCGGCGACGGCGTGCGGCTCGTCGCGGGTGTTGATGATCGGCCGCTTGAGCGTCGTCTCGAGGCCGACCTCGGTCTCGAAGAAGTCGGCTCGCTGGCTGATCTGGTAGCCCGCTCCCCTGCTGTCGACGCCGAGCCCCACCCGCCCCGCCCCGCAGACGACCTGCCGCGTGACGAAGAACGGGATGAGGTGGCGCACGATGTCGGGGAACGGGGTGCGGCGCGGCATGAGGTAGTTCTCGTGCGTGCCGTAGGACTGGCCCTTGCCGTCGGTGTTGTTCTTGTAGAGGTTGACCGGCGGCTGCCCGGGCCGCGAGGCGAGCAACCGCACCGACTCCAGCGCGATGGCGTCACCCGCGCGGTCCCACGTCACGGCGTCGCGCGGCAGGGTCACCTCGGGCGAGCTGTACTCCGGGTGCGCGTGGTCGACGTAGTAGCGGGCGCCGTTGGTCAGCACGACGTTCGCGAGCGTCGGGTCCTCGACGTCGGTCAGCTGGCTCGGGTCGGCCGTCTGCCGGTCGAGCTGCCAGCCGCGGGCGTCGCGCAGCGGGTCCTCGAAGGCGTAGTCCCAGCTCGACTGGTTCGACCGGATGCCCTGCGCGGCGGCGTACACGCTGACGACCTGCCCCGAGAGGTACATCGGGTTGGCCATCGGGTCGCCCGGCACCGAGATGCCGAACTCGGTCTCGAGCCCCATGATCCGCCGCACCGTCATGGCCCGACGATAACCGCCGCCCCGGACCGCGCCGTGGTCGGTCCGTCGTCGCGCGTCCGGGGCCGTATGCCGTGCGGCCGGGTTCAGATGGCCCCGAGCTTCTGCAGCCGGTTGAGCGAGAACCACCCGAAGGGGATCGGCAGCCAGTAGGTGGCGAGCCGGTAGAGCAGCACCGACGACACGGCGGTGCCGCTGTCGACGCCGATGGCGATGAGGCCCGCCGACATGGCGGCCTCGATGCCGCCGAGCCCACCGGGGGTCGGCACCGCGGAGCCGATGATCGCGCCGGCGAAGTAGACGACGGCGACGGCCGCGACGGGAGCAGTCGCCCCGAACGCCTTGGTCGCGCAGACGAGCGCGGCGACGAACGACAGGTCGAGCAGCAGGGCGCCGCCGAGCAGCTGGGCCAGCTTCCGCGGGTGCTGGAGCACGGCGAGCACCTGCGGCACGGCCGACTTGATCTGCGGCAGCACCCGGTCGGTGATGAGCGCCCGCACGCGCGGCACGGCGAGCAGCGCCAGCAGGGCGATGAGCACGGCGAGGATGCCGGCGACGAGCACCGGCGACGGGCTGAACGAGACGGCCGGCCCGGTGCCCGCCAGCACGCCGGAGATGACGAGCAGCACGAAGTACGAACAGAACTGGGCCACCTGCGCGACGCCGACGCTCGCGCCCGCGACGGTCGGGGTGAGGCCTGACGTCTGCAGGTAGCGAGTGTTGAGCGCGATGTTGCCGACCGCGGCCGGGGCGACGAGGCCGGTGAACGCGACGGCGAGCTGGGTCATGTAGGTGCGCACGAACCGCAGGTGGATCTGCACCGCGCCGGCGAGCGCGATCGAGGCGCCGGCGAAGGTGAGCACGGCGGCGGCGACGAGCAACGCGGCCCACCGCCAGTCGGCGGTCTCGACGACCTGGTTGACGTCCACCTGGGCCAGCTGGCTCAGCACGATGTAGCCCGCGACCCCGCCCATGACGAGGGTGGCGACGCTCTTGAGCGAGATGCGCCGCAGCTGCACGGGCTCGACGGCCTCGGCCTGGGGGCGCAGGGCGACGAGGCGCTCGCGGAGCTCGCCCATGACCGTCTTGGACTCCTTGAGCGCGACCCGGGCGTCGGAGCTGAGGGCGACGGGCTGCAGCACCGGCACGGCGCGCAGCACGGCGTCCTCGCCGAGCACCGCCACCGCGGTGTCGACCGTTCGCTCCGGCCCGACGGTCAGGGCGACCGTCGTCAGCAGCTGGGCGAGGTCGAGGCGCAGGCTGATGTCGTCGGCCGCGACGTCGCCGCTGCCCAGCCGCGAGAGGGCGACCCGGCCGTCGTCGTCGACGACGATCGTCGACGGGCCGAGCTGGCGGTGCACGATGCGACGCCGGTGCAGCGTCGCGGCGAGCTCCCAGATCGCCGTCAGCCGCTCGTCGTCGAGGGCCCCGTCGATCTCGGCGAGGGAGGTGCCGCGCGGCTCGTCGTAGGCGATGACGGCCGAGAACGGCCCGACCTCCGAGACGAGCACCGGGCGCGGGGCCCGGATGCCGGCGTCGTGCAGGGCCAGGCCCATGAGCGTGCGGTGCTCGATCTCCGAGCGCAGGGTGAGGGCCGGCGGCCGGGTGAACCCGCTGCGCAGCCGCAGCACCCGCAGCAGGCGGCGGCCGGAGGCGAGGCCGAAGGTGTCGCGGTCGATGACGTGCACGTCGAGCGGCCCGCGGGCGGTGGAGGCGGCATACCGACGGTCGCCCGAGTCGTTGGCGTCGATGAGCTCGAGGCGCGTGAGGTCGATGCCGCCGGCGACGAGGACGGCGGCGACCTCGGTGCCGGGCGGCCGGGTGGACGTGACGCCGAGGCCGAGGCGGAAGGCCAGTCCGACGATCCAGCCGAGCAGGAGCGAGCAGGCCAGCGCGGCGAGGGTCATGGCGCCCGAGAGCAGCGTCGTGACGAGCGTCGCGATGACGATCGTCGTGGCGACGGGCGAGAGCCACTTGCGACCGGAGATGTCGGCGACGGTGAGCAGCGCCAGCATCGAGACGAGCACGATGTCGAGCGGGCCGGTGCGACCGGTCGGGGTGGGCCGGGTCAGCACGTCGGTGACGAAGCCGCCGTTGCCCGACTGCACGAGCACGGCGAGCACGATGACGAGCACCCCGGCGACGACGGCAGCGCCGAGGGCCTGG
Source organism: Terrabacter aeriphilus (assembly GCF_039542985.1). Classification (NCBI taxonomy): domain Bacteria; kingdom Bacillati; phylum Actinomycetota; class Actinomycetes; order Micrococcales; family Intrasporangiaceae; genus Terrabacter; species Terrabacter aeriphilus. The sequence goes on from NZ_BAABIW010000026.1 coordinate 44,446, forward strand.
ATGAGCTGGATCGGCCGCCGCCGCATGACGAGGTCGATGCCCACGCCGATCGGCAGGACGATGACGCCGACGCCGCTCATCAGGCCCAGGAGGGTCAGCAGCACGCGCGGCAGCCCGCTCGTGGCATCGGTGAGGTCCTGCTCGACGGCGCCCCGGGTGCCCGAGGCGACGTCGGCGATGACGAGGCCGAGCACGAGGAGCACGAGCGCCGCGACGAGGCGCACCGCGTCGACGGGCCGGCGCACGCGCTCGGGGATCGGTGGCTCGAGGACCTCCACCTCCGGCGCCGGCGGGGCGTCGACGCCCGGCTCGTCGGGGACGGCGATGGCCTCGATCGACGCCTCGGGCTCGCCCGGGTCGCCCCCGACCTCCCGTTCGTCGGGATCGCGCTCCTGCACGTCCTGCGCCGATCGACTCATGCGTCCCCCCGTGGTGTCGTCCGTCGGCCCGGGACGCGTCGACGGAGGCCCCTCCTCGGGGGGCGCGGCCGTCGTCTCGTCGTCGGGCATGGGCCAATCCTGCCCGAGTCGGGGGCCCAATCGCCGCAGGGTCGGCCCGACGCCGCCGCGCTGTCGGTCGGGGGTCGGTGCGAGACTGGCGCCGTGACCGTCACCGACTCGTGGGACATGCCCCTTCGCACCCAGCTCCTCGCCCGTGCCCTGCGCCGGTCGCGACGGCCCGAGCGGATGGAGACGCTCGACGAGATCGCCCGCAGCAGAGCGTGGTTCGCGCCGGCGCGAGCGCCGTACACCTGGGTGACCGGGCCGGTGCCGGCCGGCGTGCAGATCGGCACGACGAGCTTCCACGCCCGTGACGGGCACGAGGTCGGGGTCCGCACCTACCGCCCGCGCGCCGCCGGGCCCGGGCCGCTGCCCGCGCTCCTCTGGTTCCACGGTGGCGGCTGGGTGCTCGGCAACGTGCGGGCCTACGACCCGGTGTGCGCCTGGATCGCCGCGCACGCCGGCGTCGTCGTGCTGGGCGTCGACTACCGGCTGGCGCCCGAGCACCGCGCGCCGCAGGCCGCCCACGACTGCGTCGACGCCGCCCGCTGGGCGGCCTCCGGGGCCCCGGCCGCGGACGGCAGCCGGGGCGCGGACGGTGGCTCCGGCATACGGACGGAGGGTCTCGGGCTCGCGGGCGACTCGGCCGGCGGCAACCTCGCGGCCGTGGCCGCCCACGTGCTGCGCGACGAGGGCGGGGCCGACGTGACCTACACGGCGCTCTGCTACCCGGCCGTCGACGCGACGATGAGCTCGGCGTCGGTGCGCGAGCACGCGGACGCGCCGATCCTCACCCGGCTCGACATGGACACCTTCCTCGCGCACTACCTCGGCGACGGTGCGGACGCGCTCGACGCCATGGACCCGCTCGTCTCCCCGCTCCACGCGAGCGAGTTCGCCGGGCTGCCGGCGACCCTCGTGCAGACCGCCGACCTCGACCCGCTCCGCGACGAGGGCGCGGCCTACGCGCAGGTACTGCGCGAGCACGGCGTGACCGTCCGCCACACCAACTACCCCCGCGCCCCGCACGGCTTCCTCAGCTTCCCCGGGGCGGCCCACGGCGGTCGGGCCGCCCGCGCGGAGCTCGCGGCCTGGGTGGCCGATCACGCCTCGGGCTCCCTGCAGACGCGTCCCGGGGAGGTCGGCTAGGGTGCGAGGGCACGCGAACCTCGGTAGGGATGGGCTCGAAGTGAACGATGTCGTCGTGTTCAGCGGGTCGGCGCACCCAGCGCTCGCCGACCGGATCTGCTCCCACCTCGGGGTGCGGCGCTCCCCCGTCGACATCAAGCGGTTCAGCAACGACTGCCTGCAGGCGCAGCTGCTCGCGAACTGCCGCCAGCGCGACGTCTACATCGTGCAGCCCCTCGTGCCGCCGACGCAGGAGCACCTGATGGAGCTGCTCCTGATGATCGACGCGGCGCGCGGGGCCTCGGCCGCGCAGATCACGGCCGTCATGCCGCACTACGCGTACGCCCGTTCGGACAAGAAGGACGCCTCGCGGATCAGCCTCGGCGGGCGCCTCGTCGCCGACATGATCTCGACCGCGGGCGCGCACCGCGTGCTGACGATGGCGCTGCACGCGCCGCAGGTGCACGGCTTCTTCTCGACGCCGGTCGACCACCTCACGGCCATCGGCGTGCTCGCCGACCACTTCCGCACGCACGACCTCACCAACTCGATCGTCGTCAGCCCCGACCTCGGCAACGCGAAGGTGGCGACCCAGTTCGCCCGGCTGCTGGGGCTGCCCGTCGCCGCCGGCTCGAAGCAGCGGGTCGCCGACGACCGTGTCGTCATCGACTCGATCGTCGGAGACGTCTCCGGTCGGCGCGCCATCATCCTCGACGACGAGATCGCGACCGGGGGCTCGATGGTCGAGCTCATCGACCGGCTCAAGGACGCCGGCGCCACCGAGGCGGCCGTCGTGTGCACCCACGGGCTCTTCGCCGGCAAGGCCGTCGAACGGCTGCGGTCGCACCCGTTCATCACCGAGGTCGTCACGACCGACACCGTGCCCCCGCCGCCGGACTGGCCCGAGCTCACGGTCCGCTCGGTGTCGGAGCTCTTCGCCGAGACGATCAGCCGGATCCACCACGGCCGCTCGGTCAGCTCCCTCTTCGAGGGCGTCGACCCGACGCACGCACCGCCGCAGGCGAAGCTGCCCTTCGACACGCACGCATGAGCGATCGGCTGCCCTGGTGGCGCCGGCCCGCCGCCGCCCTCTCCGTCGACGTCCTGCTCGTGGCGCTCTTCGCCGCCATCGGGCGCGCGAGCCACGAGGAGGCGAACCCGGTCGTCGGGGTCCTCTCGACGGCGTGGCCGTTCCTCGTCGGCACGGCGGTCGGCTGGGTCGTCGTCCGGGCCACGCGCCGTTCCTGGCCCGTGGCCGTCGCGCCCGGCGTGACGGTGTGGTTCGCCACGGTGCTGGTCGGCATGGTGCTGCGCCGCGCCACCGGGCAGGGCACCGCGGTGAGCTTCGTCGTCGTCGCCTCGCTCGTGCTCGCAGCGTTCCTCCTCGGCTGGCGCGCGCTGGGGGCGTATGCCGCCCGCCGAGCCACCCGGCACCCGTCCACCGCGCGCTAGCGGGCCCCCTGCGACGACCCCCGGCTGTGGGCGGTGCGCCCTAGCCTGACCGCATGCGGCACTTCGAGGACGAGGACCTGACCGGCGCGCAGTTCCGCGAGTGCGACCTCAGCCGGGCGCGGTTCGTCGGTGCGGTGATGCAGGACGTCGAGATCGACGGGCTCGTCACCGGCCTGACGGTCAACGGCGTGGAGGTCACGGGCTACGTCGAGGCGGAGCTCGATCGCCGCCACCCGGTGCGGGTGCTCATCCGGTCCGACGACCTCGGCGACCTGCGCGAGGCCTGGCGCCGGCTGACCGGCGGTTGGGCCGTGACCGTCGACCGCGTCCGGTCGATGCGCGCGGGCAGCGAGCACCAGCGGGTCGACGGCGAGTGGTCGACGGTCGAGACCCTGCGCCACCTCGTCTTCGTCCACGACTCGTGGTTCCGCCGGTGCGTGCTGGGGGTGACCGAGCCGTTCACCGCGATGGGCCTGGCGTCGCCGGTCGTGCCGGACCACGAGGGTCTGGGCCTCGACCCGTCGGCCGGCCCGGGCTCGCCGAGGTGGTCGCCGTGCGCGAGCGTCAGGCGGCGGAGGTCGCAGCGTGGCTCGCCGACGTCGCACCCGAGCAGCTCGCCCGGCCCGCACCGGTGCCCGACGACGACCGGTGGCCGCCGTATGCCACGGGCCGGAGCGTGCAGCAGTGCCTCGTCACCGTGCTGAACGAGGAGCGCGAGCACCACGGCTTCTGCGTCCGCGACCTGGACGCCCTGTCTCGCACGGCGGACAGGTGAGTGTCGAGCGGTCCGGTCGGGCGCGGGGCAGCCGGCCGGTCGCTGAACGCCCGAAGGCGCGGGCGGTGCGGTTGACTGGGCCAGACACCTCACACGCGGGTTCGGCTTCCGGACGGAGTGCTCCATGGGCAGGTTGATCTACGCCGCCAACGTCTCGCTCGACGGCTTCCTCGAGGACGAGACGGGCGCCTTCGACTGGTCGGTGCCCGACGAGGCCGTGCACGCGTTCTGGAACGAGCACGAACGTCGGATCGGCACGTCGCTCTACGGCCGGCGCATGTACGAGACGATGCGCGTCTGGGAGGACGACGACTGGCTGGCCGACCAGCCGGAGGTGGTGCGCGAGTACGCCGGCATCTGGCGCGACACCGACAAGGTCGTCTACTCCACCTCCCTGACCGAGGTGTCGACCGCCCGCACGAGGATCGCGCGCGAGTTCGACCCGGACGAGGTGCGGCGCCTCAAGGAGACCTCCGCCTCGGACCTCAGCATCGGCGGCGCGGGGATCGCCGTCGAGGCGTTCCGGCACGGCCTCGTCGACGAGTGCGTGCTGCTGCTCTGCCCGGTCGTCGTCGGCGGCGGCAAGCCGGCCCTGCCACGCGGCGTCCGCCTCGACCTCGAGCTGCTCGAGCACGGACGGTTCGACAACGGCGTGGTGCACGTCCGGCACGCGGTCCGACAGCGCGACTGAGGCGCCCGTCGCGATCGGGTCCCGGCCGGTCAGGTCCGTCCGGTCAGGTCCGTCCGGTCAGACTCCGGGCTCGGCCGGCTTCATGGCGCCCTCGGGGTCGAGGCTGCCGAGCATGGCCCGCGTGATCTGCGTCAGCTGCTCGACCTGCTCGCTCGTCAGGGCGTCGATGACGTGCCGGCGCACGGTCGCGACGTGTGCGGGCGCCGCCTCCCGGAGCTTGTCCCAGCCGGCGTCGGTGAGCCGGACGATCGTGGCCCGACCGTCGCCGGGGCAGGGCGCCTTGTCCACGAGGCCCCGCTCGCTGAGGCGTCGGACGACGTGCGACAGGCGCGGGAGCGTGGCATTGCTGAGGGCGGCCAGCCCGGTCATCTGCAGCGTGCGGTCGGGCCGCTCCGACAGCATCGCGAGGACGTAGTACTCGAACCGTGTCAGCTCCGACTCCCGGCGCAGCTGGGCGTCGAGCGCCGCGGGCAGCAGCTCGAGCACCGCGAAGACGCCCAGCCAGGCCTCGCGCTCGTCGGCGGACAGCCACTTCGTCTCCATGGCAGCAGTATGCCGACCCACTGGTTGTCGCGACAACCGACCCGGGGTACGTTGCACTTGTACCGACAACCAAAGGGCGGCGACGCCGCCGAGGAGGATCGTCATGAGCACCATCACCATCCTGGGCAAGGGCAACATGGGTCAGGCCATCGCCGGCATCGCCGAGAAGGCCGGGCACACCGTGGAGCTCTACGGCAGCGCGGACGCAGACCAGCGCGCCACCGGCGATCTCGTCGTGCTCGCCGTGCCGCACACCGCGGTCGCCGGCCTCCTGGCCGAGCGCGGCGAGCAGCTCGCCGGCAAGGTCGTCGTCGACATCACGAACCCGCTCGACTTCGCGACCTTCAGCCTGACCGTGCCCGCGGACTCCTCCGCGGCCGCCGAGATCGCCGCCGCCCTGCCCGACGCCCGCGTCGTCAAGGCCTTCAACACCAACTTCGCCGCCAGCCTGGCTGCCGGCACGGTCGGCGACCAGCCGGCCACGGTGCTGCTCGCCGGTGACGACGCCGAGGCCAAGGCGCAGGTCGCCGAGCTCGTCACAGCCGGCGGCCTCCGGACCGCGGACGTGGGGCCGCTCGCCCGCGCCCGTGAGCTCGAGGGCCTGGCACTGCTGCAGATCGGGCTCGCGGCCAGCGAGCAGACCTCGTGGAACACGGGCTTCGCGCTCCACGGCTGAGCCGCGACACCGAACAGGCACCCTGCTCTCGCCGGGTGCCTGTTCGGTGTGCCTGCCGTGCTGTCGACGGGAGTGGGGTCAGAGGTACTGGCCCGTGTTCGCCGTCGCGATGGAGCGGCCCGGCTCGGTGCCGTCCTTGCCCTTGATGAGGGTGCGGATGTAGACGATCCGCTCCCCCTTCTTGCCGCTGATGCGGGCCCAGTCGTCGGGGTTCGTCGTGTTCGGGAGGTCCTCGTTCTCCTTGAACTCGTCGACGCAGCTGGCGAGCAGGTGCTCGACGCGGATGCCCTTCTGGCCGGTGGTCAGGAAGTCCTTGATCGCGAGCTTCTTGGCCCGGTCCACGATGTTCTGGATCATCGCGCCCGAGTTGAAGTCCTTGAAGTAGAGGATCTCCTTGTCGCCGCCCTGGTAGGTGACCTCGAGGAAGCGGTTCTCCTCCATCTCGGAGTACATCCGCTCGACCGCGGCGGTGATCATCGCCTCGACCGTCGCGTCGCGGTCGCCGCCGTTGACGGCGAGGTCCTGCTCGTGGAGCGGCAGCGTGTCGACGAGGTACTTGCTGAAGATGTCGCGCGCGCTCTCGGCGTCCGGGCGCTCGATCTTGATCTTCGCGTCGAGGCGTCCGGGCCGCAGGATGGCGGGGTCGATCATGTCCTCGCGGTTGGAGGCGCCGATGACGATGACGTTGTCGAGCCGCTCCACGCCGTCGATCTCGGCGAGCAGCTGCGGCACGATCGTCGTCTCGACGTCGCTGCTGACGCCCGACCCGCGGGTGCGGAAGAGCGAGTCCATCTCGTCGAAGAAGACGACGACCGGCGTGCCGTCGGACGCCTTCTCGCGGGCCCGCTGGAAGATCAGGCGGATGTGTCGCTCGGTCTCCCCGACGTACTTGTTGAGCAGCTCGGGGCCCTTGATGTTGAGGAAGTAGCTCTTCTCGAGCTGCTTGCCGGTGCGCGCCGCGACCTGCCGGGCCAGTGACGCCGCGACGGCCTTGGCGATGAGGGTCTTGCCACACCCGGGCGGCCCGTAGAGCAGCACGCCCTTCGGCGGCTTGAGGTGGTGCTCCTTGAAGAGGTCGGGGTGCAGGAAGGGCAGCTCGACGGCGTCGCGGATCTGCTCGATCTGCCCCGCGAGGCCACCGATGTCCTCGTACGCGACGTCGGGCACCTCCTCGAGCACGAGCTCCTCGACCTCGAGCTTGGGGATGACCTCGTGCACGAAGTTCGAGCGCGAGTCGAGCGTCAGCGAGTCGCCCACCCGGATCCGCTCGGCGAGGAGCGGGCTCGCGATGCGGCACACGCGCTCCTCGTCGCCGTGGGTGACGACGACGACGCGCTCGTCGTCGATGCGCTCCTTGACGGTGACGACCTCGCCGACCCGCTCGTAGCCGTGCACCGAGACGACGTTGAGCGCCTCGTTGAGCATGACCTCGCGGCCGAGCCCGAGCTGCTGCTGGTCGACGGACGGGCTGACCGCGACCCGCATCTTGCGACCGCCGGTCAGGATGTCGACGGTGCCGTCCTCCGGCGCGTCGAGCACCAGCCCGTAGGTGCTCGGCGGCTGCGCGAGCCGGTCGACCTCCTGCTTGAGCGTGACGATCTGCTCACGCGCGTCCTTGAGCGTGCGCACGAGGCGCTCGTTCTGCGACGACAGCGTCGACAGGCTCGTCTGCACGTGGGCGAGACGCGCCTCGAGCTCCCGGGTGCGCTGCGGCGAGTGCCGCGCGGTCTCGCGCAGCGCCTCCGCCTCCGCGCGCAGGGCGTTCAGCTCACGGTCCCCGGCCGAGGCACCGGTGGCACCGTCGGGGTCTGGGTTGCGGACGTCATCAGACATCTCGGCCTCCTCATCCGTCACTCGCACACAGTGACGATTCGACCCTAACCCCGCGTCAGCGCAGATCGTCGGACGTTTCAGCCAGTGATCGGCGCACGCGTCGGATCGTCTTGTCGCTCTTGACCCGCTCACCGAGGGCCTCGGGCGTCCACGCGTCGGCCGGGATGTCGGTCGAGGCCGTCGAGCCCGGGATCACCGTCGCCGTGCCGCCCCCGAGGACGGATGCCGTGTCGCTCGCTCCCAGCGCGCCGTTGCCGCCGCCGTCGGTGGGGGCTGCGGCGTCCGGCCCGCCGTCGACCATGGCGGTGGCGCTGGCGGTGCCGGCGCTCTCGCCGTAGGCGCCCTTGGCCGGGCGGCGCTTGCGCTCGGGCGCGTCGACGCCGGGCGCGAGCCGCCGCGTCGAGATGAGGAAGCCGGTGTGGCCGTGCATGCGGTGCTGCGGCCGCACCGCGAGACCCTCGAGGTGCCAGCCGCGCACGAGCGACTCCCAGGCGGTCGGCTCGGTGAAGCCGCCGTGCGCGCGGATGCCCTCGGCGACACGGCTCAGCTGGGTCGTCGTCGCGACGTAGCAGATGAGCACCCCGCCGGGGATGAGCGCCTCGGAGACGGCGTCGAGGCACTCCCACGGCGCGAGCATGTCGAGCACGACCCGGTCGACGGTGCCGGACGGGACGACGGTGGGCAGGGTCTCGACGAGGTCGCCCACCGTGACGGTCCAGGCCGGGTGGTCGCCGCCGAAGAAGGCACGGCCGTTGCCGCGGGCGATGTCGGCGAAGTCCTCGCGACGCTCGAAGGACAGCAGGCGCCCCTGCTCGCCGATGGCGCGCAGCAACGACATCGACAGGGCGCCGCTGCCGACACCCGCCTCGACGACGGTGGCGCCGGGGAAGATGTCGGCCATCTGCACGATCTGGCCGGAGTCCTTGGGGTAGACGACCGCGGCCCCGCGCGGCATCGACATGACGTAGTCGCTGAGCAGCGGTCGCAGCACGAGGTACTCGACGCCGGCGGTGTTCGTCACGACCGAGCCGTCCGGCGCACCGATGATGTCGTCGTGCTTGAGGAAGCCGCGGTGCGTGTGGAACTCGCGCGCCGCCTCGAGCGTGATCGTGTGCAGGCGGCCCTTCGGGTCGGTCAGCTGGACGCGCTCGCCCACCTCGAAGACGCCGCGTCGGGTGCGGACGGCACCGGGGTGGTCGGCACCGGGGTGGTCGGACTGCGCGGCGTCGGTCATGGGAGCACAGTCTAGGTGCCGCGCGCACCACCTCCGGACACCCGGCGCACCACCTCCGCCTCGACCTCGTAGCGGCTCTGCCGTCCGCCTGCGGCGCCGAAGAACCTCCGCCGCAGTGCGCCCTCGACCTCCGCGACGTCGTCAGCCCGCAGCCGCAGCGCCGCGCGCCGGGTCGCGGCCGTCCAGCACACGACGTCGAGGGTGTCGACCGTCGCCCGCCGCGCCGGCTCGCCCACCCGGCGCCGTCCCCGGGCGGGCGTCCGCGGCACGACGACGCGCAGGACGACGATGCGGTCGCCGCTCGGCAGCTCGCGCTCCTCGGCGGCCGCCGCGACCCTGCCCCGCAGCGCCACCTCGTTGCGGCCGCAGCTCTCCGGCCCCACCACGGGCTCCACCGCGGGCTGCGCCCTGCTCGTGCTCATGGTGTCTCCCTCCCACCCGTCCATCGGGTCGGTTCCACCGTGCCGCGCGGGGTCTCCCGGCGACAGACCTGCCGACGACCCTGTGGACGACCCGCCTCTGCCCCGAGGGGGTGTGGACAGCCGCGCCGGCGGGGCGCCCGCGACCCGGCATACGGCCTCAGCGGCGGGTGCGTCGCCCGAGCTCGGCGCCGACGACGGCGTTGATCCGCTCTGCGCTGGCCAGCCCGCGCACGTCGCGGCTCACGGCGTCGACGACGACGGCCAGCGAGAGCTCGCGCTCGCTCATCACCTGGATCAGGTCGGTCAGCACCGCGTCGGCCTCGAGGGGCACGACCCAGGCGGCCGGCTGGGCGAGCGTCACCGACGCGATGCTCGTGCGCTCGCGCACCGCCTCCGGCACCCCGGCGGCGGAGTCGCGGTCGACGACGCCGATGGGCCACCCGGCGGGGTCGGCCGCGGCCACCCAGGTGCCCGACGCCAGGGCGTCGTCCACCTCGGCGAGCCCGGACGTCCCGGCGACGAGCACGAGCGGTTCGAGGACGTCGGTCGCCCGGCCCGCCGTCGCCACGTGGATGCGGCCTGCGCGCACGGCGCCGGTGGCGCCCTGCCAGAGGAAGAACGCGATGGCGACGGGCCAGACCAGGTCGAAGAGGTCGGGCGTGCGGCCGCTCGAGACGAGCCGGAGCGTGAACCACGCGACCGTGAGGACGGCGACGACCCGCCCGAGCCACCCGGCGGCGACGAGGCCACGCCCCTTGCTCCCGGTGGCGCGCCACACGAGCGCGCTGACGATCTGGCCGCCGTCGAGCGGGAGGCCGGGCAGCAGGTTGAAGAGGCCGACGAGCAGGTTGGCCACGGCGACGATGCCGAGCAGGGTGTGCGCCGTCTCGTTCGTCACGACCGTGTTGAGCGCCCAGACGGCGCCGGCGAGCACGAGGTTGGACAGCGGGCCCACGACCGCCACGAGCGCCGTCGTCGTCGGCGACGAGCGGGTCGCGTCGTAGACGGTGTGTCCACCCCACACGTCGGCCACGATGCGGCTGACCGGGTGTCCCCGCCACTGCGCGACGAGGGCGTGCGCGGCCTCGTGCACGAGCACCGAGACGAGCAGCAGCACGGCGTAGCCGGCCGCGAGCAGGTAGCCGTACTCCGGGCCCCGGTCGGCGCGTGCCAGGTTGGGCCCGAAGACCACGACGATGAGCACGGCGATGACGGGCCAGGACCGGCCGAGGAAGACCGGGGTGCCGGCGAGGCTGCCGATGCGCCACCCGTGGGCCGCGGAGGGGCGGGCGGGACTGCTCATGCCTCGACCCTAGTGCCCGCGCCCGTGCGGGCCGTATGCCGGGAGCGTGCGAGCGCTGTGGGGCTGCCGGGGCTGTGGGTGGCGACACGGGGCTGTCGCCGCCGCGGCATACAGTCGGGCCATGGTCTCCGCGTTGTCCCCCAGTCGAGCCGCCGACTTCATGACGTGCCCGATGCTCTACCGCTTCCGGGTCATCGACAAGCTGCCGTCGCCGCCCACGACGGCGACGGCGCGCGGCACCCTCGTGCACGCCGTCCTCGAGCGGCTCTTCGACCTGCCGGCGCACGAGCGCACCATCGACGCGGCCGTCGGGCTGGTGCCCCAGGAGTGGGACCGCCTCGCCGACGAGGAGCCGGCGATGCTCGACCTGCTCAAGGAGCACGACGGTCGCACCGACGAGTGGTTCGCCGGGGCTGCCGGCCTCCTGCAGACGTGGTTCGGGCTCGAGGACCCGACCCGCCTCGAGCCCGCCGAGCGCGAGCTCTACGTCGAGACCGAGATCGACGGGCTCGTGCTGCGCGGCTACGTCGACCGCCTCGACGTCGCCCCCGGCGGCGCGATGCGCGTCGTCGACTACAAGACGGGCCGCTCCCCCTCGGAGCACTTCGAGGCCAAGGCCCTGTTCCAGATGAAGTTCTACGCGCTCGTGCTCTGGCGCCAGCGCGGCGTCATCCCCAAGCGCCTGCAGCTGGTCTACCTCGGCAACAGCGAGATCGTCGCCTACGAGCCCGACGAGCAGGACCTGCTCGGCACCGAGCGCAAGGTCAAGGCGCTCTGGGCCGCCATCGAGCGGGCCGCGTCCACGGGCGACTGGCGCCCGAGCCCCAGCCGGCTCTGCGACTGGTGCGACCACCGCCCGCTGTGCCCCGCCTGGGGTGGCACTCCCCCGCCGCTGCCGGTCGACGCCGCCGAGCGCGCGGTCGACCCCACCGTCACCGGGGACGTCGAGGTCGACGACTGACGCCACGCCCCGACTGACGCCACGCATGGACCGTCGTCGGGTGCCCCCGGGCGCGGCCCGGCGACACCCGACCGTCAGGTCGTCGTCGCGGTCACCGCCTCAGACGGTGTGCTCGTCGGCGACCGACAGCGCCTCGTCGAGGATCGCCAGCCCCTCCTCGGCCTCGGCCGCGGTCGTCGTGCACGGCGGCACGACGTGGGTGCGGTTGAAGTGGGTGAACGGCCACAGCCCGCGCTCCTTGCAGGCGGCCGCGAAGGCCGTCATCGGCGCGGCGGCCGGGCCGGCCGCGTTGTAGGGCACGAGCGGCTCGCGCGTCTCGCGGTCGCGCACGAGCTCGACGGCCCAGAAGACACCGAGGCCGCGCACGTCGCCGACGCTGGGGTGCTTCGCCGCGATCTCGCGCAGTCGCGGCCCGATGACGTCGGTGCCGAGCATCCGGGCGTTCTCGATGATGCCCTCCTCGCGGAAGGCCGTGATCGACGCGACCGCCGAGGCGCACGCCAGGGGGTGGCCCGAGTAGGTGAGCCCGCCGGGGAAGGCCCGCTGGTCGAAGGTCGCCCGGATCTCGTCGGAGATGACGACGCCGCCGAGCGGCACGTAGCCGGAGTTGACGCCCTTGGCGAAGGTGATGAGGTCGGGGGTGACGCCCCAGCGGTCCACCGCGAACCACTCGCCGCACCGGCCGAAGCCGGCCATGACCTCGTCGGCGATGAGGATGATGCCGTGCTCGTCGCAGAGGTCGCGCACGCCCTGGAGGTAGCCGTCCGGCGGCACGAGGATGCCGTTCGTGCCGACGACCGTCTCGAGGATGATCGCGGCGATCGTGTGCGCACCCTCGACCATGATCGTGTCGCGCAGGTGGGCCAGCGCCCGGTCGGCCTCCTGCTCCTCGGTCTCGGAGTGGAACGCCGAGCGATAGGTGTACGGGCCCCAGAAGTGCACGACCCCGGCGATGCCGGGCTCGGACGGCCACCGGCGCGGGTCGCCCGTCAGGGTGATCGAGCCGGCCGTGGCGCCGTGGTAGCTGCGGTAGGTCGCGAGCACCTTGTGCCGGCCGGTGTGCAGGCGCGCCATGCGGATCGCGTTCTCGTTCGCCTCGGCGCCACCGTTCGTGAAGAAGACGGCGGAGAGCCCGTCGGGCGCGACCTCGGTGATGAGCCGGGCCGCTTCGCTGCGGGCGTCGTTGGCGAACGAGGGCGCGATCGTCGCGAGCCGGGCGGCCTGCTCCTGGATCGCGGCGACGACCTTCGGGTGGTTGTAGCCGATGTTGACGTTGACGAGCTGGCTGCTGAAGTCGAGGTAGCGCTTGCCGTCGTAGTCCCAGAAGTGCGATCCCTGGGCCCGGGCGATGGGCAGCGGGTCGATGAGCCCCTGGGCGGACCACGAGTGGAAGACGTGGTCGCGGTCGAGGGTGCGCACCTGCTGCTCCGTCATCGCGTCGAGGAGCTCGGAGACGACGGTGCGCTGGTCGAGGTCGGTCATGGTGGGTGCTCCTGACGTCAGCGGGTGCGCGGGAAGCCGAGGTCGACGCTCGAGGTGGCCGGGTCGGGCCACCGCTGCGTCACGACCTTGCCGCGCGTGAAGAAGTTGATGCCCTCGGGGCCGTACATGTGCGTGTCGCCGAACAGCGAGTCCTTCCAGCCGCCGAAGGAGTAGTAGGCGACCGGCACGGGGATCGGCACGTTGATGCCGACCATGCCGACCTCGACCTCGTTCTGGAAGCGGCGGGCCGCGCCCCCGTCGCGGGTGAAGATCGCGGTGCCGTTGGCGTACTGGTTGCGGTTGATGAGGGCGAGCCCCTCGTCGTAGGTGTCGACGCGCACGACCGAGAGCACGGGTCCGAAGATCTCGTCGCGGTAGACCGTCATGTCGGGCGTCACGTCGTCGAGCAGCGTCATGCCGAGGAAGAACCCGTCGGCGGGAACCTCCTGCTCGCGTCCGTCGACGACGACGGTCGCCCCGGCCTCCGCGCCGGCCGCGACGTAGCCGGCGACCTTGTCGCGGTGCTCGCGCGTGATGAGCGGCCCCATGTCGGTGCCCTCGGCCGCGCCGGGGCCGACCGTCAGCTTGGGCAGGCGCGAGGAGATGGCCGTCACGAGCTCGTCGCCGACCCCGCCCACCGCCACCGCGACCGAGAGCGCCATGCAACGCTCGCCGGCCGCGCCGTACGCGGCCGAGACGATCGCGTCGGCCGCCATGTCGACGTCGGCGTCGGGCAGCACGAGGGCGTGGTTCTTCGCGCCACCGAGGGCCTGCACGCGCTTGCCGTTCGCGGTGCCGCGCTCGTAGATGTACTTCGCGATGGGGGTCGAGCCGACGAAGCTGAGGGCCGCGACGTCCTCGTGGTCGAGGAGGGCGTCGACGGCCTCCTTGTCGCCGTGCACGACGGTGAAGACGCCGTCGGGCAGACCGGCCTCCTTCCACAGCTCGGCGAGGAAGAGCGACGCGGACGGGTCCTTCTCGCTCGGCTTGAGCACGAACGCGTTGCCGCACGCGATGGCGTTGGCGCACATCCACAGCGGCACCATCACGGGGAAGTTGAACGGCGTGATGCCGGCGACCACGCCGAGCGGCTGACGGATGCTGTAGACGTCGACGCCGCTCGCGGCCTGCTCGGAGAAGCCGCCCTTGAGCAGCTGCGGCACGCCGGTCGCGAACTCGACGTTCTCCAGGCCTCGGGCGATCTCGCCGACCGCGTCGGAGAGCACCTTGCCGTGCTCGGCCGTGACGATGGTGGCCAGCTCGTCGGTGCGCGCGTGCAGCAGCTCGCGGAACGCGAAGAGCACGGCGGCCCGCCGCGAGAGCGAGCTCGTGCGCCAGTCGCGGGCGGCCGCGGTGGCGGTCTTGACCGCGGCGTCGACCTCGCCGACCGAGGCGAGCGCCACCTCCCCCGTCACGCGGCCCGTCGCGGGGTCGTGCACCGGGGCGGTGCGGCCCGAGGCGCCGGGCACGCGCGCGCCCGAGATCCAGTGGTCGATGGGCACAGGCTGCGTCGTCATGCCGCCAACGCTACGTGCCACTCCCACCCCATACAAAGCATCGATTGCTATGTTACGAAGGTGCGCGTCGTCATCTCAGCCCTCGAGGAGCGCCTCGACGCCCCGACCGCCAAGGGCCTGGCCCAGGCGGTGACCCGGGCCATCCGCGACGCGACCCTGCAGCCCGGCGACCAGCTGCCGCCGATCCGCCGCGTGGCCGAGGAGCTGATGATGTCGCCGACCACGGTGAGCGCGGCGTGGTCGCTGCTCGCACGGTCCGGCACGATCCGCTCGGACGGGCGCCGCGGCACGACCATCGCGCCCACCGCGCGCGGCGGGGAGCGCTACACCCGGGCGTTGCGGCACGAGTCGCCCGTGCGCCTCGACCTCTCGACCGGGATCCCCGACGGCGCCCTCCTGCCCGCGCTCGGGCCCGTGCTCGCCGGCTTGTCCGAGCCGGCGACGCCGAGCAGCTACCTCGACGACCCGGTGCTCGACGAGCTGCGCGCCGTGCTCGTGGAGGACTGGCCGTATGCCGCCGAGGAGCTGCTCGTCGTCGACGGCGCGATGGACGCGCTCGACCTGGTCTCGCGCACCCTGCTGCGGCCCGGCGACCTCGTGCTCGTCGAGAATCCCGGCTTCCCGCCGCTGCTCGACCTGCTCGAGGACCGCGGGGTCGACGTCGTCGGCGTGCCGCTCGACGAGACCGGCCTCGACCTCGACCGCGTCGAGGAGCTGCTCCCCCGCCGCCCGGCGGCGGTGGTGCTCCAGCCCCGCGGCCAGAACCCGACCGGGGTGTCGATGTCACCGACCCGGGCGCGCCGCCTCGCCGCGCTGCTGCGCGGGCACGACTGCCTCGTCGTCGAGGACGACTCGAGCGGACCCATCTCGACGTCCGCGGCGATCAGCCTCGGTGCCTGGATCCCCGACCAGGTGCTGCACATCCGCAGCTTCAGCAAGTCGCACGGCCCCGACCTGCGCATCGCGGCGATGAGCGGCCCCGCAGCGCTGCTCGCACCCGTGCGTCACGCCCGGGCCGTCGGGCAGGGCTGGACGAGCCGGCTGCTCCAACGCGTGCTCGCCGGCCTCCTGCGCGACGACGAGTGCGCCCGGAGCACCGCGGTCGCCCGGGCCGAGTACGCCCGCCGCCGCGAGCTCGTCGTGGACCGTCTCGCCACGCACGGCATCGACGTTCCGGGCAGCGACGGGCTCAACATCTGGGTCCCGGTGCGCGACGAGGCGGCCGCGGTGCTCCGGCTGGCCAGCCAGGGCATCGCCGTGACGCCCGGCTCGCCGTTCGCCGTCGACCACCCGACGGGGACGCGTGGGTCGGCCGGCTCGACGGGCTCGCCCGCTCCGGGCGGCCCCACCGCCCCGGCAGGTCACGTCCGGGTCACCACCGGGCTGCTCCGCGAGAACCATGCGGAGGTGGCGGACCTCATCGCCGAGGCTGCGGCTGCGGGGGCGTGGACCGCGCAGCACCGCTGACGGGTGTGGTTCAGGAGCGTTCGGCGTCGCGCGCCCGCAGGCGCGCCTCCTCGGCCCGCACCTGCGCGAGGATGTCGCGCTCGGCGACGAGCCAGGCTGGCATCTCGTCGAGCACGGCCTTGATCTCGTCGGTCGTCAGGTGCTCGCCGACGCCGCTGCGGGTCAGGCCCGAGTTCGAGATGCCGAGGCGGCGCGCGGTCTCCTGGCGGGTGTGCGGACCGTTGCGGCGCAGGTTGGCCAGCCACTCCGGCGGCTCGGCCTGCAGGGCGTTGAGCTCGTCGCGGCTGACGACGCCCTCCTGGAACTCGGCGGGGGTCTCGGCGAGCAGGACGCCGAGCTTCTTCGCGGCCGTCTGGGGCTTCATGGTCTGCGACTTCGGCATGGGGCCAAGCCTAGGGCGCGCCCGGACCTCCGCGCGCCACCCGTCGGCGGGCACGGCGGCCCGTCACGGCCGCCGGCCACTCCCGCGGCGTCCTCTACGCTCGGACGGTGACGGACGACGCAGTGGTGGACGACCCCGTGCTGGACGACCTGCCCGACGAGGCCGCCCCCGACGGTGACGCCTTCCGGGTCGAGTTCGTGCCGGGGGTGACGCCGGACAAGTGGCGACGCACCTGGCTGCAGCGGCTGCCCGACCTCGCCCTCGACCTGGCGCCCGTCGATCAGGCCGAGGCGGTGGCGCACCTGCGCGACGGCAGCGCCTCGATGGCGCTCGTGCGCCTGCCCGTCGACCGCGACGGCCTCCACGTCATCCCGCTCTACGAGGAGGTGCCGGTCGTCGTCGTGGCCAAGGAGCACGTCGTCGCCGCCTTCGAGGAGGTCGACGTCGCCGACCTCGCGGGCGAGGTGCTCGTGCAGGGCCCCGAGGAGGTGCCGGAGTGGGCCGCTGTGGCCACCGCCGATGCCCGTGAACGGTCCACGGCGATGCCGCCGATGACGGCGAAGCAGGCCGTCTCCGTCGTCGCGAGCGGCTCGGGCGTCGTCGTCGTGCCGATGTCGGTCGCCCGGCTGCACCACCGCAAGGACGTCGTGCACCGCCCGGTCACGGGGGTGGCGCCCTCGCGGGTCGGCCTCGCGTGGCGCGTCGACGACGACGACCCGCGCCTCGAGGAGTTCATCGGCATCGTGCGGGGCCGCACCGAGCGCTCGAGCCGCGGCGCGGGCGCGGACGGCGACGCGAAGGCGGGCAGCGACGCGAAGGCGGGCGGCCGGCATACGGACGCGAAGAACAAAGGCACGCGGAAGCCGGGGGCCACGCAGGACCGCGGCCGCACCCTCCCCCAGCGGGGCGGCGCACCACGTCGCCGCAGCGGCTCGGGCGGCAGTGGCTCCGGCGGTGGCGGCAAGGGCGGCTCGCGCCGCAGGGGCCGGCGCTAGAGGCCGGCCCGGGCCCGGCTGACGATCGGCAGCAGGTCGACGGCGTGCACGCCCGCGAGGGTGTCGATGCGCACGGCTCCCTCGATGGCGGGCACCGGCACGACGTGCGGGATCGCGATCGTCGGCACCCCGGCGGCGGTCGCCGAGCGCACCCCCGTGGGCGAGTCCTCGATGGCGACGCAGCGCGCGGGATCGACGTCGACGAGGCGTGCGGCCGCGAGGTAGGGCTCCGGGTGCGGCTTGCCGTGGCTCACCTCGTCGCCGGTGACGAGCGCCGTGAAGGCGCCCTCGGGGAGGTTGCCCACCACCGTGTCGGCGAGCGAGCGCCACGACATGGTGACGAGCAGCGAGGGCACCCCGAGCGCCCCGAGCTCGAGCAGCAGCTCACGCGCGCCCGGCCGCCACGGCACACGGACCTGCACCTGGGCGATGACCCGCTCGAGCAGGGCGTCGATGATCTCGGGCACCGAGAGCGCGATGCCCGACCGGTCGATGATCAGCTGCGCCGACACCTCGAGCGCGTTGCCGACGAGCTGGTGGGCGAACTCGTCGTTCCACACGCCGCCGTGGGCCGCGACGAGCTCGTGCTCGGCCTGGATCCAGTACGGCTCCGTGTCGACGAGCGTGCCGTCCATGTCCCAGAGGACGGCGGCGGGCAGCAGGGACGCCCCACCCTCGGGGTGGGTGCTGGGGGAAGCGGTCACCGGGTCAGTCCTCCGGGTCGTAGGCGAGGTTCGCGGACAGCCAGCGCTCGGCCTCGGCGAGCGTCCAGCCTTTGCGGTCGGCATAGTCCTGCACCTGGTCGCGGCCGAGCCGGCCGACGACGAAGTACTGCGACTGGGGGTGGGAGAAGTACCACCCCGACACCGAGGCGCCGGGCGCCATGGCGCGGCTCTCGGTGAGCGTGATCCCCGTGGTCGCCTCGACGTCGAGCAGGCGCCACAGGGTGTCCTTCTCGGTGTGCTCGGGGCAGGCGGGGTAGCCGGGCGCGGGCCGGATGCCGGCGTACTGCTCCTTGACGAGCGCGGCGTTGTCGAGGTGCTCGTCGGGCGCGTAGCCCCAGAGCTCCTTGCGCACCCGCTCGTGGAGGCGCTCGGCGAACGCCTCGGCGAGCCGGTCGGCGAGCGACTCGAGCAGGATCGCGTCGTAGTCGTCGAGCGCCTCCTTGAACGCGGCGACGCGCTCGGCACCGCCGAGGCCGGCCGTCACGGCGAAGCCGCCGACCCAGTCCTTGGCCGTGCCCTTGGGCGCCACGTAGTCGGCGAGCGAGCGGTTCGGCACGCCCTGGCGGTGGTCGCCCTGCTGGCGCAGGTGGTGGAGCACCTCGACCGGCTCGGTGCGACGCTCGTCGAGGTAGACCTCGACGTCGTCGCCGACGGCGTTGGCCGGGAAGAACCCGACGACGCCGTTGGCGCGCAGCCACTTCTCCTCGACGATGCGGTCGAGCATCGCCTGCGCGTCGTCGTAGAGCTTGCGCGCCGTCGGCCCGCTCGCCGGGTTGTTGAGGATGTCGGGGAAGCTGCCCTTCATCTCCCACGCGTTGAAGAACGGCTGCCAGTCGATGTAGCGGCGCAGCTCGCCGAGCGGGTAGTCGCGCAGGACCTTGACGTGCTGGGCGCTCGCACGCGAGCGGGTGATCGTCGAGACGTCGCGGTCCTGCTGGAGCAGCAGGTGCGGGTGCGGCGGGCGGTAGCCCGACCAGTCGACGGGCGTACGCCGCTCACGCGCCTCGGCGAGCGTCAGCAGCTTGCGCTCGTGCTTGTTCGCGTGCCGGGCGCGCAGCGCGTCGTAGTCGTCCTTGACCTTGGCGAGCAGCTTCGGGCGCAGCTCGTCGCTCAGCAGGGCGGCGGCGGTCGGCACCGAGCGCGACGCGTCCTTGACCCAGACGACCGGGCCGTCGTAGCGCTGGTCGACCTTGACCGCCGTGTGGGCCCGAGAGGTCGTCGCACCGCCGATGAGGAGCGGCAGCGTCAGGCCCTGGCGCTGCATCTCGGCCGCGAAGGACACCATCTCGTCGAGCGAGGGCGTGATGAGGCCCGACAGGCCGATGATGTCGGCGTCGTGCTCCTTCGCGGCGTCGAGGATCTTCTTCGCGGGCACCATGACGCCGAGGTCGATGACCTCGTAGTTGTTGCACTGGAGCACGACGCCGACGATGTTCTTGCCGATGTCGTGGACGTCGCCCTTGACCGTCGCCATGACGATCGTGCCGTTGGTGTCCTTCGCCTTCGCCAGCTCGGGGTCGTCGGCCTTCTCCTTCTCGATGAAGGGGATGAGGTAGGCGACGGCCTTCTTCATGACGCGCGCGCTCTTGACGACCTGCGGGAGGAACATCTTGCCCGAGCCGAAGAGGTCGCCGACGACGTTCATGCCGTCCATGAGCGGGCCCTCGATGACCTCGATGGGCCGCCCGCCGCGCTCGGCGATCTCGGCGCGCAGCAGCTCGGTGTCGGACTCGATGTGCGCGTCGACGCCCTTGACGAGCGAGTGCGTGATCCGCTCGCCGAGCGGCAGCGCGCGCCACTCCTCCTCGGTCACCTCGGCGGCCTGGCCGACCTTGTTGTACTCCTCCGCGATCTCGAGCAGCCGCTCGGCGGCGTCAGGCCGGCGGTTGAGCACGACGTCCTCGATCCGCTCACGCAGCTCGGGGTCGACCTCGTCGTAGACGGCGAGGGCGCCCGCGTTGACGATGCCCATGTCGAGGCCCGCCCGGATCGCGTGGTAGAGGAAGACGGCGTGGATCGCCTCGCGCACCGGGTTGTTGCCGCGGAAGCTGAACGAGACGTTGGAGATGCCGCCCGACACCTTGGCGCCCGGCAGGTTCGCCTTGATCCAGCGCGTCGCCTCGATGAAGTCGAGCCCGTAGGACGCGTGCTCCTCGATGCCCGTCGCCACCGCGAAGACGTTGGGGTCGAAGATGATGTCCTCCGCCGGGAACCCGACCTCCTCGGTGAGGATGCGGTAGGCGCGCGCGCAGATCTGCTGGCGGCGCTCGAGCGAGTCGGCCTGGCCGTCCTCGTCGAAGGCCATGACGACCGCGGCGGCGCCGTACTTGCGCACGAGCCGGGCGTGCTCGACGAACGCCTCCTCGCCCTCCTTGAGGGAGATCGAGTTGACGATCGCCTTGCCCTGCACGCACTTCAGGCCCGCCTCGATGACCTCCCACTTCGAGGAGTCGACCATGACGGGCACGCGGCTGATGTCGGGCTCGCTCGCGACCAGCTTGAGGAAACGGTCCATCGCGGCGACGCCGTCGATCATCCCCTCGTCCATGTTGACGTCGATGACCTGCGCGCCGTTCTCGACCTGCTGCGCGGCGACCGAGAGGGCGGTGTCGTAGTCGCCGTCCTTGATGAGGGTGCGGAACCGGGCCGAGCCGGTGATGTTGGTGCGCTCCCCGACGTTGACGAAGAGGCTGTCGTCGGTGACCGTGAACGGCTCGAGCCCCGAGAGTCGCATCGCCGGGACGAGCGGCTCGGCGACCCGGACCGGCTGGCCCTCGACGGCGCGGGCGATCGCGGCCACGTGCTCGGGCGTGGTGCCGCAGCAGCCCCCGACGAGGTTGACGAGGCCGGCCTCGGCGAACTCGCGGAGGATCTCGGCGGTCTCCTCGGGCGCCTCGTCGTACTCGCCGAAGGCATTGGGCAGACCGGCATTCGGGTAGCACGACACGAACGAGTCTGCGAGACGGGCCATCTCGGCGATGTAGGGACGCATCTCCTTGGCGCCCAAGGCACAGTTGAGGCCGACGGCGAGCGGGGAGACGTGCCGGATCGAGTCCCAGAACGCCTCGGTCACCTGGCCCGAGAGGGTGCGACCGGACGCATCCGTGATGGTGCCCGACACGACGACGGGCCAGCGTCGTCCCTGCTCCTCGAAGAGGGTCTCGACGGCGAAGATCGCCGCCTTGGCGTTGAGGGTGTCGAAGATCGTCTCGATGAAGATGAGGTCGCTGCCGCCGTCGACGAGCCCGCGGGCGGCGTCGAGGTAGGCGGCGACGAGATCGTCGTAGGACACGTTGCGCGCCCCAGGGTCGTTGACGTCCGGCGAGATCGAGGCCGTCCGCGTCGTCGGCCCGAGGGCCCCGGCGACGTAGCGGGGCCGGTCGGGGGTCGTCGCGCCCACGGCGTCGGCCTCGCGCCGAGCCAGTGCGGCAGCCTCGTAGTTCAGCTCGTAGGCGAGGTCGGCCATGCCGTAGTCGGAGAGCGAGATCGCGTTGGCGTTGAAGGTGTTCGTCTCGATGATGTCGGCGCCGGCCTCGAGGTACTCCCGGTGGATGCCGGCGATGATCTGCGGCGCCGTCAGCGTGAGCAGGTCGTTGTTGCCCTGCACGTCGCTCGGCCAGTCGGCGAAGCGCTCACCCCGGTAGCCGGCCTCGTCGGGCCGGTCGCGCTGGATCGCCGTGCCCATCGCGCCGTCGAGGATCATGATGCGCCGACCGAGGGTGGCGGTCAGGCTCTCGGTCGCGTCGGGTCGCTGCTGCGGCGACTGGGACAACGGGGCTCCTCTCGGCGGCGCGGATCTCGCGCCGGATGGTGGACCGGCCCGATTCTACGGACCGTGCCGACCCGGGCGCGCCGCCGCCCGGTCTGCGGTCACCGGGCCCGCCCGACGGCGTCGCACGCGGCCGGGGCGCGCCCGCGGGACTGCGGCCCATCGGCACCGGCAGGTCCTAGGCTGGTGGGGTGGACGCAAGGGCGTCCGCGGTGAAGGAGACGACGTGCTGGAGTTCGAGGACGTGCCGGAGCTCAACGACCCGGTGCTCATCGCGGCCTTCGAGGGCTGGAACGATGCCGGGGAGGCCGCCACGAGCGCCGTCCGGCACCTCGCGGAGGTGTGGGACGCCGAGGTGGTGGCCGCCTTCGACCCCGAGGACTACTACGACTTCCAGGTCAACCGTCCCCGCGTCTCGATGGAGGACGGCCGTCGACTGCTCACCTGGCCGACCACGCGCATCCTCGTCGCCACCGAGACCGGCTTCGACCGCGACGTCGTGCTCGTCCAGGGCATCGAGCCCTCGATGCGCTGGCGCGCCTTCTCGGTGGAGCTGCTCGAGCTCGCCGAGCAGCTGGGCGTGACGACGATCATCACGATCGGTGCGCTGCTCGCCGACGTGCCGCACACCCGTCCGATCCCCGTGACCGCGACGGCCGAGGACGAGGCGGCCATCCACCGCTTCGACGCCGAGGCGAGCCGCTACGAGGGGCCGACCGGCATCGTCGGGGTGCTCTCGCACACGGCCAGCGACTCCGGCATCCCCACCGTCTCGGCCTGGGCGGCCGTGCCGCACTATGCCGGTGGCCCGCCGTCGCCCAAGGCGACCCTCAGCTTGCTGCGCCGCATCGAGTCGCTGCTCGGCATCACCGTGCCGCACGGCGACCTCGAGGAGAACGCCCGCGCCTGGGAGCGCGGCGTCGACGAGCTCGCGCAGTCCGACGAGGAGGTCGCCGAGTACGTCCAGTCGCTCGAGGAGGCCCAGGACACCGCCGAGCTGCCCGAGGCGAGCGGCGACGCCATCGCCCGCGAGTTCGAGCGCTACCTCCGCGGCCGCGACGACGACCAGACCGGCCGCTGACGCGGACGCCGACCCAGCCGGTCCCCGCTCGTCAGATGCGGATGCCCAGCAGGGCGTCCAGCGCGCGTCCGAGCACTCCCGGGGCGCCCGGGTCGTCGCCGCCGCGGCTCAGGGCCTGGCTCGCCCACCGGTCGACGGCCTCGAGCGCGCGGGGGCTGTCGAGGTCGTCGGCGAGGGCGGCGCGCATGTCGTCGACGGTCTGGTCGGCCACCGGGCCGCCGTTGCCCGACAGGGCGCTGCGCCACGTGTCGAGCCGCTGCTGGGCCTGGTCGAGCTGGGAGTCGGTCCACATCCAGTCGCCGGCGTGGTGCCGGGCGAGCAGGGCGAGGCGGATCGCCATGGGGTCGATCCCGTCGCGCCGCAGCTGCGAGACGAGCACGAGGTTGCCGCGGCTCTTGCTCATCTTCTCGCCGTCGAGACCGACCATGCCCTGGTGCACGAACGCCCCGGCGAAGGAGGACGACCCGCTGAGGGCGCGCGCGTGGGCGGCACTCATCTCGTGGTGCGGGAAGACGAGGTCGGTGCCGCCACCCTGCACGTCGACCGGCACGCCGAGGTGGTCGAGGGCGATGCAGGCGCACTCGATGTGCCACCCGGGCCGGCCGGACCCGAGCGAGCCACCGTCCCACTCGGGCTCGCCCTCGCGGTGCGCGCGCCAGAGGAGCGCGTCGAGCCGGTTGCGCTTGCCCTCGCGGTCGGGGTCTCCCCCGCGCTCCGCGAAGACCTCGAGCATGCCGTCCTCGTCGAGGTGGCTCACCGAACCGAAGCGCGGGTCCTTCGCGACGTCGAAGTAGTAGTCCTGCGCACCCGGGCGCGACGCGTCGGGGGCGGCGACGGCATACGCCCACCCCTGCGCGACGAGGCGCTCGATCGGGGGCACGAAGGTGGGGATGCTCTCGACCGCGCCGAGGTACTCGTCCGGCGGGATGACGGCCAGCGCGGTCATGTCCTCGCGGAAGAGCGCGATCTCGCGCGTCGCGAGGTGGCGCCAGTCGAGCCCGTCGCGCTCGGCCCGCTCGAGCAGCGGGTCGTCGATGTCGGTGATGTTCTGCACGTAGCGCACCGCGTGGCCGCTGTCGCGCAGCACCCGACCGAGCAGGTCGAAGGTGACGTAGGTCGCCGCGTGGCCCATGTGGGTGGCGTCGTACGGCGTGATGCCGCAGACGTAGAGCGTGACGACGTCGCCGCGAGCGGCAGGCACCAGCTCTCCGGATGCCGTGTCTCGGACCCGCACCTCGGGTGCGCGGCCGGGAACCTCTGGGATGAACGGCATCGGCCAACTTCTCACGCGCAGACTCTATCCCGGCGTCCACGGCGCCCCGCGCCCGGTGGCGTCCCGGGACCCGTCACGGTCAGGTCAGAGCGGCGGCCAGGGCACCGAGGGCCAGTCACGGCGCGGCTCCGGGTGCACGCCCCGCGCGATGAGGCGGCCCACGCGCTTCACGAGCGCGTCGACGTCGTCCTCCGGCAGCAGCTCCAGCAGCTCGGCGCGCACCAGGTCGTCGTCGAGCGCGCGACGCAGCTGCTCGAGCCGCTCGAGGTCGCGCTCCGGCAACGGCTCGCCCGCCCAGCCCCAGAGCACGGTGCGCAGCTTCGGCGTCGGCGAGAAGGTGACGCCGTGGTCGATGGCCCAGAGCCGACCGGCCTTGTCGCGCAAGCAGTGCGAGCCCTTGCGGTCGGAGTTGTTGAGGGCGGCGTCGAGCACTGACAGGGAGCGCACGTCGTCGGCGCCGGAGTGCACGACCGTCACGGCCGAGCCGGTCGGCGTCTCACCGTCGAGGACGGCGCGCCACCCGTCGGGGGTGCGGCCCTCGGGCACGAGGTCGACGACCACGTCGTCGGCCACCGGGTCGAACGGGTCGCCGATCCAGAGCTGCACCGAGCCCGGGCCCAGCGGCCCGTCGCGCATGACGGTGGGCGGCACGACGTGCCAGCCCCCGAGCCGCGAGACGACGTGCGCGGCGACCTCACGCCCCGCGAGGGTGCCGTCGGGGAAGTCCCAGAGGGGCCGCTCGCCGCGGACCGGCTTGTAGATGACGTGGCCACCGGGCACGCTCGCGATGCGCGCGACGACCGCGAGGTTGGAGGAGTCGGCCACCCGCCCCAGCACCTCGAGATCGCCCGTCAGGTCGACGGGCGACGGGGTGGTCTCAGCGCTTGTAGCCATTGGCCCGCGGGCAGATGTGGCCCGTGGGGTCGAGCGGGTTGCCGCAGAAGGGGCAGGGCGGCCGGCCGGCGGCGACGAGGGCGTTGCTGCGTCGCGCGAAGGCGCGCGCCTGCGCCGGCGTCAGGCTCACCCGGATCGAGTTGCCCGCCAGCGGCGCGACCGGCTCGGCCGGCGCGTCGTCCTGCTCGTCGGGGTCGTGGTCGTGGCACTCGATGACGAGCCGCTGACGGTCCTCGTCCCAGGCCAGCGACAGCGTCTGCACGTGCCAGTCCTCGTCGAACGGCGTCTGCAACGGGTCGGTGTCCTCGGGCGCCCCGCCGGGCTCGCCGGGCTCCACCGCCGCGCCGGGCGCGAGCTGGTCGAGCACGTCGTTCACGCGGTCGGCGAGGATCGAGACCTGCTGCTTCTCGAGGCCGACGGTGACCACGAGCGGGCCGGTTCTCGCCTGCAGGTAGAAGGCGCGCTGACCGGCCGGGCCGACGGTGCCGGCGACGAACCGGTCGACCGGGTCGAAGTCCTGGTAGGTCATGCTCCCGACCCTATCCGACGGCCTCGTCCGCTCCGGCTCCCGCTCCCCCGCCCACGACGGCGTCGCCCTCCGGCGCGGCCGGCCGCTCGGGCGGGCGCAGGCCGGTGAGGTCACCACCGACGTCGTTGACCCGCAGCACGAAGGGCTTCCGGCTCGTGTAGCGCACGACGCTGACGGATGCCGGGTCGACGTGGATGCGCTGGAAGTCGTCGAGGCGGGCCCCGCTCGCGTCCGAGACGATCGACTTGATGACGTCACCGTGCGAGACCGCGATCCACACGGCATCCGGGCCGTGCGACTCCCGCAGCCGCGCGTCGGTCTCGTGCACCGCCGCGAGCGCGCGCTCCTGCATCTGCGCCATCGACTCGGCCTCGTAGGCCTCCGAGTCCGGGAAGCGCACCTCGCTCGGGCGGTCCTGCACGACCTTCCAGAGCTCCTCCTTGGCCAGCTCGGTGATCGGTCGCCCGGTCCACGCGCCGTAGCGGCACTCCCCCAGCCCGTCGTGGACGCTGCGCGGTACGGCGCCCTCCAGCGGGGCCGCGAGCAGGTCGGCGGTCTGCACGCACCGCTCGAGCGGCGACGTGACGATCTCGGCCAGGGTCAGCCCGGCCGCAGCGAGTCGCCGACCGAGCGCCGTCGCCTGCGCCTCGCCGGTCGGATCGAGCAGCACGCCGGGGGTCCAGCCCGCGAGCGTGCCGGCGGTGTTGGAGGTGGAGCGCCCGTGGCGCACGAGCAGGACGGTGGGCACGCCGCCACCCTAGCCCGGCCGCTCCGGCGGGTTCGGCACGCCCTGGGCGCGGTCGGGGGCGCGACGTGGTGAAGTAGGGAGGTGATCGTGGACAAGGCCATCTACCGCGAGGGACGGCGCCAGGGCTGCGGCGACCTCAGCGACGAGCTCGACGTGCTGCGCCTCACCCAGGACGGCTTCCTGTGGATCGGCCTCAAGGACCCCACCGACGAGGAGTTCGACCTCGTCAACGAGGAGCTGCACCTGCACCCCCTCGCCGTGGAGGACGCCGTCAACGGGCACCAGCGCGCGAAGATCGAGCAGTACGAGACCTCGACGTTCGTCGTGCTGAAGACGCTGCGCTACATCGAGGCGACGAGCGACATCGAGACCGGCGAGGTGATGCTCTTCATCGGCGACCGGTTCGTCGTCACGGTGCGGCACGGTGAGGGCAACCCGCTCGCCGGCGTGCGCCAGCGCCTGGAGAACGAGCCCGACCGGCTCCACCACGGCGCGATGACCGTGCTGCACGCGGTCATGGACTCCGTGGTCGACAACTACCTCGTCGTCGACCGCGAGGTGCGCCGTGACCTCGAGCAGATCGAGGAGCAGGTCTTCGCCTCGCACCTCGGGGGCGACGCGAACACGATCTACCGCCTCAAGCGCGAGGTGCTCGAGTTCCGGCGGGCCAGCCAGCCGCTCGCAGACACCCTGACGCAGTTCATGGAGCGGGGCCGCGGCCGCACGCTGCCTGACCCGATCATGCCGTTCTTCCGCGACGTCGCCGACCACCTGCGGCTCGTCAACGACCACGTCGAGTCCTACGACCGGCTCCTGACCGACGTGCTGTCGGCGCACCTCGCGAGCGTCTCGGTCAAGCAGAACGAGGACATGCGCCGCATCTCGGCCTGGGTGGCCATCGCCGCGGTGCCGACGATGATCGCCGGCATCTACGGCATGAACTTCGAGCACATGCCGGAGCTCAGCGCGAGCATCCACGTCGGCGACGGGGAGTTCCAGTACGGCTACTTCGTCGTGCTGCTCGTCATGGCCTCGGCGTGCCTCGGGCTGTTCCGCGCCTTCAAGCGCTCCGGCTGGCTCTGAGCGGGCCTGCGGCTCAGGTCGCCGTGATGACGTTCGTGGCGAGCACGACGACGAGCACGACCCCGAGCACGACGCGGTACCAGACGAAGGCCATCAGGCTGTTCGAGGCGACGAAGCGCAGCAGCCAGGCGATCGAGGCGTAGGCGACGATGAAGGCGACGACGAGCCCGACGAGCACGGGCCCGATGCCGAGCGCGGCCAGGCCGCTCTTCTCCTCGACGGCCTGGAAGAGGCCGGCCGCCGTCAGCGCGGGGATCGCGAGGAAGAAGCTGAGGCGGGTGGCCGTCACGCGGTCGATGCCGCGCGCGATGCCCGCCGAGATCGTCGCTCCCGAGCGGGAGACGCCCGGCACGAGCGAGAAGCACTGCACGAGGCCGATGACGAGCCCGTCGACCGGGCGCACCGAGTGCTCACCCCGGAGCGCCCCCTGCGCCTCGAAGCGGCTGTGCAGCCGCTCGGCCACGACCATGACGACGCTCCAGAGCAGCAGCGCGGCCGCCACGACCCAGAGGCTGCGCAGCGGTCCGGAGACGATGCCACGGCCGAGGAAGCCCACGACGCCGACGGGGATCGAGCCGATGACGACCGCCCAGGCGAGGCCGTAGTCCGGGTCCTTGCGGGCCTCGACGGAGCCGAGGCCGCGGAACCACGCCACGGCGAAGCGCACGATGTCGCGGAAGAAGTAGAGCAGCGTGGCCGCGATCGCGCCGAGCTGGATGACGGCGGTGTAGGCCGTCACGGCCGCGTCGTCGACCTTCAGCCCGAGCAGCTTCTCGGTGATGGTGAGGTGCCCGGTGGACGACACGGGGAGGTACTCGGTGAGGCCCTCGACGATGCCGAGGACGACGGCGTCGAGGTAGCTGAGGTCAGCCATGGTTCAGGGTGGGCCTTCCGGGCGGGAGAGACGGGCGTGGCCGCGCCCCCGTGGGGTGGCAGCCGGTCGGGCACAGTGTCGCACTTCATCCCGGGCCTCCGGTGGGAGCCCGGCCCGGCGCGGCGTCAGGCTGCGGGCCCCGGCGGCTCGAGACCGGCGATGCGCGCGACGACGTCGAGCGTGGTCAGGGCATCGTCGCGCGTCATGCCGCCGCCGACGGCGACCGAGAGCGTCGTGACGCCGGCTGCCTCGTAGCGTCCGAGGCGGCTCGCCACACGGGCCGGTGAGCCGAGCAGGGCTGTCTCGTCGATGAACTCGAGGGGCACGGCAGCAGCCGCCTCGCGGTGCCGGCCGGCCAGGTAGAGGTCCTGGATCCGCGCGGCGGCGTCCTCGAAGCCCATCCGGCAGGCGAGCTGGTTGTAGAAGTTCTGCTCGCGCGAGCCCATCCCACCGATGTAGAGGGCGCAGTAGTCGCGCACGTGGTCGGCGGCGGCCGCGACGTCGTCGACGAGGACGACGGGTGTCGTCGCCACGACGTCGAAACCCGCCATGGGGTGCTCGAGCGGCCCGCGGCCACCGCGCCGGCGACCCGTCTCGAGCGTGGCGAGGAGGTCACCGGCGTGCTCGGGGCTGAAGAAGATCGCGAGCCAGCCCTCGGCGACCTCGCCGGTGAGCTCGAGGTTCTTCGGACCGACCGCCGCGAGGTAGACGGGGATGTCGGTGCGCACCGGGCGCGAGCCGAGCTTGAGGGCCTTGCCCGGCCCGCCCGGCAGCGGCAGCGGGTAGTGCGGGCCGTCGTGGCTGACCGTGTCGCGGCGCACGGCCGCCCGGACGATCTCGACGTAGTCGCGGGTGCGTCCGAGCGGGTGCCGGAAGGGCACACCGTGCCAGCCCTCACTCACCTGCGGCCCGGAGACGCCGAGGCCGAGGCGGAAGCGACCGCCCGACATGGTGTCGATCGTCGTGGCGGTCATGGCCGTCATGGCCGGGGTGCGGCCGGGGATCTGCATGACGGCCGACCCCAGCCCGACGTGCTCGGTCAGCGCCCCGATCCACGCGAGCATCGACGGGCTGTCCGACCCGTAGGCCTCCGCCACCCAGACGCTGTCGTAGCCGAGGCGGTCCGCTGCCTGGGCCAGGGCCACCTGGTCGGCCCCGGTCGTGCCGCGTCCCCAGTACCCGAGATTCACACCGATCCTCATGACCCGCAGGGTATCGGCGCCGACTTCGACGTGCCGGGCACCCGCCGCCGGATGCCGCCCACTACCGTCAGGTCCATGCGCAGGCGTCTCGGCTCGTCCGGTCTTCCCGTCACCCCGCTCGCCCTCGGGACGATGCTCTGGGGCAACGCCGTCGACCGCCACGAGGCCGGTGAGCACCTCCGCGCCTTCGTCGACGCGGGCGGCAACCTCGTCGACACCGCCTACGGCTACGGCGGCGGGGACGCCGAGTCGATCCTCGGCGAGCTGCTCGAGGGCACGGTCTCCCGCGAGGACGTCGTCGTCTGCACCAAGGCCGGCATTTCGCGGGCGGACGGCACGCGACGCGTCGACGTGTCGCGGCGGGGGCTGATGGCCCAGCTCGACACCTCGCTCGGTCGGCTCCGGAGCGACCACGTCGACCTCTGGCTCGTGCACACGTGGTCGGACGACGTGCCGCTGGCCGAGACGATGTCGGCGCTCGAGTGGGCGGTGACGTCCGGCCGTGCTCGCTACGTGGGCGTGTCGAACTACTCCGCCTGGCAGGCGACGCGCGCCCTCAGCCTGCTCGAGGCAGCTCGGATCCCGTTGGTGGCCAACGAGGTCGAGTACTCCCTGACGTCCCGCTCGCCCGAGACCGAGCTCGCGCCGGCCGCCGAGGCGCTCGGCTTCGGGCTGCTCCCGTGGTCACCGCTCGCCCGTGGCGTCCTCACCGGCAAGTACCGCAACGGCATCCCCTCGGGCTCGCGTGCGGGGTCCCCCGACTTCCCGAACTTCGCCGGCCGGTTCCTCGACGAACGCTCGTCGCGGATCGCCGACGCCGTGGCGATGGCGGCCCGGGGGCTGGGCACGACGCCCGCCGAGGTCGCGCTCGCCTGGGTGCGCGACCGGCCCGGTGTGGCGGCGCCGATCGTCGGTGCCCGCACGTCCGGCCAGCTGCGCTCGGCCCTCGCGAGCCTCGAGCTCGTGCTGCCCGACGAGATCGTGGCGGCCCTCGACGACGTGTCGTCGCCGTCGGGCGGTGCCGGCGCCCCGGGACGTCGCTGACCCCGAGCGCCGCCTCCCGGGGTCAGGAACGCGCGGGCGCCCCGTCGGTGACGCGCGGGTCGTCGTCGTCGTCCTCGTCGTCGTCCTCGTCGTCCTCGTCGTCCTCGTCGTCCTCGTCGTCCTCGTCGTCCTCGTCGTCGTCATCGAGGTCGTCGTCCTCGTCGTCGTCGTCGTCCTCGTCGTCCTCGTCGTCGTACTCGTCCGCGTCGAGGCCGGCGTAGACGGCACCGCCCTCGCGGTCCTCGTCCTCGGGGCCGTCGAACTCGTCGCCGTAGATCGCGAGCGGGGTCGCCACCTCGGTCGCCTCGTAGAGCGCCTCGTCGTAGTCGTCGAAGGCCTCGGCGAGGTCCTGGGCGGCCGCCATGACCATCGGGTGGTCGGGGTCTCGGCTGGCGTTCGCCGCCTCGAGGTGGCGTTCGAGGGCGGCGATCAGCTGCTCGAGGGCGGCGCGGGGGTCCACGGTCATGGGTCGACCGTAGTCGACCCATGGGGTGCTGAGAACCGCATCGACGTGACGGGACGGCGAACGGCCCCGCCACGAGGAGCACTCGTGGCGGGGCCGTTCGGTCGTGCGGGTGGCCGGCTGGTGCCGGACCGGGACAGCCCGGAGTCGGGTCAGAGCGGGGCCTTGACCGTGTCGGCGGCCGCGGGGGCCGTGATGTCGACGGGCTCGCCGTACTTGCTCATCGTCATGACCGCCTTGACGCCGGACAGGTCGAAGGTCACCTTGCGCAGGTGGTTCTCCTCGTCGAGCCACGCCGTGTAGGTGATCGTCGCCGGCAGCTTCGTCGCGTCGGAGCCGAGCTGGGCCTGCATGGACTTGGTGTCGAGGGTCAGGTCGTACTTGAACGTCTTGGCGCCGTCGACGGTGTCCTCGCCGACGTACTTGACGTCCGAGACCGCCGCGCCGAACTGGTCGTACATCTTCGACGGGTCCGCCTGGTTGAGCGCGTCGGCGAGCTGCTTGCCCGTCGTCGAGCTGCTGTCGATAACGGCCCACTTGCCCGCGGCGAGGCCAGGGAAGCCCTTCATGTAGACCTTCTTGTCGACGACGATCATGTCGAGCTTCATCGAGCTGCCCATGTCCATGCTCATCTTCATGGCCGGGTTCGACGCGTCGACCTTCGTGTCGCCCTCGATGGCGATCTTCTGGCCGGCGGCGTCCATCGTCATGCTCACGTGCGCCGACGTGGCGTCCTGGCCGGCGGCGTTCATCGCGGCGACGAACGCCGCCTTGTCCTGGTAGGGCTGCGCGGACGCGTCGGTGCTCGGCGCGGCCGAGCTGCTGGCGGCCGACGTCTGGCCCTGGGTCTGGTTCTGGCTCTGGCCGGCTGGGGCCGGGCTGCCGTTCGAGCCACACGCGGCGACGCCGAGCACGGCGGGAAGGACGATGACTGCAGCCGCGGTGCGGCGGATGTTCCACTTCATGACTGACCTCCTGGGCCCTGGACGCCGGGTGGGTCCGGGCGGTTCCCCCGACGGCCGCCCGTCCGCACCCGTCTCCGGGCCGCACGGGCGGTCAACTGACCCTCGAACCGTATCGCGCCGAGCGCTCGCACCGACCCACCGCCGCCACCTACCGGGGTGCGTCCAGGGTGATCCCTGAGGTCGACCTCGGGGATCACCCCGGTGGCGCGACGGGGCGCGCACCGGGGTGACAGAATGGTCGGCGATGACGGAGTACGAGTACCGGGTCCTCACCTTCGACCGCCACACGTCCAAGTCCCAGGCGCGACAGGCGGTGCGTGAGCACGCCGAATACGGCCGGTGGGAGCTGTCGCGGACGGTGATCTACGAAGGCGGTGTCCGCCGGATGTGGCTGCGCCGGCGCATCATGCGCATCGAGCGCACGGCCTGAAGCCTCACGCACGGCCTGGGGCCGCGCCGACGCGCGGGTGCAGCCGCCGGCATACGGCCGCGGGTCAGCAGGTGCGCAGGAAGTCGCCGAGCACGCGCGCGCCGAACCGCAGCGAGTCGACGGGCACCCGCTCGTCGATGCCATGGAACATCGGCGCGAAGTCGAGGTCGGCCGGCAGCCGCAGCGGCGCGAAGCCGTAGCCCTGGATGCCGAGCCGCCCGAGCGCCTTGTTGTCGGTGCCGCCGGAGAGGCAGTAGGGCAGGACGGCCGCCTCGGGGTCCTCGCGCAGCAGCGCCTGCTTCATCGACTCGACGAGGTCGCCGGAGAACGGCGCCTCGAGCGCGACGTCGCGGTGCACGACCTCGACCTCGACGTGCTCCCCCGCCAGCTCGCGGATCGTGGCCATGAGGGCGTCCTCGTGGCCCGGCAGGAAGCGGCAGTCGACGGCCGCGGTCGCCGTCTGCGGGATGACGTTGTGCTTGTAGCCCGACTCGAGCATCGTCACGTTCGCCGTGTCGCGCAGCGTGCCGCGCACGAAGCCCTGGGCGCCGCCGAGCGTGGCGAGCAGGGGCTCGAGGTCGGCGTCGTCGGCCGAGAGCCCGGTCATCGTGCTCAGGGTGTCGAGCAGCTCGCGCACCGACGCGATGTACTCCCGCGGCCACTCGTGCGCGGCGATGCGCCCGACGGCCCCTGCGAGCCGCACGATCGCGTTCGCGTCGTTGGGCACCGAGCCGTGGCCCGCGCGGCCGTGCGCGCGCAGCCGCAGCCAGGCGATGCCCTTCTCGGCGGTCTGCAGCAGGTAGGCCCGCTGCTGGCCCGTCGGGGTCGGCACCGTGACGCTGTAGCCGCCGACCTCGCTGATCGCCTCGGTGACGCCCTCGAACCACTGCGGGTGGTGGTCGACGAGCCAGTGGCTGCCGTGCGTGCCCCCGGCCTCCTCGTCGGCGAAGAAGACGAAGGTCGTGTCACGGGCCGGCTTCGTGCCGGTGCGCGCGAAGTGACGGATGTTCGCGAGGATCATCGCGTCCATGTCCTTCATGTCGACGGCGCCGCGGCCCCAGATGCACCCGTCGCGCTCCTCGGCGCCGAAGGGGTCGACCTGCCAGTCGGCGGCGTTCGCCGGCACGACGTCGAGGTGACCGTGCACGGCCAGGCCGGGGCGCGAGGAGTCCTCGCCCTCGAGCCGCACGACGACCGTCGCGCGACCCGGCTCGCTCTCGAGCAGGGTGCCCTCGAGACCGACGTCGGCGAGCTGGCCCATGACGTACTCGGCGGCCTCGCGCTCCCCCGGGCCCGAGCCGTCGCCGTAGTTCGACGAGTCGATCCGGATCAGCTCGGCGCAGAGGCGCGCGACCTCGTCCTCGGGCGCGGACGCCCCTGTCGCAGTGGGCGTCACGGTGCGGTCGGCGTCGCTGTGGCTCATGCCGATCAGCGTATGCCGGGTGCCGGGCGCCGGCGCATCCGCCCGGTTTGGTCTTTTGCGCAGGCCCCGTGCTAACGTTTCGTCTCGCCGCAAGGGATTCCACGAGCCCCTTGCACATCACCTTGTCGGGGTGGCGGAATGGCAGACGCGCTAGCTTGAGGTGCTAGTGCCCTTAACGGGCGTGGGGGTTCAAGTCCCCCCCTCGACACCAGCCGGTCCCGGGTCTTCGCAGGTCGAAGACCCGGGACCGTTCTCGTTCCCCGGGCTGCACGAGCGGACGCGCGCTGCGGGCCGGCGCCCGCTCAGTCCGCGTCGGGCCCGACCCCCGGGTCGAGCACGGAGAGCAGCGTCCGCACGTCCGTCCCCGCCTCGAGCGGGTGCCGCAGGGGCCGGTCCGCCCGGAGCGAGTAGGCGTTGCGCCGGCCCGCCCGTCGCCGGCTGAGGTAGCCGGCCGTCTCGAGGTCGCCCACGATGCGCTGCACCGCGCGCTCGGTGATCCCCACCTGCTCGGCGACGTCCCTCATCGTCGCGTCGGGGTCGCGGGCGAGGCACACGAGGACGTGCGTGTGGTTGGACAGGAAGGTCCACCTGGACGTTGACATGCGACAAGTATTTCGCCAATACTGTGTCGCGCAAGGGGAGTATCCCGAAACGAGAGCGTCGTCACCCCGGTCGACCCCGACCCGGCGCCTCGACCGCGGCCCGTTCCGGTGGGAGAGACCTTCGACACCGTCGAAGGAGCCGCCGTGGACCAGACGTTCGCCGTTCCCTGGTGGGCGTGGACCGCCCTCGTCCTGACGATCGTGGCCATGTTGGCGGTCGACCTGCTCCTGCACCGCGACCACCACGAGATCGGCCTGCGGGAGGCAGCCACCTGGAGCGCCGTCTGGATCGCCGTGGGGCTCGGCTTCGGCGTGGTCCTCTGGGTCTGGCAGGGCGCCGAGGTGGCCGGCACCTACTACGCGGGCTACCTCATCGAGAAGGCGCTCTCGATCGACAACGTCTTCGTCTTCGCGATGGTGTTCGCCGCCCTGGCCGTGCCGCGACGCCTCCAGCACACGGTCCTCTTCTGGGGCGTCATCGGTGCTCTCGTCTTCCGCCTCGTCTTCATCTTCGCCGGTGTCGCCCTCCTCGAGGCACTCTCGTGGACCGCGGCGCTGCTCGGCGCGCTGCTGCTCTACACCGCCTGGAAGATGGCCTTCCACCACTCGGCCGAGGTCGACCCGCAGCGCAACGTCGTCGTCCGCCTCGTGCGGCGGGTGGTCCCGACGACCCCCGAGTACCACGGCGGACGGTTCTTCGTCCGCGTCGACGGGCGCCGGACGGCGACGCTGCTCTTCGTCGCCCTCGTCGCCGTCGAGGCGACCGACCTCGTCTTCGCGATCGACTCCGTGGCGGCCGTCCTCGCGATCACGACCACGACCTTCATCGTGTGGGCGGCCAACGCCTTCGCCGTCCTCGGGCTCCGGGCGCTCTACTTCTGCCTCGCGGGCCTGCTGGTCCGCTTCGTTCACCTGCACTACGGCCTGGCCGTCCTGCTCGCCTTCGCCGGGGTCAAGCTCGTCCTCGCCCAGACGCCCGTCGGCAAGCTGCCCGTGCCCGTCACCCTCGGCGTCATCGTGCTCACGCTCACGGTCAGCATCGCGAGCAGCCTCTGGAGCACCCGCACCCCATCCCCCACCCCATCTCCCACCCCATCCCCCACTCCGCCCCGTCACCAGACCGCCACCCGAGGAGGACCCGATGACCCTGACAGCCACTGACGCCACCGAGCTGCGCGACACGGCGCTGCCGTCGCCGACGCCCACCGACGTGCTCGCCCTCCAGTCCGTGCGGGACTACCCCGCGGTCTCCGTCCTGTGCAGCACCGAGGCGGCCCCGACCATGAGAACCACCGACCTCGAGCGGCTCGAGGCGCTCGTCGAGGACGCCGTGCGGCGGGTCCACGACGAGTTCGGCGCCGAGGTGTCCGGGGTCGCCCGCGACGAGCTGGGCCGCCTGGTGGACGACGCCCGGCGCCGGCCGACGCGTGCGGCCGTGGCGCTCTTCGTCGGTGGCCTCCACGCCTCCGCGTGGAGCCTGCCCGAGGCCGTCGTCGACCGGGCGGTCGTCGACCCCACCTTCGCCACCCGCGACCTCGTGCGGACGCTGCACCGCACGCCTCGTCACGTCGTCCTCGTGCTGACCGAGCACGAGGCCCGTCTCTTCGACGGGGTCGGCGACTCGATGACGCCGGCGCTCGGCACGCCGTTCCCCCTCGTCGCAGGCCGTGAGCGGCGGGGACGCACCGCGGTGGCCGACCGGCGGACCGATGCCTTCTTCCGCACCGTCGACCGGAGTCTCGGCACCTACCTGAGGGTGCACCCGGCACCGCTGGTCCTCGTCGGCGCCACCCGCACCCTGGCCCGCTTCGTAGCGACGTCGGGCAACCTGCGTCGTCTGGCCGGGCGCATCCACGGCAGCCACGCGCGGACGCCCCTGCCCGAGCTCGCCCGGCTGACCCGACCCGTCCTCGAGGCCTACCTCCGGTCCCGCGAGGACGAGGCCCTCGCCCTGCTCGAGGAACGGACCGGCTCCGGCGCGGTGGCGACCGGCATGCCGGCGGTGTGGCTCGCCTCCCGGGCGGAACGGCCGGAGATGCTGGCCGTCGAGGAGGGGCTGTTCTACCCCGCTCGGCTGAGCCGTGACGGGGACTTCCTCACACCGGCCGAAGACGTCGAGCACCCGGACGTCATCGACGATGCCGTCGACGAGGTCATCGAGGCCGTCCTGCGCCGGGGCGGTTGGGTCGCCCTCGTCCGGGACGGTGCGCTCGCCGACCGGGACCGGGTCGCCCTCACACTCCGCCCGAAGGACCGGGTTCGCTGATCGCGGGGCGCCGGTGGCCGGCTTCGGTACGCTCGGGCCGTGGATGAGCACGACCTCGGCCTGGCCGACGACCTCTACGACGTCATCGGCCTGCTCCGACGCCGTTCGGGCCGCCTCGTCGGCACGCCCCTGCCCCACCTCGCGCTCTCGGGTGCCCAGCTCGAGCTGGCCCGCGTCGTGCGCCGCAACCCCGGCATCACGGTCGCCGAGGCCGCGCGCGTCCTCGGCCTCGCGGCCAACACCGTCTCGACCCTCGTCGGTCAGCTCGTCACCGTCGACGTGCTCGTGCGCGAGCGCGACACGTCCGACCGGCGCGTCGTCCGGCTCGAGCTGACCGCGACCGCCCGCGCCGGCCTCGAGCGGTGGCGCGACCGCCGGGCTGCCTCGACCGCGGCCGCGCTCGCGACCCTCGACGCGGCGGAACGGGAGCACCTCGCGGCCGCGCTGACGACGATCGCGCGGGTCGCCGCGTCGCTGACCGACGACGCCGCCGTGGGCGCCGGCGCGGGCGTGCCTGCGGGCCGGGCGCGCGACTGAACGTACGCTGCTCCGCGTGACCTTCCTGCGCGCCCTGGCGACCCTGCTGCGGGGGCGCGGCTTCCGCCGCCTCTTCGCGAGCCGGGTCGCCTCGTCGTTCAGCGACGGCATCTTCCAGGTCGCCCTCGCGAGCCACGTCCTCTTCAACCCCGAGCAGGCGGCCGACGCCCGCGGGATCGCCATCGCGTTCGCCATCGTCCTGCTCCCCTACAGCGCGCTGGGACCGTTCGTCGGCGTGCTGCTCGACCGGTGGCCGCGACGCCGCGTGCTCGTCGTCAGCCAGCTCGTGCGGGCGACGGCGATGCTCGGCGTCGCGGCGCTCGTCTCCGGCACCGACACGGGGCCCGCGTTCTACGCCCTGGTCCTGCTCGTCTTCTCGGTGAACCGCTTCATCCTCGCGGGGCTCTCCTCCGGCATGCCGCACGTCGTCACCCGGGACAAGCTCGTCAGCGCGAACTCCGTTGCGCCGACGTGCGGTTCACTCGCCTACCTGCTCGGCGGAGCCGTCGGCACAGGGGTGCGGGCGCTCGGCAGCAGCGACGTCGTCGACGTGCTGCTCGCGGCCGCAGGGGTGCTCGGCGCGGCCTGGGTGGCCTCGCGCCTGCCCTTCATCGGTCCCGACGACACGAGTGGCGCACCGTCCGTCGGCCAGATCACGCGCTCGGTCGTGACCGGCCTCGTCGAGGCCGTGCGGATGTTCCCGCACCGCGCCTGGCTCCTCCTCGGCCTCGTCTTCCTCACGCGCATCCCCTTCGGCTTCCTGCTGCTGCAGACGTTGCTGCTCTTCCGCGGGCCTTTCGAGGGCGGCCACGGCGCGATGGGCTTCGGCATCGCGGCCGGCGCCTCGGCCCTCGGTTTCGCATCGGCCGCCTTCGTCACCCCGTGGCTCGCCCCGCGCCTCACCGCCGTGCCGTATGCCGCCCGCATGCTCGCGGTCGGCGCCGTCGTCTGCGCCCTGCTCGGCCCCTTCCTCGTGCCGTGGAGCATCGTCGCCGTCTCCTTCGCCGTCTCGTTCACGTCGCAGTGCGTCAAGATCACCGTCGACTCGCTCCTGCAGGCGCACGTCGACGACCACCTCCTCGGCCGGGCCTTCTCGGCCTACGACGTCGTCTACAACGCCGGCATGGTCGCGGCCGCCGCGTTCGGCGCGCTCGTGCTGCCGGCGAGCGGCCTGGCGTGGTGGCCGCTGCTCGCCTTCGCGTGCCTCTACGGCGGGCTCGCCATGC
Organism: Terrabacter aeriphilus; assembly: GCF_039542985.1. Taxonomy (NCBI): domain Bacteria; kingdom Bacillati; phylum Actinomycetota; class Actinomycetes; order Micrococcales; family Intrasporangiaceae; genus Terrabacter; species Terrabacter aeriphilus. The sequence goes on from NZ_BAABIW010000026.1 coordinate 82,941, forward strand.
TGCTCGGCCGGCTCTGGGGTCGGGCCAGCCGGCTCGACCTCGGCCGGACAGTAGGCTGACCCGGTGCTTCCGGAGCTGACCGCCACCCGATACGTGACGCCGCTCAAGGAGGGCGGCTCGCTCCCCGGCATCGTCGAGGCCGACGACGACGGCACCTACGTGCTCAAGTTCCGCGGCGCCGGGCAGGGCCTCAAGGTGCTCGTGGCCGAGGTCGTCGTGGCCGGGATCGCCCGCCTCGTCGACGTGCCCGTGCCCGAGCTCGCCGTCGTGCGCCTCGACCCGCGCATCGCCCGCTACGAGGCCGACGAGGAGGTGCAGGACCTGCTGACCGCGTCGGTGGGCACGAACCTCGGCGTCGACTTCCTGCCCGGCTCCCTCGGCTACGACGGGTCACGGCCACCGGACGCCGACCTCGCCGAGCGGATCATCTGGCTCGACGCCCTGACGGCCAACGTCGACCGCACGTGGGCCAACCCCAACCTGCTCGTCTGGCACGGCCGCACGTGGGCCATCGACCACGGTGCGGCGCTCTACTTCCACCACTCGTGGCCGAGCCGCGCCCCGTCGCCGGAACGCTTCGCGGCGCAGCCCTTCGACGCGAGCCGGCACGTGCTGCGCGACGTCGCCGGCGACGTGGCCCGTCGCCACGACGAGCTGGCGGCCCGCCTGACGCCGGAGGCCCTCGAGGCCGTCGTCGCCGAGGTGCCCGAGGAGTGGCTGGAGACGACCGACGAGCTCGTGGACGCCGACGCGGTGCGGACGGCATACGGCCGGATGCTGCGCGCCCGGCTCGACGGGCCGCTCACCTGGGTGCCGAGCGGGGTCGCCGCGTGAACGCGTACCAGTACGTGCTGCTCCGCCTCGTGCCGCGCGTCGACCGCGAGGAGTTCATCAACGTCGGCGTCGTGCTCTACTCGCAGGACGCCGGGTTCCTCGACGCGGCCTGGGAGCTCGACGAGACGCGCGCTGCGGCGCTCGCCCCGACGTGCGACCTCGACGGCGTGCGCTCGATGCTCGACCGCGTGCGGGCGGTGTGCCGGGGCGAGACCGGGCGCGGGCTGCCGACGCTCGAGAAGCAGGGCCAGCGCTTCGGCTGGATCATCGCGCCCCGCTCGACCGTCGTGCAGCCGGGGCCGGTGCACGGCGGCCTCTGCGACGACCCGGCGGTCGAGCTCGACCGCCTGCTGGGCCGGCTCGTCCGCCCCTGACGAGGACCGTCAGCGCCCGCGCAGCGCCCACATGGCGACGGCGCTCGCCGCAGCGACGTTGAGCGAGTCGACCCCGCCCGCCATCGGGATGCGGATCGTCAGGTCGGCCTCCGCGACGGTGCGGGCCGACAGCCCGTCGCCCTCGGCGCCGAGCACGAGTGCGAGGCGCTCCGGCGGGTCCGACTCGAGGTCGGCGAGCGACACCGAGTCGTCCGAGAGGGCCATCGCCGCGACCTGCAGGCCGGCCTCGTGCAGCAGCCCGATCCCCTGCGGCCACGGGTCGATCCGCGTCCACGGCACCTGGAAGACCGTGCCCATCGACACCCGGATGGAGCGGCGGTAGAGGGGGTCGGCGCAGCGCGGCGTCACGAGCACGGCGTCGACGCCCAGGGCTGCGGCGCTCCGGAAGATCGCCCCGACGTTGGTGTGGTCGACGACGTCCTCGACGACCACGACCCGGCGCGCACCGGCGATGACGTCGGCGACGGCGGGCAGCTCGGGCCGCTGCATCGAGGCGAGCGCGCCGCGGTGCAGGTGGAAGCCCGTGCGCGCCTCGATGACGTCGTGCGCCCCGACGTAGACGGGGATGCCGTCGGCCTCGGCGGCGTCGACGAGGTCGGCGAGGTCGGTGACCCACCGCTCGGCCATGAGGTAGGAGCGTGGCCGGTGACCGGCCGCGAGCGCCCGACGGATGACCTTCTGGCTCTCGGCGATGTAGAGCCCCCGCTCCGGCTCCGTGCGCCGGCGCAGGGCCACGTCGGTGAGGGAGACGTAGTCCTCGAGGCGGGGGTCGGTGGGGTCGGTGATCGCGATCGGCACGCCCGTCAGGGTAGTGCGCGTCGCGGGGGCCGCTCGCCTCAGGGGAACCAGACGAGCTTGACGATGGCGACGACGCCGATGAGCACGATGAGCCCGCGCAGGACCGCCGGCGGGATGCGCCGGCCCACCTTCGCCCCGATGATGCCGCCGACGAAGGCGCCCACCGCGACGAGCAGCACGACGAGCCAGTCGATGTGGTCGCGGGCGAAGAGCACGAAGACACCGGCGGCGACGACGTTGACGACGAGCGAGAGCACGTTCTTGTAGCCGTTGAGCCGCTGGAGCGGCTCGAGGCTCAGGGCGCTGAAAAGGCCCATGAGCAGGACGCCCTGGGCCGCGCCGAAGTAGCCGCCGTAGACGCCGGCGACGAAGACGCCCGCACCCATGGCCGGCGCGTGCCACCCCGGCACCGGCCGGTCGGCCCCCTCGGGGTGCACGCGCGCCTGGATCCGTGGGCCCGCGAGCACGAGCACGAGCGCGATGAGGATGAGCACCGGGACGATGGCGCGGAACGCCGCGGCCGGCAGGACGAGGAGCAGGCTCGCACCGACGACCGAGCCGACGAACGAGAGCGGCACGAGCCGGCGCAGCGCCGGTGCCTGGCCGGTCAGCTCGTGGCGGTAGCCCCAGGCGCCCGTGACCCCGCCGGCCACGAGGCCAATGTTGTTCGACACGTTGGCCACGAGCGGGTTGACGCCGAAGAAGAGGAGCGTCGGGAAGGTGATGAGGGTGCCGGACCCGACGATGGTGTTGATGAGGCCGGCGCCGGTGCCGGCCAGTGCGACGGCGACGGCGGACCAGAACGACACCCGGTCACCCTACAGAGGGTGACCGGGTGCCGGTTGCCCGGTCGCCTGCGTGGGCGGCCGCGCGGTCGTGCTCAGCGCGTGCCGGGCGCCTCCGTCGGGTTCTCGGGCAGGTCGGCCGGGGCCGGCGGCGCGACGGCCGGCGGCTCGGCGGCCTCGGGCAGCTCGGGAGCGGCCGGGGCCGCGACAGCGGGCGGCGCGGTGACCGGCCGGGTCTCGACCTCCGGGGTGACGCTCGCGGCCTGCGGGCGGTAGAGCGGGGCGGCCTGCTCGGTCGACTCGGCGCTCGCCTGCGCCGCCTGACCCCGGGCCTCGGCGAGCGCCTTGGCCGGGTCCTCGAGCACCGTCTCGGCGAAGGCGTCGTCGTCCGACTCGCCCGGGTCGACCCAGGGCTCGTCGTCCCCGCCGCCGGTCGGCGCGGTCTCCGCGCCACCGAGCGCGTTGCCGATGCCCTTGAGGGCGTCGGTCAGTTCGGACGGGATGATCCACATCTTGTTCGAGTCACCGCGGGCGAGCTGCGGCAGCACCTGGAGGTACTGGTAGGCGAGCAGCTTCTGGGTCGGCTTGCCGCGGTGGATGGCCGAGAAGACCTGCTGGATGGCGCGGGCCTGGCCCTGTGCCTCGAGGATGCGGGCCTGCGCCGAGCCCTCGGCGCGCAGGATCTGGCTCTGCTTCTCGCCCTCGGCCGTGAGGATGGCCGACTGCTTGAAGCCCTCGGCCGTGAGGATCGCGGCGCGACGGTCGCGCTCGGCGCGCATCTGCTTCTCCATCGTCTCCTGCACCGAGTGGGGCGGGTCGATCGCCTTGAGCTCGACGCGGTTGACGCGGATGCCCCACTTGCCGGTGGCCTCGTCGAGGACGCCCCGCAGCTGGCCGTTGATCTGGTCGCGGCTCGTCAGGGCCTGCTCGAGGTCGAGCGAGCCGATGACGTTGCGCAGCGTCGTCACCGTGAGCTGCTCGATGCCCTGGATGAAGTTGGCGATCTCGTAGACCGCTGCCTTGGCGTCGGTGACGGAGTAGTAGATGACGGTGTCGATGTTGACGACGAGGTTGTCGCTCGTGATGACGGGCTGCGGCGGGAACGTCACGACCTGCTCACGCAGGTCGATGTTCGCGCGCACCTTGTCGACGAACGGGATGAGGAAGTGGATCCCCGCCGTCAGCGTCTTGTTGTAGCTACCGAGCCGCTCGACGATCTGTGCGGTCTGCTGCGGCACGATGCGCACGGTGCGCAGCACCACGACGATCGCGAGCAGCAGGATGAGCAACGGAATGATGAGTACCGGGTCCACGGGTTCCTCGACCTTCTCCCTGTGCGGTCCGCGCTCCCCCGAGGGGCGCGGCGTGTGCGAACAGCCCGGGTGGACCGTTCGGTCGTTCGTCTGGTGTCGTCGGTGTCTCAGCCCCCGACGAGGTGGGCGCGGCTGACGATGGCGGTGGCGCCGTCGATGGAGTCGACGACGACCTCCTCGCCGGGCTCGATGCTGTCGCCGAGGGTGCGGGCCGACCACGTCTCGCCGGCGAGCTTGACCTGCCCGCCCTCCGGGGTCACGCGGTCGAGGGCGACCGCCGAGCGCCCGACGTGGGCCGCCGTGCCCATCAGCTGCGTCGGCGACGACGCCTGGAAGCGCGAGCGGAGCCACGGGCGCACGACAGCGAGCAGCGCGACCGCGACGAGGGCCGCCACGACCGCCTGGACGGCCGGCGGGGCCCCGAAGGCGGCGGCGACCGCGGCGCCCGCGGCGCCGCCGGCGAGCATGAGGAAGGTGAAGTCGACGGTCAGGGTCTCGATGGCGACGAGCACGAGGGCGACCCCGAGCCACACCATCCATGCGTGCCCCTCGAACACGTGCAACACCCTGCCTTCGTTCGGGTTGGCATGGGACGCCGACGTCCCGTGCGTCACTCCTGTGACGTTCTCAAGTCTGCAACAGTTCCCTCGGAGGATCGGTCGAGCGAGGCAACGGGACGGTCTCGATCACGAGGCGGCGCGCGCCGACCACCGTTCGCCGTGCTGCTCGAGCACGAGCGGCAGCCCGAACGTCTCGCTGAGGTTCTCCGCCGTCAGGGTGAGTGGGATCGGCCCGGCGGCCACGACCCGCCCGTCGCGGATCATCAGCACGTCGGTGAACGACGGCGGGATCTCCTCCACGTGGTGGGTCACGAGCACCATGGCCGGCGCCTCGGTGTCGGCGGCGAGCGCCCCGAGGCGGCGCACGAGGTCCTCGCGGCCGCCGAGGTCGAGGCCCGCAGCCGGCTCGTCGAGGAGCATGAGCTCGGGATCGGTCATCAGGGCCCGGGCGATCTGCACACGCTTGCGCTCGCCCTCGCTCAGCGTGCCGTAGGGCCGGTCCGCGAGGCGCTCGGCGCCGAGGGCCCGGAGCAGCTCCATCGCGCGCACGTAGTCCACCGGGTCGTAGCTCTCGCGCCAGCGGCCGATGATGCCGTACGACGCGGTGACGACGACGTTGCCGACGAGCTCGCCGGCCGGGATGCGCTCGGCCATCGACGAGCTGGCGAGACCGATCCGCGGGCGCAGCTCGAAGACGTCGACCGCCCCGAGCACCTCGCCGAGGACGCCGGCCACACCGCTCGTCGGGTGCATGCGGGCCGCGGCGACCTGCAGGAGCGTCGTCTTGCCGGCACCGTTGGCGCCCAGCACGACCCAGCGCTCGCCCTCCTCCACCTCCCACGTCACGTCGTCGAGCAGCGTGGAGGCACCGCGGCGGACGGTGACTCCGGCGAAGGCGAGGACGTCGCTCATGACCCGACCCTATGGCACGGCCTCGAGGCTGCTGCGGCGGCGCACCCTACGATGGCGTCGTGTCCGAGCTGCCCGCCTCCGTGCGCCTCGCCCTGTGGATGACGGCATCGTGGCGGGGCGACCTCGACACGACGGCCGCGCTCGGCCGCGCCTTCCCCGACCTCGACCACGTCGCGGGTGACCTCGCCCGCCTCGACGTGTGGCGTGACCTCGGCGAGCGCGCCCTCTTCGTCGCGCTCCCCCGCCCGGGAGACCCGAGCCGGATGCCGCGGGGCTCGACCGCCGCGACCGCGCACGCCGCGGAGGCGGGCGAGTGCGTCTTCGTGGCCGGCCTCGGCGGGGTGCTCGTGCCGACCCTCAGCGAGTTCGGGCCCGAGGGTGACGTCGGCGTGCGGGCGGACTGGACCGCCTACGAGGCCGACCCGATCCCCCGGCACCGGCTCGAGATGCTCGACCTGCGCGACATCGAGCGCGGCCTGCTGCTGCGACTGCGCGAGCACACCGAGCGCTTCGAGCAGGTCGGCGGCCACCCGTGGGGCGACGAGGCGCGCGCCGAGGCCCAGGCCGACCTCGACACCGCCCTCTGGGGCATCCCACCCTCGACGTCGGGCCGCGCGCTGCGCATCATGTCGCTCGCGGCGAACCTGTCCCGCCTCGCGCACCGCACCCTCGGCCTGACCTCGCTCGGCTCCGGCGGCCTCGACGCCGGCACGGTGCGCACCCGGGGGGTGCTGCTGCGCGACCTGGCGGCCGACGCCGACGCGGCCCTCGCCGACGCCACGAACGTGGCCGTCATGTCGATCGCCGGCTGGCGTCCGGCCTAGTCGGCAGCGCCGGAACCGGCGGGCGCCTCGGGTGTCTGCCCCTCGAGGCGGGCGACGACCGCCCGGGCGTAGGCGCGCTCGGCGTCGATGTCCGCGTGGCGCGCGGTGCCACCCGCGGGCGTGACGACGGTGACGGCATACCCCCCGTCGAGCTTCTCGAGCGAGACGAACGCGTCTGCGAGCAGGTCGCGCAGCTGCTCCTCGCGCGGGAGCCACACCACCTTGTCCTGCTCGACGCTGTCGAGCGCCCACTCGGTCGTGCCGTTGAAGCCGATGACGTCACCGGTCGTGAAGTGGTGGACGTCGACCGTGAGGTCGCTGATGACGAAGACGTCCTGCTCCATGCCGTCGACGGGCACGACGAAGCGGTCGCCGGAGGCAGGCTGCCAGGTGAGCCCCGCGTCGGCGAGGCGGCGGGCCAGCTCGATGGTCAACATGGGCACCATCGTCACATCGACCCGGCGAGGCGCCAAGCAACCCTAGATTTGCCCCATGACGCAGCCGCCGCAGCAGCCCTCGCCGCCCGTCCTCGACGCCCTCGACGAGGAGGGGATCGAGCGCATCCTCTGCGTCGCGGCCCACCCCGACGACCTCGAGTACGGCACGGCTGCGGCCGTCGACCGCTGGGTCAGGGCGGGCAAGCAGGTCACCTACCTGCTCGTCACCCGGGGCGAGGCCGGCATCGACACGGTGCCGCCGGCGCAGGCGGGGCCGCTGCGCGAGCAGGAGGAACGCGACGGCGCGGCACGCGTGGGGGTCGAGGTCGTCGAGTTCCTCGACGGCTTCTCCGACGGCGTCGTCGAGTACGGCCTGCCGCTGCGGCGCGCCGTCGCGCGCGAGATCCGGGTCCGCCGCCCCGACCTCGTCGTCACCGCGACGTACGCCGACCGCTTCCCGAACGGCATGGTCAACCAGGCCGATCACCGCGCCGTCGGGCTCGCCGTCGTCGACGCCCGCGCCGACGCCGGCAACCGGTGGATCTTCCCCGACCTCGTCGACGAGGGGCTCGAACCCTGCGCGGTCCCCCGCGTGCTCGTCGTCGCCGACCCGGCCCCGACGCACTTCGTCGACGTCTCCGGGCACCTGGACGCCGCGATCGCCTCGCTGTCGGCCCACGCCGCCTACCTCGAGGCGCTCGGGCCCGACTACCCGACGCCGACGGAGCTGCTCGGGTCCGTGCTGGGTGCGCCGGCCGAGGTGACCGGCGTGCCGCATGCCGTCACGGGCCGCCTCATCGGCTGAGCGGGTGTCCGTCCGGCCGCGTCGAGCACCGGCCGCGACGGGTCCGCCGCGTCAGGGGCCGAGGACGGTGCGGTAGACCTCGAGGGTGCGGTCGCCGATCGAGTCCCACGAGAAGGAGTCGACGGCCCGCTGCCGGCCGGCGCGGCCGAACGCACGGGCGCGGTCGACGTCGGAGACGGCCTCGTTCAGCGCCGCGGCGAGGTCGGCGACGAAGCGGTCGGGGTCGACCGGCGTGCCGGTGCCGTCCTGCACCTGCTCGATGGGCACGAGCCAGCCCGTCTCGCCGTCGACGACGACCTCGGGGATGCCGCCGGTGGCGGTGGCGACGACCGCCAGCTCGCACGCCATGGCCTCGAGGTTGACGATGCCGAGCGGCTCGTAGACCGAGGGGCAGGCGAAGACGGTGCCGTGGGTGAGCAGCGCCGCGACCTCGTGGCGCGGCAGCATGTCGGCGATCCACACGACGCCCTCGCGTCGGGCCTTGAGCTCGTTCATCAGGCCCTCGACCTCCGCGAGGATCTCCGGGGTGTCCGGCGCCCCGGCGCACAGCACGAGCTGGACGTCGGGCGGCAGCTCGGCGCAGGCCCGCAGCAGGTAGGGAAGGCCCTTCTGGCGGGTGATCCGGCCGACGAAGACGACCGACCGGCGGTCGGGGTCGACGCCGTGCCGACGCACGATGTCGGCCGCCTCGGGCGACCGGTCGGCCGACCACATCTGGGCGTCGATCCCGTTGTGCACCACGTGAACCCGGTCGGGATCGAGCGAGGGGTAGCTGCGCAGGATGTCGTCGCGCATGCCGGCGCTCACGGCGACGACCGCGGCGGCCGCCTCGTAGGCGGTGCGCTCGGCCCAGGACGACACGCGGTAGCCGCCGCCGAGCTGCTCGGCCTTCCAGGGCCGCATCGGCTCGAGGGAGTGCGCGGTCACGACGTGCGGCATACCGCCGAGGAGCGACGCGAGGTGGCCGCCGAAGTTGGCGTACCACGTGTGGGAGTGCACGAGGTCGGCCCCGACGCAGTCGCCGGCGAGGCTGACGTCGACGCCAAGGGTCTGCAGGGCCGCGTTGCTCCCGGCCAGCTCCGGCAGGTCGGGATAGGCCGTCGTGCCGGCCTCGTCGCGGTCGGCGCCGAAGCACCGCACCCGCACGTCGACGTCGCCGCGGGCGCGGAGGGCCCGCACCAGCTCGGCCACGTGCACACCGGCCCCTCCGTAGACCGCCGGGGGGTACTCCTTGCTGAGGATGTCTACGCGCACGGTCCGACCCTAGCCCCGCGAGGACCCCCCGGCGCGGAATCCGTCAGCCAATGGGCGGACCGAACCTGCCCCCGGTCCGCACCGCTGCCCTAGGGTGGCCCTCATGGCCCGACGAAGCCCAGCCGCTGGTCCCAAGGTCCTTGCCATCGTGCTCGCGGGGGGTGAGGGAAAACGGTTGATGCCGTTGACTGCCGACCGCGCCAAACCAGCGGTGCCGTTCGCCGGGATCTACCGCCTCATCGACCTCGCGCTGTCGAACGTCGTCAACTCCGGCTACCTCCAGGTGGTCGTGCTGACGCAGTACAAGTCGCACAGCCTCGACGCGCACGTGACGAAGACGTGGCGCATGTCGACGCTGCTCGGCAACTACGTGACGACCGTCCCGGCGCAGCAGCGCGTCGACAAGAACTGGTACCTCGGCAGCGCCGACGCGATCTACCAGAGCCTCAACCTCATGCACGACGAGCGGCCCGACATCGTGGTCGTCGTCGGCGCCGACCACGTCTACCGCATGGACTTCAGCGCCATGGTCGAGCAGCACATCGAGTCGGGGGCGGCGTGCACGGTCGCCGCCATCCGCCAGCCGATCTCGCTCGCCAACCAGTTCGGCGTCATCGAGGTCGACGACGACGACCCGAAGCGCATCGCCGCCTTCCTCGAGAAGCCGAGCGACCCGAAGGGCCTGCCGGACAACCCCGACGAGGTGCTCGCCTCGATGGGCAACTACGTCTTCACGGCCTCCGCGCTCGAGCAGGCCGTGACGGCCGACCACGACGCCGAGTCGAGCCATGACATGGGCGGCGACATCGTGCCCTGGTTCGTCGCGCGCGGCGAGGCCGGCGTCTACGACTTCAAGGACAACGAGGTGCCCGGCGCCACCGACCGCGACCGCGGCTACTGGCGCGACGTCGGCACCATCGAGTCGTACTACGACGCGCACATGGACCTCATCTCGATCCACCCGGTCTTCAACCTCTACAACTACGAGTGGCCGATCTACACCCAGCACAGCCCCTACCCGCCGGCGAAGTTCGTCCACGGCAGCGGCGACCGCATCGGTGAGGCGCTCAACTCGGCCGTGTCGCCGGGCGTCGTGGTGTCGGGCGCGCACATCTACGCCTCGGTGCTCTCGCCGCTCGTGCACGTGCACTCGTACGCGAGCATCCAGGGCTCCGTGCTGCTCGACGGCGTCGAGGTCAACCGGCACGCGCAGATCCGCCGCGCCATCATCGACAAGAACGTCGTGGTGCCCGAGGGCTGCCAGATCGGGATCGACCACGACCACGACCGGGCGCGCGGGTTCCACGTCACCGAGACCGGCATCGTCGTCGTCGGGAAGGGTCAGGTGGTCACCCGGTGACCGCCGGCGACCCGACCTCCGCCGCCGCGGTCGACCCGGCGGCAGCCGACCTGCCGGCGCCGGTGAGCGTGGGCGACCCCCGACCCGCCCGCGTCGGCATCCAGGTGCCGCCGCAGCACGCCACGTGGGCGCAGATCCGGCGCACCGCGGCCACGCTCGAGGAGCTCGGCGTCGACGTCCTGCTCAACTGGGACCACTTCTTCCCCCTGAGCGGTGACCGCGGCGGGCTGCACTTCGAGTGCTGGACGATGCTGGCGGCCTGGGCCGAGTCGACCGAGTCGGTGGAGATCGGCGCCCTCGTCACCTGCAACAGCTACCGCAACCCGAGCCTGCTCGCCGACATGGCCCGCACCGTCGACCACATCAGCGACGGCCGGCTCGTGCTCGGCATCGGGTCGGGCTGGGCGCAGCTCGACTACGACGAGTACGGCTACGAGTTCGGCACGGCCGGTGGGCGACTCGACGACCTCGCCCGCGACCTGCCGGTGATCCGCGACCGCTGGTCGCGGCTCAACCCCGCCCCGACGCGCGACATCCCGATCCTCATCGGCGGAGGCGGCGAGAAGAAGACGCTGCGCATCGTGGCCGAGCACGCCGACATCTGGCACGGCTTCGGCGGGCCCGACGAGATCGCGCACAAGCACCGGGTGCTCGACGAGTGGTGCGCGAGGCGCGGCCGCGACCCCCTCGAGATCGAGCGGTCGGCCGGCGTCGCCTTCGTGCCCGGTCGCAACCCCGACCAGACCGGCGACTACGCCGGCAACGCCCAGCAGCTCCACGACATCGGCACCCGGCTCTTCACGGCCAGCGTCGCAGCCGCCGACCCCGACCTCGGCCGGGTGCGCGACCTGCTCCAGTGGCGCGACGAGGTCAACGCCGCCGGGTAGGGACCGGCCATGTGGACCGCAACGTTCTGGGGACTCGTCGGCGGGGCCGCGCTGCTCGTCGGTGCCCTCCTCGGCCTCTTCGCCCGGGCCTCCAACCGGGTCATCGGCATCGTCATGGCCTTCGGCGCCGGCGTCCTCATCAGCGCCGTCGCCTTCGAGCTGACCGAGGACGCCTACCGCAGCGGCGGCGCGACGCCGGTCGTGGTCGGCCTCGTCAGCGGCTCGCTCGTCTTCTTCGTCGGCGACTGGCTCATCGACCGGCGCGGTGGGCACCGGCGCAAGAGCCCCACCGGCGAGCACCAGCAGGGGGCCGGAGCGCTCGCGCTCGTGCTGGGGGCGCTGCTCGACGGCATACCGGAGTCGGCGGCGATCGGCGTCAGCGTCCTCGGCGGCGGGGAGGTGGGCATCGCCATGGTCGCGGCGGTCTTCCTCTCCAACGTGCCGGAGTCGATGTCGGCGAGTGCCGGCCTCAAGCGGGCCGGGCGCTCGACGGCGCACGTGCTGCGGCTCTGGATCCTCGTCATGCTCGCGTCCGGGGCGGCTGCTGGCCTGGGTTACGTTCTGCTGGAAGGGGCCTCACCCGAGACGGTCGCCGTCATCCAGACCTTCGCCGCGGGCGCCATCATCACGATGCTCGCGGACACGATGATGCCCGAGGCCACCGAGCACGCCGGTCGGCTCGTCGGGCTCGTCACGATGCTCGGCTTCGCCCTCGCGTTCCTGCTCAGCGCGGTCGGCTGAGGACGGGCGCGGCCTCGGGCAGCCGGATGCCGGAAGGCGTGACCGCCCGCCGGGCGTCCTCACTACCCTGACGCGGGTGACCGACGCGACCCGCACGGACGAGCCCGACTTCCAGACCCTCAGCATCACGGTGACGGGTGACGACCGCCCGGGCGTCACCGGCACGCTGCTCGGAGCCCTCTCCGGCTTCGGGGCCGAGGTGCTCGACATCCAGCAGGTCGTCGTGCAGGGCCACCTGACGTTGACGGTGCTGCTCCGACCCGGCGCGAAGGTCGAGCAGCTGCGCGACGCGGCGGCCGTCGCCGCGCACCGGCTCGGGGTCGACCTCCGGGTCGTCGAGGGCACGGGCGACAACCGGCGATCGCGCCAGGGCCGGGCCGCGGTCGTGGTGCTCGGCGCCCCGCTCAGGGCCAGCGCCGTGTCGCTCGTCACCTCGCGGATCGCCGACCACGGCGCGAACATCGACCGCATCCGCCGGCTGTCGCGCTACCCCGTGACGACCGTCGAGTTCGACATCTCCGGCGCCGACGTCGCCTCCCTGCGCACCGAGCTCGCCCTCGTCGCCACCTCGGAGGGCATCGACATCGCCGTCGCCCCCGGCGGGCTCGCCCGTCGCGGCCGACGGCTCGTCGTGCTCGACGTGGACTCCACCCTGATCCAGCAGGAGGTCATCGAGCTGCTGGCCGCGCACTCGGGCCGCGAGGCCGAGGTCGCCGAGGTGACGGCACGCGCCATGGCGGGCGAGCTCGACTTCGAGGAGTCCCTGAGAGCGCGCGTCACGACGCTGGCCGGCCTGCCGGCATCCGTCCTCGACGACGTGCGCGAGGCCGTCCAGTTGACGCCCGGGGCGCGCACCCTCGTGCGCACCCTCAAGCGGCTCGGCTTCACGGTCGGGCTCGTCAGCGGCGGCTTCATCGAGATCGTCGGCGCGCTCGCCGACGACCTCGGCATCGACCACGCGCGCGCCAACCGGCTGGAGATCGAGGACGGCCGTCTCACCGGCCGCGTCGTCGGCGAGGTCGTCGACCGCGCGGGCAAGGCACGCGCGCTGCGGGAGTTCGCCGAGCAGGAGGGCCTGCCGCTCAGCCGCACCGTCGCGATCGGCGACGGGGCCAACGACCTCGACATGCTCGACATCGCGGGGCTGGGGGTCGCCTTCAACGCCAAGCCGATCGTGCAGGAGCAGGCCCAGACGTCGGTCAACGTGCCCTACCTCGACTCGGTGCTCTACCTGCTCGGCCTGAGCCGCGAGGAGATCGAGGAGGCCGATCTCGACGACGGCACGCCGACCCAGGCTCCGCCGGTCCCCCACGCCGGTCACTAGGCTGGCTCGATGCAGACCCCGTCGCCGACCACCACGCCGAGCCCGCGCGGACCCCGTCGCACGCTGCTCATCATCGGTGGGGCCGAGGACCGCATCGGTCGCTCGGTCGTGCTCAAGCGCTTCGTCAAGCTCTCCGGCGGGCACCGTGGCCACATCGTCGTCATCCCCACCGCCTCGTCGTACGCCGAAGAGGTCTCGGAGGCCTACCGCGACGTCTTCACCCGGCTGCGCGGCGGCGACGTCAGCGTCGTGCACCCGCAGACACGCCGCGACGCGACCGACCCGCACCTCGTCGAGCTGCTCGACCGCGCCACCGGGGTGTTCCTCACCGGTGGTAGCCAGGTCAAGCTCGCCCAGAGCATCGTCGGCATGCCGGTGGGCGACGCCATCCTGCGCGCCCACGAGCGTGGCGCCGTCGTGGCGGGCACCTCGGCCGGTGCCTCGATCATGAGCCGCTTCATGATCTCGCTCGGCGAGGAGGGGCTCACCCCGCGTCAGCGCGCGAGCCAGATCTCCGCGGGCCTCGGGCTCGTCGAGGACATCATCATCGACCAGCACTTCGACCAGCGCGGCCGCTACGGCCGGCTCATGTCGATGGTCGCGGCCTCCCCCAACCTGCTGGGCATGGGCATCGACGAGAACACGGCGGCCGAGATCCGCGACGACGGCGTCATGTCGGTCATCGGTGCGGGCTCGATCTTCCTCGTCGACGCCCGCAACGCCATCACCGACGCGGCCGACGCCCGCCGCGGCGCGCCCCTGCTCGTCTCGGGAGCCGTGGTGCACTCGCTGCCGACGGGCAGTACGTTCGACCTGGGCCACGTCGAGCTGACCGCCTTCGTCGAGCGCCACCCCGACATCGAGGGTGCGGTCGTCCCGGCCAAGCTCCGCTCGGCCCGCACGAGCGACGCACGCCACTGAACCACCGTGCACGACCCGCACCACCTGCACGAACCGCGCCACCTGCACGACCTGCACGACCTGCACGACCTGCACGATCCGAGCGACCCCGAATGACCCCGTAGGAGAACAGCGATGGCCGTCGAGGTACCCACCCCCACCGGACCGGCACGACCGGACCTCACGATCCTCGAGACGAGGATCTACCGCGGGCCGAACGTCTGGTCCTACCAGCAGGCGATCCACCTCGTCGTCGACCTCGGCAGCCTGGAGGAGTATCCGACCGTCTCGCTCGACGGCTTCACCGACCAGCTCATCGAGCTCGTGCCCGGCCTCGAGCGGCACACCTGCTCGCTGGGCCGCCGTGGCGGCTTCATCGAGCGCCTCCGTGAGGGCACCTGGCTCGGCCACGTCGCCGAGCACGTCGCGCTCCAGCTGCAGACCCTCGCCGGCCACGACTCGCGCCGCGGCAAGACCCGCGCCGTCAAGGGCCGCCCGGGCTGCTACAACGTCGTCTACAGCTACACCGACGAGACCGTGGGCGTGGCGGCCGGCAAGCTCGCCGTCCGGCTCATCAACCACCTCGTCGAGGCCGAGGACGGCTTCGACTTCGAGACCGAGTTCAACGCCTTCCTCCGGCAGGCCGAGCGGGTCGCGTTCGGGCCGTCGACGGCCGCCATCCTCGAGGAGGCGGCCTCGCGCGACATCCCCTACATCCGGCTCAACTCGGCCTCCCTCGTGCAGCTCGGCCAGGGCGTGCATGCCCAGCGCATCCGCGCCACCATGACGTCGAGGACCGGCGCCCTCGCCGTCGACATCGCGGGCGACAAGGACCTCACGACGAAGCTGCTCGGCTCGGCCGGCCTGCCCGTGCCCAAGCAGGAGGCCGTCCGCACCCTGCGCGGCACCCTCGAGGCCGCCCGCCGCATCGGGTTCCCCGTCGTCGTCAAGCCGCTCGACGGCAACCACGGCCGCGGTGTGTGCCTCAACCTGATGAGCGACGAGGAGGTCGAGAAGGCATACGAGATCGCCAAGGCGGAGTCGCGTCGGGGCACCATCGTCGTCGAGTCGTTCGTCACCGGCCGCGACTACCGCTGCCTCATCGTCGGCGGTCGCATGCAGGCCATCGCCGAGCGCGTGCCGGCGCACGTCGTCGGCGACGGCACGCACACCGTCGCCGAGCTCGTCGACATCACGAACGCCGACCCGCGGCGCGGCGTCGGCCACGAGAAGGTGCTGACGAAGATCAAGGTCGACGCGAACGCGATCGACATCCTCGAGGGCCAGGGCCACACGCTCGAGTCGGTGCCGCCCGAGGGCGAGATGGTCAAGCTCGCACTGACGGGCAACATGTCGACGGGCGGCATCTCCATCGACCGCACGTTCGACGCCCACCCCGACAACGTCGAGATCGCCGAGGAGGCCGCGCGCATGGTCGGCCTCGACGTCGCCGGCATCGACTTCATCTGCCCCGACATCACCTACCCGGTGCGCGAGACCGGCGGCGCCATCTGCGAGGTCAACGCCGCCCCCGGCTTCCGGATGCACACCCACCCCACCGTCGGCGAGCCGCAGTTCATCGCCAAGCCCGTCGTCGACCTGCTCTTCCCCCCGGGCGCCCAGTCGCGCGTGCCGATCGTCGCCGTGACGGGCACCAACGGCAAGACGACGACGTCGCGGATGATCGCGCACATCTTCAAGGGGCTCGGCCGCAAGGTCGGCATGACCTCGACCGACGGCGTCGTCATCGACGAGCGGCTCGTCATCAAGGCCGACGCGTCGGGCCCGCGGTCCGCGCGGATGGTGCTGCAGAACCCGCGCGTCGACTTCGCCGTCATGGAGGTCGCGCGTGGCGGCATCCTGCGTGAGGGCCTCGGCTACGACCGCAACGACATCGCCGTCGTCACCAACATCGCGCCAGATCACTTGGGGATGAAGGGGATCGACACCCTCCGCCAGCTCGCCGACGTCAAGGCCGTCATCGTCGAGGCCGTGCCGCGCGACGGCTTCGCCGTGCTCAACGCCGACGACCCGCACGTGCGCAACATGCGCCGGCGGTGCTCGGGCGGCATCGTCTGGTTCACCATGTCGGAGCCGGGCAGCGAGGTGCGCGAGTTCGTCGACGACTACTGCCGTCGCGGCGGCCGGGCCGTCGTGCTCGAGCCGAGCGACCGCGGCGAGATGATCGTCATCAAGCACGGCCGCCGCAGCATGCAGCTCGCCTGGACCCACCTGCTGCCGTCGACCTTCGGCGGTGCCGCGCGGTTCAACGTCGCGAACGCCCTGGCTGCGGCCGGCGCGGCGTTCGCGGCCGGCGCGCCGCTGCACGACATCCGGCAGGGCCTGCGGACCTTCGCGACGACGTACTACCTCTCCCCCGGCCGGCTCAACCTCGTGCAGGTGGCCAATGCGGAGGTCTTCGTCGACTACTGCCACAACGCTGCCGGCATGAAGGAGCTCGGCGCGTTCGTCGACCGCTACGCCGAGCAGAAGCAGGGCCAGTCCGACCTCGGCCGCACCTCGCGCATCGGCATGATCGGCGCGGCCGGTGACCGCCGCGACGACGACATCCGCGAGCTCGGCGAGGTCGCGGCGCACCACTTCGACGTCATCGTCGTGCGCGAGGACGAGCGCCTGCGCGGCCGCAAGCCGGGCGAGGCCGCCGAGCTCGTGGCCGAGGGTGCCCGCACGGCCATGGCCGCCGGTGCGCGCTGCCGCCAGGTCGAGATCGTGCTCGACGAGCTCGAGGCCACCCGGCACGTGCTCGCCCGCACCAACCCGGGTGACCTCGTCGTCATGTGCGTCGACCAGCACTCGATGGTCGTCGCCGAGCTCGAGGAGCGCACCAAGCACGCCCAGGCTGGCGCCCGCATCGGCGCGCCCGCCGCCGCCACGAGCGACCCCGACCTCGACCCGAGCACCCTCACCGAGACGGCCGAGGCCGAGGGCGAGGAGGCCGACGCCGAGGCTTTCGGCGCCGTGCCCGACAAGGCCGACGACACCGCCATCTGAGGAGTCCGCAGCCGCGGCGCCCGTCCCGCCGAGGCTGGAACTGCGCCAGGGCGCGGTTCCAGCCGGCCGGCATACCCGATCACGGCTGGAACTGCGCCACGGCGCGGTTCCAGCCGGCCGGCATACCCGATCACGGCTGCAAGTGCGCCACGGCGCGGTTCCAGCCGGCCGGCATACCCGATCACGGCTGCAAGTGCGCCACGGCGCGGTTCCAGCCGACCGGCATACCCGATCACGGCTGGAACTGCGCCACGGCGCGGTTCCAGCCTCAACCAGGCCCGATTCACGGCTGGAAGTGCGCCACGGCGCAGTTCCAGCCGGCCGGCATACCCGATCACGGCTGGAACTGCGCCACGGCGCGGGTTGCGTATGCCGGGTCGCGCGGTTCCGCTCGCACCGCGCCGTTCGCGGGTGGTCGGGTCAGTCGGCGGCCGGGGACAGCTCGTCGGCGTAGGCGCGCAGGGCCCGGCGGTAGGCCTGGGTGTCGACGTCGGTCGTCGCCTCGAGCGTGCCGCGGATCAGGTCGGCCAGGCCCTGCCGCTCCTGGCCCAGGTCGGCCTGCACCAGGGCCCGGAACATCAGGGCCGCGGTGTTGTGCGGCCGCGAGGCGAGCACGTCGTGGAGGAGCGGCAACGCCTCCGCGGGCCGGCCCACGACCCGCAGGCTCGAGGCGAGCTGCAGCTGGGCGCGGTGCCGGTGCGGCTCCTTGAGCCCTGCCGACAGCGCCTGCTCGTAGAGGCCGATCGCGCCCTGCTCGTCACCCGAGGTGTCGTGCGCACCCGCGAGCTCGAAGACGAGCCGCGCGTCGCCGGGGTGGTCGTCGACGAGCTGCTGGGCCGTCGCGATCCGTGCCGCGTCGTCCGTCGTCTCCCAGAGCGCCGCGATCTCGGACTCCAGCTCGTGCTCACCGCGAGCGGCCACGACCTTGCGCCGGATCGAGCGGGCGTCGTCGACCTTGCCGCCGTTCGCGCGCACCCACGCGTCGACCTCGGCCCGCTCGGCGTGGCACATGAGCGCCACGACGTCGCCGTCGTGGGCGTGCTGCACTAGGGTCTCGAGGGCCGCGAGCTCGGTGTAGTGGCTCGGCACGTCGAGCACGCCGACCTTGGCCAGCCCCTCGCGGAACAGCCCGAGCAGCTCGTCCTCGGTGCGGCCTCGCAGGTAGTGGGCCGCGACCTTGAGCGCGACCTCCTCGGCGCCGTGGCCGGCGATCTCGCCCATCGACACGATCGCCTCGTCGGCGCGGTCGCCCGCGCAGCCGAGGCCGAGGCGCACCGCGCCACCGGGCGCGGCCAGACCGCGCGAGACCTCGAGCAGCGCCTCGAGGCCGGCCTCGTTGTGCGCCATGTCCATGATGACCGTGGCCTTGCCGCCCCCCTCGAGCGGCACGGAGTACGTGTTGAGCCGGCCCCAGTTGTGCTCAGGGTCGGGCGCGAAGGTGCGCAGCCCCTCGACGACGGCCGAGCGTGGCACCCCGAGGCCGAGCGCCGCCGCCGCACCAGCGAGCGCGTTGGCGATGTTGTTGCGCGACAGTCCGCTCAGCGTCATCGGCACGTCGACGATCTTGACGAGCCGGTCGGGGTCGCCGTTGGGCGAGAGCACGACGATCTCGCCGTCGAGCACGGTGATGCCGCGCCCGCCCGAGTTGATCGACTCCCAGAGCGCGGGCGAGGCCGGGTCGAGGCTGAAGGCCCACGGCTTGGCCTTGATGCCGAAGCGCATGGCCCACACGCGTGGGTCGTCGCCGTTGAGCACCACCCAGCCCTGCGGCTTGGTCACCGTCGTGACGATGGCCTTGACCTCGGCGAGCTGGTCGAGGGTGTCGATGCCCTGCATCCCGAGGTGGTCGGCGCTGACGTTCGTCACGACGCTGACGTCGTTGGCCGTGACGCCCATCCCCTTGAGCAGCATGCCTCCCCGGGCCGTCTCGAGGATGCCGATGTCGAGCCCCGGCGTCTCGAGGACACCGCGCGCGCCGGCGGGTCCGGAGAAGTCGCCCTCCTCCTTCGTCTCCCCCATGACGACGACGCCGTCGGTGGAGCTCCACGCCGTCGTGAGCCCGGCCGTCATGCACATGTGCGCCATGAGCCGGGTCGTCGTCGTCTTGCCGTTCGTGCCGGTCACCGAGGCGACGGGCACGGTCGGGGTGAGCACGCTGGGGCCCGGGCCGTCCGGCGCGGCGAGGATCTCGGCGGCGGCCGCCTCGATGACCTCGTCGGCCCGGCGCGAGCGGTCGAGCAGGCCGGCCATGACGGCGCCGACCTGCTCGCCGGCCACGCGCCCGCGCGTGCGGTGCACCCACGGGAATGCGAGCACGACGTCGAGGGCGGTCTGGCCGGCGCGCACCCGCACGCCGAGCCGGCCCGCGCCGATCTCGGTGCCGAGGCGGCGCATCACCGTGCGGATGACGCGCATGACGAAGCGCTGGCGCAGCGCGGTGCCGCGTCGCCCGGGCCGCGCCGACCGCATGCCCAGCCGGGCGGCGAGCGCCTCGGCCTCGGTGCGCCGGAGGTCGAGGTAGCCGGGCAGGTGCAGGATCACCTTGATGGCCGGCCGGGCGAAGTAGAGGTTGGGCCCGTCGAGCACCCGCACCTCGTCGACGCGCACCGCCGGCGGCGCGGCCGGTGCGGCCGCGCCCGAGGCGGTGGCGGGCTCGACGTCGGTCGACTGGGGGCTGGGCTCGGTCCCGGCGTGAGGCATGGGCAGGACTCTATCGAGCCGCGCCAGCCGTCCGCGCGTGACGACCCGAGACCGGGCCGGTCACTGGCCCATCGCGTGCACGCCGCCGTCGACGTGCACGATCTCGCCCGTCGTCGCCGGGAACCAGCCCGAGAGCAGCGCCGCGCACGCCTGCGCCGCCGGCACCGGGTCGTTGACGTCCCAGCCGAGCGGGGCGCGCTCGTCCCAGATCTGCTCGAACTGCTCGAAGCCGGGGATCGACTTGGCCGCCGTCGTGCGGATCGGGCCGGCCGCCACGAGGTTGCACCGCACGTTCTTCGGGCCGAGGTCGCGCGCGAGGTAGCGGTTCGTCGACTCGAAGGCGGCCTTGGCCACGCCCATCCAGTCGTAGACCGGCCAGGCGAACTTCGCGTCGAAGGTCAGGCCGACGACGCTGCCGCCGGACGTCATGAGCGGCAGGGCCGCGACGGCGAGCGCCTTGAGGCTGTAGGCCGAGATCTGCACGGCCGTCGACACGTCCTCCCACGTCCCCTCGAGGAAGTTGAAGGCGCCCTGCGGCGCGAAGCCGATGGAGTGCAGCACGCCGTCGAGGGAGTCGACGTGCTCACCGAGGCGCTCGGCGAGGGTGTCGAGGTGCTCCTGGTTCGCGACGTCGAGCTCGATGACCTCGGGCGTCACCGGCAGGCGCTTGGCGATCGTCTGCGTGATCCGCATCGTGCGCCCGAACGAGGTGAGCACGACGGTCGCGCCCTCCTGCTGGGCGATCTTCGCGACGTGGAACGCGATCGAGCTGTCCATGAGGACGCCGGTGATGAGGAGCTTCTTGCCTTCGAGGATTCCCATGTCTGCGACTTTCTCTCCGTGGGTGGGGGCGCGTGGCGCACGAGGGTAGTGACGGCATCCGGGGGCGTATGCCGTCCGCTGGGCTCAGTGCCCCATGCCGAGTCCGCCGTCGACGGGGATGACGGCGCCCGTCACGTACGCCGCGTCGTCGCTCGCGACGAAGCGCACGACGGCGGCGACCTCCTCGGGCGTCGCGAACCGGCCGGCGGGGATGTTCGCGAGGTAGGCCTTCTTCTGGTCGTCGGGCAGCACGGCCGTCATCTCGGTGTCGATGAACCCGGGCGCGACGACGTTCGCGGTGATGCCCCGGCCGCCGAGCTCGCGCGAGATCGAGCGGGCGAGGCCGACGAGGCCGGCCTTGGAGGCGGCATAGTTCGTCTGCCCCGGCGAGCCGTAGAGCCCGACGACGCTGCTGATGAGCACGATCCGGCCGCGGCGCTTGCGGATCATGCCGGTGGCGGCGCGACGCGCGCAGCGGAAGGCGCCGGCGAGGTTCGTGTCGATGACCGAGTCGAACTCCTCGTCGCTCATCCGCATGAGGAGGGTGTCGCGGGTGATGCCGGCGTTGGCGACGAGCACCTCGACCGGACCGCCGAAGATCTCCTCGGCGGCAGTGAACGCGGCGTCGACCGACGCGGTGTCGGTCACCTCGCAGATGACGCCCTCGAGGCCCTCCGGGGGCTGCCCGGAGCGGTGCGTGACGACGACCCGGTCGCCGGCCTCCTGGAAGGCCCGGGCGATCGCGAGGCCGATGCCTCGGTTGCCGCCGGTCACGAGCACGTTGCGCGCCTCGGTCGTTGCCACGTTTCCTCCATCCGCCGGCGGGTGCCGGTGTCGCTGTCTGCCCGAAACCTAACGGACTACCCAAGGGTAGACAGCCACGTCCCGGGCCTGTCGGAACCGGCTTATGGTGGATGGGTGCCAAGAGCGAAGAACGAGCCCGTCGTGCACTCGGTCACGTCGGCTGCCACGTCCACCACGGACGACCAGGACCAGCGGGTCAAGCGCTACCTCACGATGATGGGCATCCGCATCGCGTGCTTCGGCCTGGTCTTCGTCACCTCCGGCTGGCTGCGCTGGACGGCCGTGCTCGCCGCCGTCTTCATCCCCTACGTGGCCGTGGTGCTGGCCAACGCCGTGAGCCCCCGCCAGGCGGGCAGCATCCAGTCGGTCGTCCCGCGTGACGACACGCGGCGGATCGAGCGGTGACCGCCTCGTTCCTGTCGGGCTCCGGCGGGGCGAGCGTGGACGGGCAGGTCTGCAGCGCCAAGGGCTGCCGCAACGACGCCGTGCACGCGGTCGTGTGGAACAACCCCAAGCTCCACGAGCCGGAGCGCCGCAAGGTGTGGCTCGCGTGTGAGGAGCACCGGCAGTCGCTCACCGACTTCATCAGCCTGCGCGGCTTCCTCATCGAGGTCGTGCCCGTCGAGACGCTCACCGCCGCCGACGGCTGAGGCGCTCGTCGCGTATGCCGTCCGCGTCGTCCCGAGCGCCGGGTCACCTGGCGCGCGGCGCGATGCACATCGTGATGCAGATGGTGCTGCGCCCGCTGGGGTGATCACCCCATCACCTGCAGCATGATCGGCAGCACGCCGCGCGAGGCCGCGTGCAGGCTCCCGCGGAACCCCGTGACTCACCCCACCGCGGCGGGCCAGCGGTGCCGACGCCAGTGCGCCCAGCTGGCGAAGCCGGCCGGCGGCTCGTCGAGCGGTTCGGTGCCGTCGAGCTCCCCCGGGGTGGGCACCTCGAACTGCGCGGCCCACGACGCGAGCTCGACGTCGCTCATCGGCCACGTCGTCCCGGGCGCGAGCCGTTGGCGCTCGTCGACCCGTCGGCGCTGCTCGGCCGGGTGCAGCGGCAGGTGGACCAGCAGGGCGACGGCTCCGACCTCGCGGGCCGCGTGCCGCAGGCAGGTGCGCTCGTCGCGGCCCCACAGCCCGAAGTCGAGCACGACGTCGACGCCCAGGTCGAGGGCTCGCAGCGCCACGTCGACGAGCCGGCCCTCGATGACGTCCGAGGCCATCGGCGGGTTTGCCTCGCCGAAGAGTGCCTTGACCCACTCGTCCTTGGTCAGCCGCAGGGCGCCGCGCTCGGCCTCGAGCCTCCGCGCCGTCGTCGTCTTGCCGGTGGCCGGGAGCCCGACCGTCAGCAGCAGCGTCGGAGCCCGCGTCATGTCGTCCCCTCCCTCGCCCGCACCTCGCCCGCACCTCGCGCGCTGGCATGGGCCACCATGGATGCCATGACCGTATGCCGCCTCGACCCCGCGTCGGCCGAGGCGCTCCGTGCCGCACCGGTGACCTACCGCTCCGACCAGCCGACCGAAGGGCAGCCCGGCGACGGGGGCCCGGGGTTCCATCGCTTCGCCGCGACGCGCGTGCTCGCCCGCCGCGACTTCGACGAGGCGGTGCGCGAGCTGTTCGGCTGGCAGCTGCAGTCACGGGCCGGCCTGCGGGTCGCCGCCTCCGAGCCCGTCGCCGAGGTCGGGACCGTCGTGTCGATGTCGCTCGGTGTCGGCCCGCTGGCCCTCCGGATCCCGTGCCGCGTCGTCGGGGTCGTCGACGAGCCGGGCAGGCGGGGGTTCGCCTACGCCACGCTGCCGGGGCACCCGGAGTGCGGCGAGGAGTGGTTCGTGCTCGAGCAGACGCCCGACGGCCGGGTGCGGCTCACGGTGAGTGCCGTCTCGAGGCCGGCGACGCTCCTGGCGCGGGTCGGCGGACCGGTGTCGCGGGCCGTCCAGCAGTGGATGACGCGCCGCTACCTCAGGGCCCTCGACGCGCCCGCGCCCCGCTGACGCAGACCTGCGACCTCAGCCCGCGACGACCACGATCTCGTTGCCCTCGGGGTCCGCGAGGCGCCAACGGGCACCGGCCTGTTCGAGGAGTCGGCCACCCACCGCGAGCACCGTCTCGACCCGCGCCGCCGCGGCGTCGGACGGCACCGCGAGCTCGACGTGGATGCGGTTGCGCTGCGTGCGGCGACCGGTCTCGGCGAGGTCGATCTGCTGGAACACCACCTCGGGCCCGAGCCGGTCCGGGTCGACGATGTCGGTGGTGTGGGCTCGCCGGTCCTCGACGTAGCTCAGCGCGGCGACCCAGCAGGCGCGCACCGCGGCGACGTCCGCCGCGTCGAGGAACAGCTGGACGAAGCGGGGCGCCGTCGGGTCGGCGACCGCCCCGAGGCCGCGGGCCGCGGCCTGGAGGACGACCGCCAGAGCGTCGAAGTCGACGTCCAGGCCGTGCGCCCCGGGGTCCCACCGGTCCTTGCCGCTGTCGAGGACGACGAGGCCGGGGCGCAGGTCGACGAGCAGCGGGAAGCCGACGTCGTCGGCGAGCCGGGCGGCGGCCGTCGCCAGGGCGACCTGCTCGCGCGTCGAACGGACCCGGTAGCAGGCCACGGCCGCGAAGACCTCACGCCAGTCGTCGGTCTCGGGCTGCTCCCCGAGCGACCCGCCGGGCACGAGGTCGACCTCGTTGCCGTCGGGGTCCCGGTGGCAGACGCCGTAGGGCCCGGACGGCTCCCCCGGGCGCACCTCCTCCACCACCGCTTCGGGCCGCACGACGTCGAGGTGGATGCGGTGCCGCTCCGTGCGTCGCTCGCGCGACGGCCGGATGCGCAGGGTCGGTCCACGTCCGAGCGGGTCGGTCAGCGTCGCTGGAGCCACGGCGTCGTAGCCCGTCACCCGCTGCCAGAACGTCGAGACCCCAGTCGGATTCGCGCTCTCGAAGACGACGCCCAGCTGCTGCAGTCGGCCGGGCTCGGCCGTCAGGCCGAGCCCGCGGGCAGCTTCCGACACGGTGCCCGCCTCGTCGGCCGCATCCACCCGGATGCGCACCCCACGGTCACGCAGCTCGATCCGGGCCTCGGGCGACGACGCGAGGGCACGTTCGGCCAGCA
Source organism: Terrabacter aeriphilus (assembly GCF_039542985.1). Classification (NCBI taxonomy): domain Bacteria; kingdom Bacillati; phylum Actinomycetota; class Actinomycetes; order Micrococcales; family Intrasporangiaceae; genus Terrabacter; species Terrabacter aeriphilus. Next base: position 107,498 of record NZ_BAABIW010000026.1, read on the forward strand.
CCGCCCCGGCGACGAGGGAGGGCGCGTCGAACCACGCCGTGGTGACACCGTCGATGACCCGCCAGTCCGAACCGGAAGAGCTCATGGAGACAACCTAGGCGCCCACCCGGACGATCCGCGGGCGCGAAGCCACCCCGACCGTCGCCCAGGCCCTGGCGACCGTCGGCGGGTTCGTCGCTCCGGGCGGCGGAAGTCGGTGACGTCGGGCAGGCGCGTGTAGCCGGCTGCGGCATACGTCGCCACGGCCGCCACGTTGCTGCTCGGCGTGCACACGGTCGCGCTCGACGCCCCCATCTCGCGCAGCGCGGCGGCTGCCGCCAGCGAGATCGCCGTGCCGTGGCCGTGCCCCTGGTGGTCGCGGTGCACGCCGACGGGCTCGAGCAGTCCGGGCCGGCCCCGGCCCGCCGACCAGACGGTGGCAGCCGCGACGGGAGTGCCGTCGGCATCGCGGCCGAGGAGGCAGCGGGCGTCGCGATAGGCCGGGGTGGCCGCCATCGCCTCCCACCGCTCCACGCTGAACGTCGAGTTGGCGAAGGCCCCCCGGTGCACGTCGACGCGCTCGAGCGCACTGTCACCGTCCACCACCTCGACCTGCAGCGCGGCATCCGGGACGGGCTCGGAGAGGCTGCGGCGCAACGGGGTCCACGGCTCGTCGGGAGTCCACCCCTCGACGGTGAGTCGTCGGCGCACGGCCGAGCCGGCGCGCATCTCGACCGAGGCAGTGCCCTCGGGCAGCACCCCGGCCGACGGGTCGGTCAGGTCGGCGACCAGTCGGGCGGCGACGTCCTCGTCGGTGTCGACCTCCGGGGACACCGCCATCCGCACCAGGGTCGGCCCGTCGAGCAGCCCGGCCGCGACGACCACGCCCTCTCGTCGCCAGAGCCGCACCGCGGCAGCCGTCCGCTCACCGCCGAGGCTCCAGTTCCAGCCGAGGTCACCCGGGTGCAGCTGCACGGGCGCGCCCTCACGCTGCCAGGACGCCAGCGCGGCGACGACGTCGTCGAGCTCGGCGAGGGTCGGGGTCTCGATCGCGATGGTCACGCGCGCCATCCAACGCCACGAGGCCCGTCGCCGCACAGCGATTATCGGCAGACGGGGCCGCGCTCAGTGGCGGTGGCTCACCGGCACGCGTCGCCGACGAACGCCTCGCACCACCAGCCCCAGGCCGGCGAGGCACGGCAGCGCGCCGACGACGAGCGCGCCCGCCCCGATGGCGATGCCGATCTCGCGCAGCGGGTTCGTCCGGTTGTCGGCCGAGAGGGCCCCCGTCAGGTACCAGGCGCCGTACCCCGCGACGACGGCGCCGGCCACCGCCAGCACGCACCCGAACGCGGTCACCCACGGCGAGGCCGTCCTGTCGTCACCCACGAGCTCCCCTGCCCTCGGCGGTCCATCGGTCCCGAGCACCGTACTGCCGGCGACCCCCCGGCGGGCGCGTTCCCCGGGCCCGTATGCCGTCAGCCCGTGAGGGACGGCCCCGTGGCCAGGGCGCCGAGGTAGTCCGCGAAGCCGCCGGGCGCGCGGCCCCGGGTGCGGCCCGACGTGCGCACGTGCACGGCTGACGAGGCGAGGAAGGTCGCGCCCGTCGACCGCGCGCGCTCGACGAGGCCGACGTCCTCGTGCAGCGCGACGGCGTCGAAGCCACCCGCCCGGCGGTAGGCCGAGAGCCGCACCCCGAGGTTGGCCCCGAACACGTGCGGGTGCCCGTCGCTCAGCGGGTGCAAGGACCACCACCGGGCGAGGGTCACCGGGTCGAGGTCGCCCGGGTCGGGCTCGACCGTGCCGGCCACGAGGTCGATGCCGCTGTCGGCGAGCACGACCTGGCGCACGAGCCAGTCGGCGGGCACGATCCCGTCGGCGTCGGTCGTCGCGAGCCAGTGACGGTCGGCCACCTCGTCCGCCACGCCTCCGGTCGCCCTCGTCACACCGTGCGCCCGGGCGGCACCGACGCAGCGCACGTCGAGCGACACCGCCCGCACCGCGGGGTGGTCCGCGACGGCGCGTGCCGAGCCGTCCGTGCACGCGTCGAGGACGACGGTGACCACGGCCAGTAGGTCCGGTCTGGCGAGCGCCAGCTCCGCGACGGCGACGTCAAGGGAGTGAAGCGCCCGCGGCAGGAGGGCCTCCTCGTCCTTAGCCGGGACCACGACGTGCACGTGGGACAGGGGCCGGGGCGCCCGCGACGCGGTCACGTCAGGTGGCCCGGTGGGCGGCGGTGCGCGACAGCACGTGCAGCGCGAAGTCGGCCTCGAGGTGGCTCGCGAGCACCGGCAGCTCGCTCTCGTGCTGCCAGATCTCGGCGACGCGAGCCCCGTCGAGCGGCCAGCCCTCGATCGGGTGCTGCCAGTGGCAGAGGACCACGACCCCGTCGGCAGTCAGGCAGGCGTCGACGCGGTGCACCAGCTGACGGAGGCGCTCGGGGCTGAGGAAGTAGCCGACCTCGGAGACGACGACGAGGTCGAAGGCGCCGTCGGGCCACTGCTCGGGCACGGTGCGGCGCAGCACCGTCACGCCCGCGTCGCCCGCCAGGCCTGCCTCGGCCGCCCGCACGGCGGCCTCGCTCTCGTCGACGACGACGAGCTCGTCGCACCGCCCGGCGAGGTCGGCCGCGAGCCGTCCGATCGAGCCGCCGACCTCCAGGGCCCGCGAATACCGTTGGTGCGGGAGGGATGCCAGGGTCACCGCACGCTTGCGCTCCTCGTACCAGCTCGTGCGCACGCTCCACGGGTCGTCGACGTCCTCGTGCAGCCGGTCGAGGCTGTCGTCCGCCAGCGGGCCGAGCGAGAGGAACGACTCGTGACCACGGTCGAAGTGGGCGAGCATCCCGTCGTGCAGGACGCGCTCGTCGCCAGCCTCGTCGGAGAGCCGCGCCACCTGGGTGCGGTGACAGGCGACGGCACCGGCCTTCGCCGTCCGCACCTCGTCGGGAAGCGGGACCACGTGCAGGTCGCCCCACGGGGCGTCGTCCGGCTCGCCCCAGTGCCAGAGCCACACGGGGTACTCCCACAACCGCGCGTCGGTGCGCCAGGCAGCCACCGCGGCCGCGCGCCCGGCGGCGTCGTGGTCGGTGTGCCCGTCGGCGCGCCACGGGGCGACGAGCAGGGTCTCGGGCCCGTCCTCGCGGACGAGGTCGACGATCGTCGTCACGACGTGGTCGACGTGCTCGGCGACCGAGCCGTCCGGCAGGCCCAGGCGCTCGAGCCGGGCGTGGGGCGCCAGCAGCCGCAAGGCCTCCCGCGACTCCTCGACGCGGAGGCGAGCGAGCTCGTCGGACGTCGTCGTCGGTGAGGCCGGGTGGGAGCCCTCCCCGTCGGTGAGCAGCACGAGGCACACCTCGAGCCCCGCCGCGGCCGCCAGGGCGATGAGCCCACCGGCCGCCAGCGTCTCGTCGTCCGGGTGGGCGGCGACGACGACGAGTCGCCGGACGCCGAGGTCGGCCAGGCCGGGGGTCTTCGCGACGCGGCTCCAGCCGGGCGCCGAGCTCCACCGGGCCTCGGGCGTGCCCGACTCGTCGTGCGTGAAGGTGCGCACCGGGGCCGTCACCAGGCGCTCCCGTCGCCGGTCTCGAGCAGGAGCTTGCCGAGGGCCGCCTCGTCGCGCTCGGCGTGCTCCTGGCGCAGGTAGAGGGTGAGGTCGGCGACCCGCGCCGCGTGGTCGGCCTCGAGGGCCAGCGGCGCCGGTCCCGTCGCGTGCCCGACCAGCCGCAGCACCTCCTCGCCGGTCTCGGCGACGACGTGGCGCACCCGCAGGGCGAGGGCGGCACCGGCTGCGCCGGACGCGCGGCCACCGTCGATCTCGGCCGCGGCGGTCACGAGCGTGCTGCGCGCGGCCCAGAGCGCCGCGTCGACCGCCCCGAGGTGCTGCTGCGCGATCTGGTCCGGTTCCCGGCCCTGGCGGAGCAGTCGCCGGGCCACGCCGACCGCACCGCCGAACCACACCGCCGCCACGCCCATGCCGCCCCAGGCGAAGCCGGGGCGCTCGAGGTACCAGCCCTGCTCACCCACCGGCGTCGCCTCGGTGCCGTCGAAGGTCACGGGACCACTCGGCACGTCGGGCAGGCCCCGGGCGTGCCAGGCGGCGGGCGCGACGGTCACGCCGCGCTCGCGCCCGAGGCGGACGGCATACAGTCGCCGGGTGGGGCCGTCCCAGGCGGTGACGAGCGCGTGGCTGAGGCGACCTGCGAGCGAGCACCACGGCTTGGTGCCGTGCAGGCGCACCGTGCCGCCGTCGTCTCGCGCCTCGAGCCGGACACCGGGGCCCTCCGCCGCGAAGACGCCCCACGTCGCTCCCCCGGCGTCACCGTCCGCCACCTCGTGACCGGCGTCCCGCGCCTCGGCCAGGATGGCGCGCGCGTCGAGGTGCGGCTCGACGGCGCGGGCGGCGGTGAGGCTGGTGGCCGCGACGGTGGCGAGCGCCTCCCACAGCTGCAGGGTGGACCCCCGTCCCGGCAGCGGGAAGGCGTCCGCGTGGCGGCGCACGAGCGCGAGGGCGGCGAGCGGATCAGCGTCCGCCGTGAGGTCGTGGGCGAGCTCGGCGACAGACCCGTCCGGAGCGGTGTCGAGTCCCAGCCACACGGGGCGGGCGGGGGCATCGGGAGGGGTGGGCGTCACCGTGCCCTCATACCCATTGCCGCGACGTTGCCCCGGCCGACCCCGTGGGGTGGGAGCACAGCCCGGTCCGGGGATACCTGCACCGAGCACCCAGCGGCCTGACCTATCGTCATGGCATGGACCTGGGGGTGCGAACGAGTCGGCGTGCCGCCGTGCTCTCGGCCCTGCTGATGGCGGCCTGTGCCGTGGCCGCGTCGTGGACGGCCTCCGCGACCCACGCGGCACCCGCACCTGCGCGCCCGACGGTCGCGACGGCATCCGGCACCGGGACCGCGACGGAGCGCACCGGGCTCGGCATCTCCGCGTTCTTCGTCCTCCCCGCACCGACGGTCGCGGCGAACGAGCGCCAGCTCCGCGAGATGGGCGCCGACGCGATCACCTTCGGCCACCGTGTCGAGCCCGCGGCGCGATCGAGCTTCCCGTCGGAGGTGCAGCGACTCATCGGCTCCCGCACGCCGTACGCGTACGCCGGGGGCCTCAGCTGGCGCCCCTCGGCGCTGCGCCCGGGTGACGAGCAGGTGCGCATCTGCTGGGTCACGTGGACCGTGACCGACACCGGCCGCGGCACGGTCGTCGTCTCGTCGGACGCCGACGACCGCCAGGGCGCGCTCGTCCGTGCCGGGAACGCCCTGGGCGCCAAGACGATCCTCGGCCTGCCGGCGCCGCGGGCCGGGTCGCAGGACGGCGTGGCCTACCTGCCCGACACGAGCTACCTGCCCACCCTCGCGGCCTTCACGCAGCGTTTCGTGGTGGAGGCACGCGCGGAGGGGGCGGACGGCTTCTACCAGCACGTCGAGATGCCGGTGACCGACACGCGCACGTGGAACCCGGTGCGGCAGCTCTACGCCTCGCAGAACGCCGCGGTGAGCCGGGCGTGGCCGCGGGCGCTCGTCGTGCTCTCGCCCTACCTCGAGGCCCGGCGTGACAAGGCCTTCGTGACGCCCGAGCAGGCGGCCCGTGGCGCGACGATGCTCGCCGCGACGGCCAGCGGCACGCGGCTCGTGCTCGCGCCGCAGGACGGCCTCGGCACCGGCACGACGGCGCTGGCGTCCGACTCGTCGACGGCGGCGGGGCACGTCGCACCCCTCGAGAGCTACCTGAGGGCGATGCGCGCCGCAGTCGGCACGCGGCTCTGGGTCAACGTCGAGCTGATGCGGCCCACCCCGGGTGGCGCCCCCGGGGCGCGCGAGGCGACGACGCGGTCACGCGTGCTCGAGCAGCTCGCCGCCGAGCAGCCCCACGTCAGCGGCGCCATCGCCTTCATCTGGGACGACCGCACCCGCGACATCGGCGCCGTCCAGGTCGTCGACGGCATGGCGGGCCTCAGCGACGGCTTCGGCACCACCGGCCACTGACCTCGCGTACGGGCCCCGGCAGGCGTGCTGGATGAGCGGACGGATGATGCTGCGGACGAACCTGCACCAGATGGGGTGATCACCACACCGAACGCAGGATCATCCGCGGCTTCATCTGCAGGTTCATCCGGCGCGGGGCGCGCGTCGGTGGTGTCCTCGGTGGTGTCCTCGGCGGCGTCGTCATCGGAGCACCGTAGCCCGCGGACGTCGCGCGCGGGCGATGTTGGCCTCAGCCGCCGATGGCGGACATCGGGCGGTCGGGCTGGACGAAGTCGGGGTCGCCGATGCCGTGGCCGCGGCGCTTGCGCCACATCTCGCCGCGCACCAGGCCGAGCAGCTCGTCGTCGGTCGCCCCCTCGCGGAGCGGCCCGCGCAGGTCGGTCTCCGTCGTCGAGAAGAGGCAGTTGCGCACCTGGCCGTCGGCCGTGAGGCGGGTGCGGTCGCACGCGGCGCAGAACGGGGAGCTGACGCTCGCGATGATGCCGACCGTCTCGGGCCCGCCGTCGACGAGGAAGCGCTCGGCCGGGGCGCTGCCGCGGTCGGCCGCCGGCAGCGGCGTGAGCTCCCAGCGCTCCGAGAGCCGTTCGCGGATTTCGTCGGCGGAGATCATCTGCGTGCGGTCCCACGCGTGCTGGGCGTCGAGCGGCATCTGCTCGATGAACCGCAGCTCGTAGCCACGCTCGAGGCACCAGGCGAGCACGTCGGCGACCGACTGGTCGTTGATGCCGCGCATGGCGACCGCGTTGACCTTGACGGGGGTGAGCCCCGCGTCGGCCGCGGCCTTGAGGCCGGCCTCCACGTCGGCGAGCCGGTCGCGCCGCGTGAGCTGGGTGAAGGTCTCGGAGTCGATGGTGTCGAGGCTGACGTTGACCCGGTCGAGCCCCGCCTCCTTGAGCCCGAAGGCGACCCGCTCGAGCCCCACGCCGTTCGTCGTCATGGCGATCTTCGGGCGCGGCTCGAGCGCCGCGATGCCCGCCACGAGCTCGACGAGCGACCGGCGCAGCAGCGGCTCGCCGCCGGTGAGGCGCACCTGGGTGACCCCGTCGCGCACGAAGATGCCGATGACGCGCAGCAGCTCCTCGTCGCTCAGCATCTCGGCCCGCGGCATCCACGGGAGCCCCTCGGCCGGCATGCAGTACGTGCAGCGCAGGTTGCAGCGGTCGGTGACCGACACGCGCAGGTCACGCGCCACCCGGCCGAACTGGTCGACGAGGCCGCCGGGGCGCACGCTCGGGTCGGGTAGGCGGGTCATGGGCCCCACTCTAGGCCGGGGTACCGTCAATCCGTGTTTCGACTCTGGCTGACCCGGCGGTGGCTGCTGTGGACCCTCGTCGCCGTGCTCTTCGGGGTCGCCTGCTACTACCTCGGCCTGTGGCAGTGGCACCGCCACGTCGAGCAGCGCACCAAGGTCGACGCGATCGCGCGCAACTACGGCGCCGCGCCCGTCGCCTTCTCCCCCGGTCTCGTGGCCTCCCCGCTCCCCCCGGAGCGCCAGTGGACGCGGGTCACGCTCACCGGCACGTATGCCGTCGGCACCGACCTGCTCGTGCGCAACCGCACGCTCGACGCGACGGTGGGGTTCGAGGTGCTGACGCCGCTGCAGGCCGACGGGCTGACGCTGCTCGTCGATCGCGGCTGGGTGCCCAACGCCGCGAACGCCGAGACGAGCCCGGCCGTCGACCCACCGCCGTCGGGCCAGGTCGAGGTGACCGGGTGGCTGCGCACCGGCGAGGTCAGCCTCGGGCGCGACCTGCCCCCGCCGCAGCTCGCGAGCATCAACCTCACCGACGCACGGGCCCGCGTGCCCGCGCTCAGCGACGTAGACGCCTACCTCGTGCTCGGCGCGCAGCAGCCTGCCGCGGTCGCCGGCCCCCACCCGCTGCGGCTGCTGCCGAAGCCCGAGGAGGACCTCGGGCCGCACCAGGCGTACGCCTACCAGTGGTGGCTCTTCATGCCCGGTGGCGTCGCCTTCATCTTCTTCGCGGTCCGCCGGGAGGCGGCCGCGGGGCGTGCGCTCGCCGCCGGGCCCGACGCACCGGTCAAGCCCAAGAAGGTCCGGATCTGGGACGAGGAGGACGCCTGATGCAGATGCGACTCGAGCTGGTGCCACTGCCGACGACGGACGTCGACGCGAGCAAGGCCTTCTACACCGACGGCATGGGCTTCGTGCTCGACCACGACGTCGAGCCGGGCAACGGCATGCGCGTCGTCCAGCTGACGCCTCCGGGGTCGAGCTGCTCGATCGTCATCGGGGTCGGCATGAGCGCACCCGACGCACCGCGCGTGCAGAACCTCCATCTGGTCGTCGACGACATCGACGAGGCGCGGGGGACGTTGCGCGACAACGGGGTCGACGTCTCCGACGTGCAGGACATGGGCGGCGTCAAGTACGCCCACCTGAGCGACCCCGACGGCAACACGTGGGCGCTGCAGCAGCTGCTGCACTGACGCCCGGGCCGGCGCGGCCCGCGCGGGCACCGCGACCTCTGACGGGCCCGCCCGGCTGACCGCGGCGCTCAGACCGCGCCCTCGCACTCGTGCAGCACGTCGACCCGGCGGAAGCCGAAGCGCTCGTTCGTGCGCTGCATGGCGACGTTGCCCTGCTCGGTGTGGGTCTGCAGCCAACGACGCCCGGCCACCCGCTCCCCCAGCGACGCGAGCTGGCGCAGGTTGGCCGCCTTGAGCGCCGCGCCGAGCCCGCGCCCCCGGTGCGCCCGGTCGACGAGGGTGTCGTCCTGCAGCACGAAGTCGGGGTCGTGCGCCGAGACGAACAGCTCGGTGTAGCCCGCACCGCCGCCGTCCGCGGTCAGCACGACCGACCGCACCTTCGTCCACCCCTGCTCGGCCATCCGCACGTCTGAGGTGCGGATGCGCTCGACGTCGACGACCGATGCCGAGCGCGTCAGCTCCCCCGTCGGCACGTCCTCGTTCATCTGCGTGCGCATTCGCGCCCACTCCGGCGCGAGGTCGTCCGGGCACGGACCCGTGAACGAGACGACGCGGTACCCCTCGGGCACCTGGGCCGCATCGGTGAGCCGCCCGAGCCGGTCCGGGTCGTAGGGCAGGTCGACGAGCAGCCGGTCCTCGGCGCTGACGCTGCCCAACCCGTGCCGCCGCGCGAACGCTCCGCCGCACCAGTCCTCGAAGGCCACCCCTGCCGGCACGTAGACCTCGGTCTGCGCGACGGTGCGGCCGTGCTCGCGCGCCACCGCACGCACCTCGGCGGCGACCAGGTCACCCGCGCCGCGACGGCGGTGCACCGGCCGCACCCCGAGCACCACCGAGAGCGTGTCGGTGTCGTCGACGAGCGGGAGCGACACCTCCGCGCCACCGACGACGACGCCACCGTCGAGCGCCGCCACGATCACGTATGCCGTCCGGTCGGCCGGGCGCGCCAGGTAGGTCCGCGTCGCCTCCCACGACTCCCACCAGGCCGGCTCGCGGTCGGCCAAGTGGGCGTCACGCACGGCCTCGTGCCAGTCACGCAGCAGCGGGTCGTCGGCCGTCAGGCGTCGCGTCGTCAGCACCGCCCCATCCGACCCGAGGAGCAGTCGGGGGCGCAACCGGATTCGTGGCGGCGCACCACGGCCCGGCTCCCGAGGGGGCGCGGACAACCCCGACGACCCCCGACGATCCCCGGCCGACCCTCGAGAGCGGGTCAGACGCGGGCCACGGCCTCGGGGACGTCGTCCGATGCGTCAGGGCCCGCCTCGTGCTCGGCGCGCTCGACGGCCTGGTCGTCGAACTGCGTCGCGTGCAGATCCGCGTAGAGCCCACCGGCGGCGAGCAGCTCGGCGTGGCGGCCCGTCTCGACGACGCGGCCGTGGTCGAGCACGACGATGAGGTCGGCCTGGCGGATCGTCGACAGGCGGTGGGCGATGACGATCGAGGTGCGCCCCTCGAGCGCGGCGTCGAGCGCCCGCTGCACCGCGACCTCCGACTCGGAGTCGAGGTGGGCGGTGGCCTCGTCGAGCACGACGACGTCGGGCGCCTTGAGCAGCAGCCGGGCGATGGCGAGGCGCTGCTTCTCACCGCCGCTCAGCCGGTGACCGCGGTCGCCGACGACGGTGTCGAGGCCCTCGGGCAGCTCGTCGACGAGGTCGCTGATCTGCGCAGCGCGCAGCGCGGCGTGGATCTGCTCGTCGGTGGCGTCGGCCCGTGCGTAGAGCAGGTTGGCGCGGATCGTGTCGTGGAACAGGTGCGCCTCCTGCGTCACGACCCCGACGCGCTCGCGCAACGAGGTCATCGTCACGTCGCGCAGGTCGACCCCGCCGACGCGCACGACGCCCTCGCTCGGGTCGTAGAGCCGCGAGACGAGCGAGGTGAGCGTCGTCTTGCCGGCCCCCGACGGGCCGACGAGCGCGACGAGGTGGCCGGCCGGCGCCGAGACGGTGATGTCGTGGAGCACCGCGCCGCTCCCCCGGCGGTCGCCCGAGGCGACCGACTCGAGCGAGGCGAGCGACACCTCGTCGGCGGACGGGTAGCGGAAGCCCACGTGGTCGAGCTCGACACCGAGCGGCCCGACGGGCAGCGCCACCGCTCCCGGGCGCTCCTTGACGAGCGGCTCGAGGTCGAGCACCTCGAAGACGCGCTCGAACGAGATGAGCGCCGTCATGATGTCGACGCGGACGTTGGAGAGCGACGTCAGCGGGCCGTAGAGGCGGCCGAGGAGCGCCGACAGGGCGAGCAGCGTGCCGACCGAGAGCGTGCCACCGACGGCCATGATGCCGCCGAAGCCGTAGACCATCGCCGTGGCGAGGGCGGCGACGAGGGTCAGCGCGGCCATGAAGATCGTGCGGTTAAGCGCGATCTGGATGCCGATGTCGCGCACGCGTCCGGCGCGGTCGGCGTACTCGGCCTCCTCGCGCGCCGGGGTGCCGAAGAGCTTCACGAGCAGGGCACCGGCGACGTTGAAGCGCTCGGTCATCCGGGTGCCCATGTCGGCGTTGAGGTTCATCTGGCGGTGCGACAGGCTGGCGAGCCGCCGGCCCATCACCTTGGCCGGGATGAGGAAGAGCGGCACGAGCAGCAGCGAGCCGAGCGTCAGCTGCCACGACAGCGCGAGCATGGCGCCCACGACGAGCACGACGGAGACGATGTTGCTCACGACGTTGGACAGCACCGAGGTGAACGCCTGCTGGGCGCCGACGACGTCGTTGTTGAGGCGCGAGACGAGCGAGCCGGTCTGTGCCCGGGTGAAGAAGGCGATCGGCTGACGGAGCACGTGCCCGAAGACCTGGGTGCGCAGGTCGTTGATGAGACCTTCACCGATGCGCGAGGAGTACCACCGCGAGATGACGGTGAGCACGGCGTCGAGCACGGCGATGGCGGCCACGACGAGCGCGAGCCGCACGACGACCGAGGAGTCCTGCGGGATGACGCCGTCGTCGACGAGGCTCTTGAGCAGGAGCGGCACGGTGACGACGAGCACCGAGTCGAGCACCACGACCGCGAGGAAGGCGATGATCGCCCGACGGTAGGGGCCGGCATACGTGAGCACGCGGCGGCGGGTGCCCGGCGAGAGGCTCCGCTCGGTCACCGACGAGTCACGCGACATCGATCGGATCGCCATCCACGGCTGCATGCCCACTGCTCAGACCTCCTTGCGTCCCTTCATCCAACCGCGCGGCACCGACAGCGATTCCCCGGGCCATCCGTAGGCAAGGTCGCTCAGGCGTCCGCGCCCCCGAGCAGACCCTGCAGCAGACCCGTCTGGGCCTCCCGCTCCCGGGCCAGCTGCGCGTCACGCCCGCCCTCCATCGCGCCGCGCAGCAACGGCTTGAGCGCGAGCAGCGCCGGGGCCGGTGCGGCCAGCAGCGCGTCGACGAGCGACTCGGTGGCCTCCTCGAGGTCCGCAGCGGGTGCGAGCGAGCCGACGAGCCCGATGCCGTGCGCCTCGGGCGCCGTGATCCGGCGGCCGGTGGCGCACATCTCGAGGGCCCGCGCGTAGCCGACCAGGTGCACGAGCGGACCGGTGCCGCCGAGGTCGGGCACGAGCCCGAGACTCGTCTCGCGCATCGCGAACCACGAGTCGAGGGCCGCGATGCGCAGGTCGGCGGCGAGGGCGAGCTGGAAGCCGGCGCCGATGGCGTAGCCGTGCACCTGCGCGACGACGACCGCCGGGCACTGCGCCCACGCCGTGAAACCCTCCTGGTAGGCCGCGATGCCGCGCTGGATCCCCTCGGCGCCCCCGGCCGCGAGCGCGGCGATGCTCTCCTCGCCCGGCACCCCCTCGGGCGTGAACATCGCGGTGTCGATGCCGGCCGAGAACGCCTCGCCGGCGCCGCGCAGCACGACGACGCGCACGTCGTCGGGCACCGACCGCGCCTCCTGTGCGAGCGCGGCCCACAGCGACGGCGTCTGCGCGTTGCGCTTCTCCGGGTGGTCGAGGGTGAGCGTGCGGACGGGCCCGTCGGTCTCCACGGCCAGGTGCGGATGCGTCATGCCCGCAGGCTACCCGCGCCACAGCACCCTTCCCGGAAGCCGTCAGGCCGCGGCGACCCCGACGGAACGGTTCGCGCCGACGACCTGCAGCACGCCCCAGCCGCTCACCGCGGCCGGCTGCACGAGCTCCACGCGGAAGACGCGCATGCATCCCAGGCACGACCAGGCGGAGGTCGGGTCGGGGAAGGGCGTCACGTCGTCGCCCGAGCAGAACGGGCAGCGCAGGTGGTGGTCGGTCGGCATGACACCCAGTGTCCGGTCGGGGCCACCCAGATGCAATAACCGTCCATTATGCAAGCCAGAGCATTCGATTATGCATGCCGCCGGGCCCTCCTGATGTTCACTGCCCGAGCGCGCCGATCGCCCGGGCGACGACGAGGAGCGAGGTGAGCAGCGCCGCCGTCGCCTCGAGACCCATGAGCGCCTTGGCGCGCGGGGTCAGCGGCATGGTGTCCGTCGGACTGAAGGCGCTGGAGTTCGTCAGGGAGACGTAGATGTAGTCGACGAGCTCCGGCCGCCAATTGCTCCGAGCGCTCGACGTTGCAGCGACCTCGGTGACCGTGTCCTGGTTCTCGTCCTGGGAGAAGCGCCAGTCGGCGGGCGGCAGCCGGTCGCGGGCGAGCGTGTGCCGGGCGACCGGGCCGCCCCGGTCCACCTCCCAGAAGAGCAGGCCGAAGCCGATGACGTTCGTCAGCCACACCTGCATCCCGGCGACCAGGAGCGGCATGCCACCCGGCTCGCCCGACGTCAGGGTCCGGACGAGCATGCCGAGGGCGACGAGGTTGGTCGCGATGACGACGCAGGCGAGGGCGATCGAGGTCGCGCGCGACCACCGGGTCTGGCGGACCATCCGCCGGGGGTTCGTCAGCAGCAGGGCGCCGAGCAGCACGAGCTCGACGGCCGGGATCGCGAGGCGTGGGCCGACGAGCAGGCTCTCGGGAAGCACGGCGTACGTCAGTGCGGCGACGAGCACCGCGAGAGCCGGCCAGAGGCGGTTCTCCCCCGTGCTGGAGCGTGACTCGCGACGCCGCCGTCGCCGCCCGCCACCGCCCCGGCCGTCAGGAACCATGACGCCACGGTAGCGCCGGCGTGCGACACGGCCCGGGAGACGAGCCGGCGGACGTGCCGGAGGGCGTCAGGCGAGCGAGATGAGGTCCATGTAGTCGGGGCCCCAGAGGTCCTCGACGCCGTCGGGCAGGAGCAGGATGCGCTCGGGCTCGAGCGCGTCGACGGCTCCCTCGTCGTGCGTGACGAGCACGACGGCGCCCTCGTACGTCTTGAGCGCGCCGAGGATCTCCTCGCGCGAGGCGGGGTCGAGGTTGTTGGTGGGCTCGTCGAGCAGCAGCACGTTGGCCGAGCTGACGACGAGCATGGCGAGCGACAAACGCGTCTTCTCCCCGCCGGAGAGCACCCCGGCCGGCTTCTGGACGTCGTCGCCGGAGAAGAGGAACGAGCCGAGCACCTTGCGCACGTCGGTCTCGCCGAGCTCCGGCGCGGCCGACTTCATGTTCTCGAGCACGGTGCGGGACACGTCGAGGTTCTCGTGCTCCTGGGCGTAGTAGCCGAGGCGCAGGCCGTGGCCGGGCTCCACCTCACCGGTGTCGGGGGTGTCGACGCCGGCGAGCATCCGCAGCAGGGTCGTCTTGCCGGCACCGTTGAGGCCGAGCACGACGACGCGGCTGCCGCGGTCGATGGCGAGGTCGACGTCGGTGAAGACCTCGAGCGAGCCGTAGGTGCGCGACAGGCCCGAGGCTCGCAGCGGCGTCTTGCCGCACGCGGCCGGCTTCGGGAAGCGCAGCTTGGCCACCTTGTCCTGCACGCGCTCGCCCTCGACGCCGGCGAGCAGGCGCTCGGCGCGCTTGGCCATGTTCTGCGCAGCGGTCGCCTTGGTGGCCTTGGCCCGCATCTTGTCGGCCTGCGCGAGCAGCGCGCCGGCCTTCTTCTGCGCGTTCTGCAGCTCACGGCGACGGCGCTTCTCGTCCGTCTCCCGCGCCTGGAGGTAGGTCTTCCAGTTGACGTTGTAGACGTCGAGCGCCGAGCGGTTCGCGTCGAGGTGGTAGACCTTGTTGACGACGGCGTCGAGCATCTCGGCGTCGTGGCTGATGATGATGAGTCCGCCCTTGTAGGCGCGGAGGTACTCCCTCAGCCAGGTGATCGAGTCGGCGTCGAGGTGGTTGGTCGGCTCGTCGAGCAGCAGGGTCTCGTTGCCGGAGAAGAGGATCCGCGACAGCTCGACCCGGCGTCGCTGACCGCCGGAGAGCGTGCCGAGCGGCTGGCCGAGGATGCGCTCGTCGAGCCCGAGCGCGCTCGCGATCGAGGCGGCCTCGGACTCGGCGGCGTAGCCGCCCTGGGCCTCGAACTCGACCTCGAGGCGCGAGTACTTGCGCATCGCCTTGTCGCGCACCGCGTCGTCGTCGCTGCCCATGCGCACCTCGGTCTCGGACCGGCGTCGCACGATGTCGTCGAGGCCGCGGGCCGAGAGGATGCGGTCGCGGGCGAGCATCTCGAGGTCGCCGGTGCGCGGGTCCTGGGGCAGGTAGCCGACGGCGCCGGTGCGCGTCACGGTGCCCCCGGCGGGCTGACCCTCGCCCGCGAGCACCTTCGTCAGGGTGGTCTTGCCGGCGCCGTTGCGGCCGACGAGGCCGATGCGGTCGCCGGAGTCGATGCGGAAGCTGGCGTCCTCGACGAGCAGGCGCGCTCCCGCACGCAGCTCGATCCCGGTGGCGACGATCACGGCATTCCTCCTATCGGTGCCGCACTACGTCAGCGGCCGGACAACCCCACCAGTCTAGGAGCCGCGGAGGGGTGCTCTCGACGCGTCAGGCGTGCGGCCGCCTCGTGGCAGGCGTCACAGCCGCACGTCGTCGGCACCGACCGGCATGAGCACGGAGGAGCCGGCGCCCTCGCCGCGGACGGCGAGCGGACGGCGCGGACCGTCGAGCACGAGCGCGACCTCCGCGAGCGGCACACCGACTCGGCGCAGCGGCGCGGACCTCACCGATCGTCAGCAGGCGTCGGCGGGGAGGTCGTCGTCGGGGCGCGGGATGGCCGGCACGGGCGCGAGACCGGGCCCTCGACCGGGTCGAAGGTCAAGACCCGTAACGACGTGGACACATCGATGCCTCACCATGGGGGCCATGAACAGCCCCCTCCCTCACGGTGAGCCTCTGAGCGCGGAGCACGCGCGGCTCGTCGACTCTCCCGGCCACGACGCCCCGTGGCGCCTCTGGGGCCCCTACCTCTCCGGCCGGCAGTGGGGCACGGTGCGCGAGGACTACTCGGCCGGCGGCAACGCGTGGTCGGAGTTCCCCTTCGACCAGGCGGTCTCGCGCGCCTACCGCTGGGGCGAGGACGGCCTCGGCGGCATCAGCGACCGCTTCGGCTTCCTCAACTTCTCGGTGGCGCTCTGGAACGGCAAGGACCCGATCCTCAAGGAGCGCCTCTTCGGCCTGACGAACGAGGAGGGCAACCACGGCGAGGACGCCAAGGAATACTGGTGGGCCCTCGACGGCACGCCCACGCACTCGTGGATGCAGTGGCTCTACCGCTATCCGCAGGCCGAGTTCCCCTACGAGCAGCTGCGCCGCGAGAACCGCGAGCGCACCCGTGACGAGCGCGAGTTCGAGCTCGGCGACACCGGCATCCTCGACGACCACGAGTTCTTCGACGTGACGATGACGTATGCCAAGGCCGGGCCCGACGACATGTGCATCCGCATCTCGGCGACGAACCACGGGCCGGAGGCCGCGCCCCTGCACCTGCTGCCGACGATCTGGCTGCGCAACACGTGGGGCTGGGGCGTCGACGACCGCGTCACCGAGCTGCGCGAGATCCGCCGCAACGGCAGGCCTCCCCGCGGCTACCGGGCCGCCGAGGTGACGCACGGCTTCCTCGGGCGCTACGTGCTCGCCGCCTCCGGGACGCCCACGACCCTCTTCTGCGACAACGAGACCAACGCCAAGCACCTCTTCGGCGAGCAGGCCCTGGCCAACCAGTCGCTCTACCCCAAGGACTCGATCAACCAGCGCGTCGTGCACGGCCGTCGGCACGCCGTCAACCCCGGCGGCTACGGCAGCAAGTGCTCGTTCTGGTACCACTTCGACTCCGTCGGCCCCGGCGAGACCGTGAGCGTCGACCTGCGCCTCGCGACCGGCGACCCGAACCTCGACTGGTTCGGGGAGCCGTTCGAGGAGGTGCTCGGCGCGCGGCGCGAGGAGGCCGACGAGTTCTACGGCCACGTCATCGACGCCTCGCTCGACGAGGAGGACCGGCACGTCGCGCGCAGGGCGTATGCCGGCCTGCTCTGGGGCAAGCAGCTCTACCGCTACGACGTGCGCCAGTGGGCCGAGGGCGACCCGGTCGGCCCGGCGGTCTCCGAGAGCCGCAAGAAGGGCCGCAACGAGCACTGGAAGCACCTCGCCCTCGCGGACGTCATCTCGATGCCCGACGAGTGGGAGTACCCGTGGTTCGCCGCGTGGGACCTCGCCTTCCACACGATCCCGCTCGCGCACGTGGACCCGGAGTTCGCCAAGGAGCAGCTGCTCCTCATGTGCCGCGAGTGGGCCATGCACCCGAACGGCCAGCTGCCGGCATACGAGTGGGAGTTCGGCGACGTCAACCCGCCCGTGCACGCGTGGGCGGCCTGGCACGTCTACCGCATCGACGGCTACCGCGACCGCGAGTTCCTCGTGCGCGTCTTCACCAAGCTGCTGCTCAACTTCGCGTGGTGGGTCAACCGCAAGGACGCCAACGGCAGCAACCTCTTCGAGGGTGGGTTCCTCGGGATGGACAACATCGGCCTGTTCAACCGCTCCGCGCCGCTGCCGCCCGGGTTCCGGCTCGAGCAGAGCGACGCGACGAGCTGGATGGCCTTCTACTGCCAGCAGATGCTGAAGATCGCGCTCGAGCTGGCTCGCACCGACAAGGCCTGGGACGACGTCGCGACGAAGTTCCTCGAGCACTTCCTCTCCATCGCGCAGGCCATGCGGCACTTCGGCTCGAGCGACAAGAGCCTCTGGCACGAGGAGGACGGCTTCTACTACGACGTGCTCGTCCAGCCGGACGGCCGGGCGCCGCACATGCGGGTGCGCTCGATGGTGGGCCTGCTGCCGATCCTCGGCGCGACCGAGATCCCGTCGTGGGTCGTCGACGAGTGCCCCGACGTGACCAGCCGGTTCCACTGGCTGCAGGAGCGCCGGCCCGAGCTCGTCAAGCCGATGCTGGCGCGCGAGGACGGCAAGATGCTGCTGACGCTCGTGCCGCCGAAGCGGCTGCGGCGCATCCTCGAGCGGATGTTCGACACCGAGGAGTTCCTCTCCCCCTACGGCATCCGGTCGCTCTCGGCCGCGACGCGCCAGGCCGTGACGGCCACGCTGGGCGACGAGACGGTGTCGATCGAGTACGAGCCCGGCGAGTCGCGCACCGGCATGTTCGGCGGCAACTCGAACTGGCGTGGGCCCGTGTGGTTCCCGACGAACGTGCTGCTCGCCGACAAGCTGCGCACCTACGGGCGCTTCTTCGGTGACGACTTCCGCATCGAGGTGCCCACGGGCTCGGGCAACTGGTGCACGCTCGACGAGGCGGCCGACGTCGTCGACGGCGGGCTCGCCGCGCTCTTCCGCCCGGTCGACGGCCGACGTCCCTCCGACGGCAAGCGCATCGAGTCCTCCCCCGACCCGCTGTGGTCGGCGCACCCGACGTTCTCGGAGTTCTTCGACGGCGACACCGGCGAGGGCCTCGGCGCCACGCATCAGACCGGGTGGACCGCGCTCGTCGCGCACCTGCTCAACCCGCGGCTCCCGCCGGACCCCCGCACGATGGGCTGGGCCTGAGCCGGGCAGGGCTGCGCGAGGCGAGTCGGCGAGCCGGTCGCCCTCCGGTAGCGTGAGCCAGCGTGACCTCGCCCATCTCCGTCCGTGACATCAGCCCCGCCGAGCACCTTGCGTGGCTGCGCACCCAGCCGTCGGCGAGCTTCCTCCAGACGCCGGCGTGGGCCGACGTCAAGAAGGAGTGGCGCGCCGAGTCGGTCGGGTGGTTCGAGGACGGCACGATGATCGGCGCCGCGCTCGTACTCCACCGAGCGCTGCCCAAGGTGAAGCGGTCGCTCGCCTACGTGCCCGAGGGGCCCTGCATCGACTGGTCGTCGCCGCGCCTCGTCGAGCTGCTCCGCGCGCTGCGCGACCACCTCAAGGCCAAGGGCGCGTTCGCCCTGCGCATCGGCCCGCCGGTCGCCACGCACCGCTGGGGCACGGCGACGATCAAGGCCGCCATCGCCGACCCGGCCGTGCGCCGCTACGACGAGGCCACGCCCGACGTCGTCGAGCCGGTCGGCACGGCCGTCGTCGCCGAGCTGCGGCGGCTCGGCTTCAAGCACCTCAGCCCCGACGACGGCTTCGCCGCGGGGCAGCCCGAGTTCGTCTTCCAGGTGCCGCTCGCGGGCCGCACGGAGGCCGACGTGCTCGCCGGCATGAACCAGCTGTGGCGGCGCAACATCAAGAAGACGGCGAAGAACGGCGTCACGGTGCGCGTCGGCGACGCGTCCGACCTGCCCGCGTTCCACCGCACCTACGTCGAGACGGCCGAGCGCGACCGCTTCACGCCGCGCGGTCTCGCCTACTTCGAGCAGATGCATGCCGCCCTGTCGGCCGAGGACCCCGAGCGGATCCGCGTCTACCTCGCCGAGCACGAGGGCGACGTCCTCGCCGCGACGGTCTTCATCCGCGTCGGCGAGCACGCCTGGTACTCCTACGGCGCGTCGACCTCGGCCAAGCGCGAGCTGCAGGGCTCGACCGCGATCCAGTGGCGGATGATCCAGGACTCGATCGCGGCCGGCGCCACCGTCTACGACCTGCGCGGCATCACGAACACCGTCGACGAGGCGAACCCGCACATCGGGCTGATCCGCTTCAAGGTCGGCACGGGCGGCGAGGCCGTGCGACTCGCCGGCGAATGGGACCTCCCCCTGAACCGCCTGCTCTACAAGGCTTTCGACCTCTACATGAAGCGGCGGTGACCGGTCGTGTCGTTCGTCCTCCACGTCGACGGTGAGCGCTGGCGGGCCGGTCTCGACCGGGTCGTCGCCGAGCGCCCCGGCATCGTGCCCGTCATCAAGGGCAACGGCTACGGCTTCGGGCGCAACCTGCTCTGCGCAGAGGCCTCACGCCTCGGCGCGCCGACGATCGCGGTCGGCACGTACGCCGAGGTGCCCGAGGCCCTCGCGGCGTTCGGCGGCGACGTGCTCGTCATGGAGCCCTACCGCGCGGCGATCCACGCCGGGCTGCCCGATCTGCTGAACACGCGGCTCGTGCACACGGTGACGACGTCCGTCGACGTGGAGAGCCTGCGTGGCGTGCTCGCCGAGGCCCGCGTCGTCGTGGAGGGCCTGACCTCGATGAACCGCTTCGGCGCGCCGGTCGGCGAGGTCGGCGACCTCGCGGCGGCGGCCGACGCCGTCGGCGTGACGCTGCACCTGCCGCTCGGCACGGGGCACGTCGAGGAGATCGCGCGCTTCATCGCCGCCGTCCCGAGGGTGCAGACGTGGTTCGTCTCGCACGTCTCCACCCGTGAGCTCGCCACGCTGGCAGAGCGATTCCCCGACCACACCTTCCGGCCCCGCATCGGCACCGACCTCTGGTACGCCGACAAGGGCTCGTACGAGGTGCGGGCCCACGTGCTCGACGTCCGGCCCGTGGCCAAGGGGACCCGGGTGGGCTACCGCCAGCGCCCGGTCGCCGGCGGCCACCTCGTCGTCGTCAGCGGCGGCACCTCGCACGGCGTCGCCATGGAGAGCCCCTCGTCGGCGGCGACGCTGCGCTCACGTGCGATCGCGGTGACGGAGGGGGTGCTCGAGGCGGCCCACCGGGTGCGCTCGCCGTTCACAGTGTCGGGCACGACGCCGCGCTTCGCCGAGCCACCCCACATGCAGTGCAGCCTGCTCGTGCTCCCCGAGGGTGCCACGCCACCGCGTGTCGGCGACGAGGTGCCGGTGCGCATGCGCCTCACGACGACCGCCCCGGACGCCGTCGTCATCTCCTGACCTACCGCGGGCCGGGACGTGCGTCACTCCCGGGACAGCGGCGGCCGGCCGTGGTGGACTGGGGCGGTGACGCTCGGACTCCAGCGGCTGCGCCTGTGGTGGGAGAACGCGTCCTGGGTCATCCCCCTCGCCGGCATCGTCGGCGCGGCAGCCCTGTCGCAGGCCATCGTCCAGCTCGACCAGGACGTGGCCGACCCGGAGCGCGGGCTGCTCTCGGCGTCGTCCGCCCAGACGCTGCTCTCCGCCATCGGTGGCGGCATGGTGACCTTCACCGGGTTCGTCTTCTCGGTCGTCCTCCTCGTCATCCAGTTCGGGTCGTCGGCCTACTCCCCCCGCACCGTCACCTACTTCATGCGGGCCCGCAGCACCCAGTGGGTGCTCGCCTGCTTCCTCGGCACGGTCACCTTCTCGTTCCTCACGCTCTTCAGCATCGGTTCCGGTCGGCAGGAGTCGTTCGTCCCGTTCTTCGGCACCGCGACCGCCGTGCTCCTGCTCGTCCTCAGCCTCGTCGGCTTCCTCGTGCTCATCTCGTCGGTCTCGACCCGGATCAAGGTCGACGCCCTACACACCTCCATCGGCGCCATGGCCCGCCGCCGGCTGCGTCGACGGCACGCGGCGGCCACCGGCCGGGGCGCCCGGCCGGAGGAGCCCGACGACGACCTGGCCATCGAGGGCGGGGTCGTGGTGCGCTACGCCGGGCGACCCGGCCAGCTGGTCGCCGTCTCGGTCGGGCACCTCGGGCGCCTCGTGCGCCGGGACGGTGTGCACGTCCGCGTGCTCGTCCGGGTCGGCGACGGCGTGTCGGTCGGCTCCCCGATCGCCCTCGTGGCCGCCGCGGACGCCCGACCCTCCGACCGTGAGCTCAGCCGCTGCCTGCTCGTGCGCCACGAGCGGTCGCTCGCGCACGATCCGCTGTATGCGCTGCGCCTCCTCACCGACGTCGCGCTCAAGGCGCTGTCGCCCGGGATCAACGACCCCACGACCGCGGTGCGATCGCTCGACGAGGTCGAGGGGGTGCTCCGGGTGGCCGCCGCACTGCCGTTGGGCGCCGCCGTCATCGACGCGGGTCGCGGCAGCGTGCAGCTGCGCGGGGCGACCTGGGCCGACGTGGTCGACCTCGCCCTCCTCGAGGTCGTCGAGGCCGGGATCTCGCAACCTCAGGTGACCCGTCGACTCAGCGCGCTGCTCGCGGACCTGATCGCCGACCTTCCGGTCGCGCTCCACGCCCCGCTCGTCCGGCACACCCGTCGGCTGACGGACGAGGTGAGGGCTGCGCACCCCCGGGACCACGAGCTCTGGCTGACCGGCGACCGGCAGGGCCTCGGCGGCTCCCGGTGACCGACGGCACGGCGACCGCACCGCTCGACCCGCCACCTCCGCTGCGGGTCGACACGGGCACGTCGAGTCCGCTGGTGCGGACCAAGCTCTTCGTGCCCCGGGCGCGGCACGCCCTGGTGCCACGCGCCCGTCTCCTCGAGCGCCTGCAGGCTGCGGACACCTCACCGCTGACCGTCGTCTCGGGCCCGGCGGGCTTCGGCAAGACCACCCTCCTCGCTGCCTGGGCGGGCGCCACGGAGCGCCCCGTGGCCTGGGTCTCGCTCGAGGCGTCCGAGCAGCACCCGACGCCCTTCTGGACGTACGTCGTCACGGCCCTCGACACGGCGGTGCCGGGGGTGGGCGCCACGGTGCTGCCCCTGCTGCAGGGTGCCGATGCCCGGCCCGGCGCGGTCGTCGCCACCCTCGTCAACGCGCTCGCGGCCGTGCCCGGAGGGGTCGACCTCGTGCTCGACGACTACCACCTCGCCGACACCGCGGCGATCGCCGGCGACGTCGCCTTCCTCGTCGAGCACCTGCCCGCGGACGTCCGCGTGCTGATCGGCACCCGCGCCGACCCCGACCTGCCGCTGGCGCGGATGCGGGCCCGCGGCGCGCTCGTCGAGGTGCGGGCCGCCGACCTGCGCCTCACGCGCGCGGAGGTGGCGGCCTACGTCACCGACGTGGCCGGGCTCGGCCTCACCGCGGACGAGGTCGCCGCGCTCGAGGACCGCACCGAGGGGTGGGTCGCGGCGCTGCAGCTGGCGGCACTGTCGCTCCGGGGCCGCGACGACGCAGCGAGCTTCATCGCCGGGTTCGCGGGCGACGACCGCTACGTCGTCGACTACCTCGTCGAGGAGGTCGTGCGTCGTCAGCCCGAGCAGGTCAGGCGGTTCCTGCTCGACACCTCCGTGCTCGACCGCCTGAGCGGCTCGCTGTGCGACGCGGTGACCGGCGGGAGCGACAGCAGGTCGGTGCTCGAGTCCCTCGAGCGCGCCAACCTCTTCGTCGTCCCGCTCGACGACAACCGCCGGTGGTACCGCTACCACCACCTCTTCGCCGACGTGCTGCGCGCGCACCTCGTGGAGGACCGCCCGAGCTCGGTCCCCACGCTGCACCGCCGGGCCGCGCAGTGGTACGCCGCGGCCGACGAGCCGGAGCCGGCCGTGCGGCACGCGATCACGGGCGGCGACCTCGAGCTGGCCGCCGACGTCGTCGAGCGCACGGCCATCGGCCTGCTGCGCCAGCGCCGGGAGTCCACCGTGCGCGCGTGGATCGACGAGATCCCGGACGCCCTCGTCCGACAGAGGCCCGTGCTCGCGATCGGCTTCATCGGTGCGCTCATGTCGCGGGGCGAGTTCGACACCGTGCCGGAGCGCCTGGCACGGCTCGAGGCACTGCTCGCCGACCCGTCCGCCGACGTCGTCGTGCTGGACGAGCACGAGGCGGCGCGCGTCCCCGGCGCCATGGAGACCTACCGGGCCGCCCTCGCCCTCGTCTCGGGCGACGCCGCCGGCACGGTGATGCACGCCGACCTCGCGGTGGAGCGGGCCGCCCCCGGCGACGACCTGACGGTGGCCGCCGCGTCGGCGCTCGCGGGGCTGGCCTCGTGGGCGGGCGGGGACCTCGAGTCGGCGCACCGGGCGTACTCGGTGGCGGTCGCGGGTCTCGAGCGGGCGGGGAACATCTCCGACGTGCTCGGCTGCTCCATCACGCTCGGCGACCTGCGGACCACCCAGGGCCGCCTCGACGACGCACGGCGCACGTACGAGCAGGCGCTGCGGCTGGCGGCAGCGCACGCCGGTCCGGGCACCGGGGGCACCGGGGGCACCGGCGGCTCCGGCGGCTCCGGGGCGACAAGCAGCTCCGGGACGCCGGGCGGGCCGCTGCGCGGAGTCGCCGACATGGAGGTCGGGCTGAGCGGGATCGCCCTCGAGACAGGCGATCTCGGTGCGGCAGCAGCACACCTCGACCGAGCGGGGGCACTCGGTGAGCACCTCGGCCTGCCCCAGTTCCCCTACCGCTGGCGGGTCGCGCAGGCACGGCTCCGCGAGGCCGAGGGTGACCGGGCCGGCGCGCTCGCCCTGCTGGAGGAGGCGCAACGGGTCTACGTCGGCGACTACTCGCCCGACGTATGCCCCCTCGCGGCGCAACGGGTGCGCGTGCTGCTCACCCTCGGCCGCGTGGACGAGGCCCTGGAATGGGCTCGCGAGCGGGGGCTGACGCCCGACGACGAGCCGTCCTACGTGCGCGAGTACGAGCACGTCACCCTGGCACGTGCGCTCCTGCACCACCCCGACACGTCGCCCACGGCACACCGCCTCCTCGAGCGCCTCGCGGCGGCGGCGGAGTCGGGCGGGAGGACCGGCATCCTCGTCGAGATGCTCGTGCTGCAGGCCGTCGCCCTCGACCGGGCGAGCGGGAGCGGCGACGTCGGAGCGCCCCTCGAACCGCTCGAGCGCGCCGTGCGGCTGGCCGAGGGCACCGGTCACGTGCGGGTGTTCGTCGGCGAGGGAGCGCCGATGGCCGGGCTGCTGGCGGCCCTCGTCGAGCGAGAGCCCGCGTGGGGCCACCCGCGTCGCCTCCTCGATGCCTGTCACCGCGAGGCGGTCGTGGCGGGCGGCGTGGGCGACGTCAACGAAGCCCGCGGGCTCGTCGAGCCGCTGAGCACGCGGGAGCTGGAGGTGCTCCGCCTGCTCGCCACCTCGCTCGACGGACCGGACATCGCGCGCCGGCTCTTCATCTCGGTCAACACCCTGCGCACCCACACGAAGAACGTCTACGCGAAGCTCGGCGTCAACCGGCGCCGCGATGCCGTCGCGCGAGCGGGCGAGCTCGGACTGCTCTGAACGGCAGGCGCGGCCCTGCGCGAGTTCACCACCGCACTCACCACATCGGGTGATCCGGTCTCACCACCTCGCTGCCTAGCGTGCGGAGCATGAACACGGCAGCCAGCAACCCGGACGGGTCCGGTCGCTACGAGATCCGCCTCCGCGGACGGCTCGACCCCCGGTGGTCGGCCCGGCTCGACGGCATGACGCTCTCCACGCGTGACGGTCTCACCGTGCTCGAGGGGCCGGTCGCCGACCAGGCGGCGCTGCACGGCCTCCTGCACCGGCTGCGCGACCTCGGCCTGCCCCTGGTCTCGGTACGCCAGCTCGAGGCCGAGCCGGAGGCAGCCCCGACCACTGGCCGTGCCACCGCCCCGACCACGCTTCGCCACCCCTCACCACCCACGACAAGGAGCCTGACATGACCATCACCGCACCCACCGTCGCCGTTCCCGGAGCCTCCTCCCCCGGCCGATCGACGCGGGCGTACTCCCGCGCGGCCGGCATCTTCTACCTGCTGACCTTCGCGTCGTCGATCCCCGCGCTCGCCCTGCTCGCACCGGTGCTCAACGACGCCGGCTACGTGACCGGCGCCGGCCAGGACACCCGCGTGCTGTGGGGATGCCTCCTCGACACTGTGAACGCCCTCACCGCGGTCGGTTCGGCGGTGGCCGTCTATCCCCTGGTCAAGCGCGTGAACGGCTCGCTGGCGCTGGGCTTCGTCACCTCCAGGCTCATCGAGGCTGCCGTCGTCATGATCGGCGTCGTCACCCTGCTCGCCGTCGTGACGATGAGGCAGGACCTCGCCGGGTCGGGCGCCGACGCGGCCTCGGTCACCGTGACGGCCAACGCGCTCGTCAGCGTCCGTGACTGGACCTTCCTCTTCGGCCCCGGCCTCATGCCCGTCTTCAACGCCCTGCTCTTCGGCACGCTGCTCCACCGTTCGCGGCTCGTGCCCCGCCTCATCCCGACCGTCGGGCTGATCGGCGCCCCGCTGCTCCTCGCCGCGTTCGTCGCGAACCTCTTCGGTGGCTTCGCGCAGGTGTCGACGGCCTCGCTCCTGCTCACCCTGCCCATCGCCGCGTGGGAGCTCAGCGTCGGGATCTGGATGACGTTCAAGGGATTCCGCCCCGACGCCGTGGCAGCCCTGGAAGCCCGCGACGCCTCCTGACACGCAGTCCCATCGCCTCGTGCGGACAGGTAGGAGAGCGGGACCGGCCCGGCCGGTCCCGCTCTCCCGTTCGTGCGCCAGGACGACCCGGCGGACGGGTGAGGCTCAGGGCACCATCGCGGCGTAGCCCCTGGCGTCGTGGATCGCCAGCCCGGCGAAGGACGCGTTCGACGTCGCACCCGACGTCACCTGTGCCAGCTGGCCCTCCATCGCGGTGCGGGTCCAGCCGTAGTAGGTCTGCTTGGTGTCGACGGCCGTGTCACCGAGGTACGTCGTCTCCTGCCCGATCCGCACGGGCTTGCCGAGCGCCGAGCCGGCCGCGAGGGCGGGTGCGGCGATCGCGAGCGTGCCGTCGGCGCCCGCAGCGGTGTTGCGGTAGGCCATCACCGTGACACCGGACGTGCGCCGCATGATCTCGCGGTCAAGGCTGGAGGCGGCACCCGTGCTCGTCTTGGCGGGAATCCCGTTGAACCAGAAGGGGATGTCGGCCTCGATGGCCGAGCTGCCCGCGTTGGCCCTCAGCGTGTCGAGCAGCGTCAGGTACTTCGCGACGACCGTCGCCTGGCTCGTCGTCCACGCGGGCGTCGTGTAGGGCTCGACGTCGACGTGGATGCCGGTGAACAGGCCAGTGGCCCTCGCCGGCTTGAGCCAGTAGGTGACGACCCAGCTCGGGTTGTCGACCCAGCCGGGGTCGCCGCCGAGGGCGTCGACGCGGATGCCGGCCGCGCGGGCCCGCTCGGAGAGGGTGCGCAGGTTCGGCAGCTGGGCGGAGGTCGCGACGTTCGGCGGCACGGCGACGAAGAGCTGGTCGATGCCGCTGCTGACGGCGAGGTCGACGGTCGCGACGGGAGTGCTCGTGTCCCAGACCCAGAGTGCCCGCGAGTCGGTGGACGAGGACGCTGTCGTCGTCACGGTCGCCGTCCTCGTCGCCGCCGAGGCACCCGGCGCGAGGACGAGGCTCGCGGCCGCGACGGCGGAGAGGGCCGCCGCGAGACCGGCGAGGCGGCTGCGGCGCGAACGGCCGCTAGGGGTGCGAGGACGCATGTGCTGACTCCCGACGGGGTGACGAGGACATGCGAAATTGTCCGGTTTCCGCTGCTTTCCCGCAGCGTTTCCGCAAGATTCGCGCAAGACCCCGCCGCCGACGACCCGCGCCTGATGCCCTCGGCCGCACCCGGCATACGGACTCGGGCGCTCACGTGGTCGACGAGCCGCGCCCGGCGTCGATCGCGTCGAGGTCGCGCACGGCGTAGCGCAGGTGCTCCCACTCCTCCTCGAGGATCGTGTGCAGGCACGAGAGCACCGTCTCGGAGAACGAGTCGTCGTGCGGGTTGGCCCGGGCCTCGGCCAGGAGCTCGGACGTCGCGGTCGCGAGGACGTCGCGCACCAGCGCGACGCGGGTCGCGCGCGCCTCGAGCACGTCGACGAACGCGACGGTCGAGCCCGCTTGCGGCGCGGGGGTGCTCGCGTCCCCCTCGCGCGGTGTGTCGCGCAGACCGAGGGGGTGGAACGGCTGCTCGAGCCCGAGCACGGCCTGGCCGAGCCACAGGTCGGTGGCGAGCACGAGGTGGCGCAGGGTCTGCGCGAAGGTCCACTCGCCGTCGACCGACACGTCGACGCTGCCGCTGGGCATGGTCGCGACCCGCTCGAGCACGTGCGCCCAGGCGCGCTCGAGGGCCGCCCACGCGTGACGCAGGGCGACCGGGTCGGCGGCCCGGCGCTCCGCGCGGCCGGGGAACCGACGGTCGAGCTCGGCGTCGACGAAGGGCCGCACGTCGACGCTGTTGACCGTCACGGGCCGGTCGCCGTCGAAGAGCCACGGCGCGTCGACCTCGAGGCCACCGACCTCGACGCCACGCATCACGACGTCGCCCAGGTCGGCGCCGACGAACCGCGCCCCGCGCAGGTTCACGTCGACGAACTCCGCGCCCTGCAGGTCGTCGGACGGGGTGAAGCGGGCCATGGCGCCTCCTCGTCGGGCTCGCTGACGTCTCCGGCCAGCGTAAGCGACGCCACCGCGGTACGGTCGCGACGTGCAGGGTCCCATCGACATCCCCGCCGACCGGTTCGTCGTGCTCGACGGCGTCCGCTTGCACTACCTCGACTGGGGCGGCGACGGCGACCCCCTGCTCCTGCTGACCGGGCTCGGCTGCACCGCGCACGTCTTCGCCGAGCTCGCTCCGCCCCTGAGCGACCGGTTCCGGGTGGTCGCCCTGACCCGGCGCGGGCACGGCTCCACCGACCGGGTCGCCACCGGGCACGCGCTCACCGACGCCGCCGAGGACGCGCGGCGGCTGCTCGATGCCCTGGGCATCGAGCGCGCCCACGTGGCCGGGCACTCGATGGGTGGCGGCGAGGCCTCCGCCCTGGCCGCTCGTCACCCGGCACGGGTGGCGAGCGTCGTCTACCTCGACGGCGCCTACGACTGGGCCGACAGGCCGGCTGAGGAGTGGCCCGAGGAGACGCCGAGCCCGGAGCGCTTCGCCTCGTACGACGACTACGTCGCCCACGTCCACTCCCTGCTGCCCGACACCGTCCGGGGGCCGGCGTTCGACGCGATGCTGCGCGCCTCGGTGGACACCCAGCCGGACGGGTCGGTCGTCGACCGGTTCGCCGACGCGGCTGCCGCACCGTTCGTCAATGCCCTCAAGGCCTTCCGACACCCCTACGCCGACATCGCCGCGCCTGCCCTCGCCGTCTACGCCCTCGGTGGGCAGTGGCAGGGACCCCTGGCGACGTGGCGGGCTGCCTGTCGTGACCGCTTCATGGCGGAGACGGCGGACGCGCGCGTGCTGGAGCTCGAGGCCAGTCACTACGTCTTCATCGACCGTCGCGACGACGTCGTCGCCGCGATGCGGGCGTTCCTCGCTCCCTGATGCCGGGACCGAGGATGCCGGACCGTGACGTCAGTCCGGTGGTGGCAGAATCGCCCCACTCTCGACGACGGCCCGGAGCATCGTCAGGGCCTCCGTCGCGTTCGACCTGGCCGCCCTCTCGGCAGCAGCCCCGCTTCCGGCAGCCACCTGCCCCTCGACGCGGTACGTCAGCAGGCACCCGCCGTGGACCTCTTCGAGCCCGTAGCTGGAGAGGAACCCGCCTGGAACGGTGAGGGACCGGAACGCGATCGACCGTGGCGCGTCGATGGCCACCAGCTCGGTGAGGTGTGCGGCGAGGATGTCGCCCTGGCGCAGGACGGTGCAGTGCTGCTCGCCCACGCCGGCCATCGGCGTGCCGGGCACGCGGAAGGCCTTGACGACCGTCGGGTCGAGCAGCTGCGCGCTCCTCGGGTGCACGAGGAACGTCCAGACCCGCTCGCGTGACGCGGCAACCGTGGTCGACACCTCGCAGCTGATCGGTTCCAGGCCGGTGCGACGCGCGTCCCAGCGTTTCTCGAGCCTCGCCATGAGTGACATGCCGACACTGTGACATGGCAACACCGCGACATGGCGGCACCGTGACATGGCGGCACCGTGACATGGCGGCGGGAGCGTTGCCTCCCCTTGACCGCCTAGAGGAAGTCGGCCGGGTCGAAGTCGTCGATGGCGATGACCCGGATGCGCGGGAGCGACTCCCGGAACGCCTGCACGTCGTACTCGAGGTCGAAGGTGGCCAGGCCCTGGGTCGTCAGCTCGAGGAACGAGTTGCTGCGGAACTCCTGGAACCCGACGACGCCCACCCGACGGCCGTCGAGGAGGTCGCCCACCTGCTCGACGAAGTCGCCGTCGTTGCTGACGAGGAGCACGTCCGCCTCGCGCTCGCGGATCTCGACGAGCGTGCGCTGGATGGCGATGTCGACGACCTTCTCCCCCGGCGCGCCCGAGAGCGGCACCGGTCGGTAACCGATCGCCATGAGCGCCTGGACGAACGGCATCGGCAGCTCGTTGTTGGCGGCGAGGAAGAAGAGCCCGACGGCGGGCTGGCGCCACAGCTCCTGGGAGAACTGCAGCAGGCGTTCCCACCGCGGCCGCTCCTCGGGCCGGGGACGCCTGCCCAGGATCGACGTGCCGAGGGTGGCATCGATGTTCTCCCCGTCGATGAGGACGTACGTCACGCGCGGTGCTTCACCCATGACCGGGAGCCTACGGCCCCAGCCGCTCCGGGTCCCCCGCGCCGTCCGGTGCCGTATGCCGTCACCCACCGCCGTCGCCCACGCTCGTCAGCATGTGTTGACGACACCGAATCGTCAGCATACGCTGACAGACATGGAGCGAGACGCCACCGACCTCGCGGGCGACCTCGACAGCACCGACCCCACGGTCGGGCTGCGGGCGGTCGCCGCGCTGGGTCGCCTGCTCGGACAGCTCGAGAGCCTGCACGTGCGCAACGCGCGGGCGAAGGGCTGGTCGTGGCAGGAGATCGCCGACGCCCTCGGCGTCACCAAGCAGACCGTCCACCGCAAGCACGCCCGGAGGTAGACCGTGTTCGAACGCTTTACCCGAGACGCCCGCGCCGTCGTGGTCTCGACCCAGCGGGTCTGTCGCGACATCGGCGCCGACGAGGTGCGCCCCGTCCACCTCCTCCTCGCGCTCACGCAGGAGGGCAGCGGCGCGCGTGACCTCCTCGCCCGCCACGGGATCACCACGGCTGCCGTCGCCGACGGGTTGGGGATCTCACCCCCGGCTCAGCCCACCCCGCTCGGCGAGGACGACGCCGCCGCGCTGCGCTCCCTCGGCATCGACCTCGACGCCATCCGCAGCGCCGTCGAACGGCAGTTCGGCGAGGGCGCGCTCGACGAACTGCCGCGGGCGGTTCGGCATCGGCGGTCACCTCCGCTTCGGGCGCTCCTCCAAGAAGGTGCTCGAGCTCTCCCTGCGCGAGGCGGCGCGCAGCGGTGCGCGAGAGATCCGCACGGAGCACATCGCGCTCGGGCTGCTGCGCGTCGACGACGAGGCGCTCGACCTGCTGGTGCGCAGCCTCGGCGTGGACCGCCAGGCGGTGCGGGCCGACCTGGAGGACCGCGGCCGCCGCACCGCCTGACCCGGTTCGATGTGTTCCACGGTCACCCGTGACCGTGGAACACATCGAACCGGCTGCAGAACCAAGCGGACCCACGTCCTACGTCGCGGACTGCCAGACGGGAGCGACGTCCCGGTGATAGCGGCGTCCGGCGATCCGACTGAGCA
Organism: Terrabacter aeriphilus; assembly: GCF_039542985.1. Taxonomy (NCBI): domain Bacteria; kingdom Bacillati; phylum Actinomycetota; class Actinomycetes; order Micrococcales; family Intrasporangiaceae; genus Terrabacter; species Terrabacter aeriphilus. The sequence goes on from NZ_BAABIW010000026.1 coordinate 138,381, forward strand.
GGAAGATCACCGGCACGGGGACGGCCGAGCGGAGGTAGGCCCGTTCGGGGTCGGTCATCCCGTCCTGCACCCAGGCCATGAACCGTCCCGACCCGGCGAGCGACGGGGGTCGCAGCTTCTTTTCGACTGCCTTCCACGCGGGCGTCTCGAGGTGCGGCAGCAGCAGCGGCTCGAGGTCGTCCTCCTCGTGGCTCAGGTGCCGCTCGACGACGGCTCGCGCCCGCTCGACGGCATCCCTCGCAGCGTGCGCGTCGCCGGTGGACGCCGTCGAGACGTACGTGTCCATCGCGGCGTGCACGTCGGCCAGCGCCGTCGCCATGGCCTCGTGCTCCGACTCCATCACCTCGACGAGCTCACGCGCACCCTCGACGCGGGCGAGGAACGGGAAGACGTGGGTGTCCTCACCCTCGTGGTGGTGCTTGAGCTGGTCGTGCAGGTGGGCGTAGGCCACTCCGAGCTGCCGGGCACGAGCCCGGTCGCCGTCCGGTGCGGCGGCAAGGGCGGACGCGAGGCGACCGAGGTCGCGACGCACCGCTGCGTGGATCACACGGTTCATCGTCATGGTCCCTGTCATGACGAAACGGTAGGCGCCCGCGCGTGGCGAACGGGCCGTAATCCGCGCACTCGTCCGTGCGGTCCCTGGCGCCGAAGGATGCGGCGGTCCGCCGCCGGGCGGCCGTGCCAGGGGGCAGGCTTGGCCCCATGCTGACGATCGGACGGCTGGCGGCATACGCAGGGGTGACGGTCCGCGCCGTCCGGCACTACCACCAGGTCGGCCTGCTCCCCGAGCCGCAGCGCGACGCCTCGGGCTACCGGAGCTACGACGCGGCCGCGGTCGTGCGGCTCATCCGCATCCGCACGCTCGCCGAGGCGGGCGTCCCGCTGGCCCGCGTGCGTGAGCTGCTCGACGCCGACCCGGCGACCTTCGCCGACGCGACCGCCACGATCGACCGCCAGCTGCGCGCGCAGATCAAGGCGCTCGAGGAGCACCGCCGACGGATCTCCCAGCTCGGCTCCGGCGACTCGCTGGCGCTGCCGGCCGAGGTCGTCGACTACCTCGACCGCCTGCGGGCCACCGGTGCGCCCGAAGCCGTCATCGCACCGGAGCGCGACGCGTGGATCCTCATGGCCGCGCGCTGGCCCGACGCCCTGCCGGCGATGATGGCCGACAAGGTCGCCCAGCTGGACGACCCCAACGTCGTCCGGCTCTACCAGCTCATCGGGCGCATCGCCGAGGACTGGCAGGACGAGGAGCTGCTGGGCGAGACCGCCGACCTCATGGTCGAGCTGCTCGAGCAGGCCTCCGCCAGCGGCGGGCTCGACCGGCAGGACGTCATCTCGCCGGACGATGCCTTCATCGGGCTCGTCGACTCGTTCGCCGAGGCCTCCCACCCCGTCGTGCCACGCCTGCGGGCCCTCGTCGCCGAGCGGGGCTGGACCGGATGGACTCGCCTCGAGAAGCGCGAGACGTGAGGGCCGCCCCTGCGCCGTGGTGACCCGGGTCCCACCCGTGGCGCCCGGCCAGCACGAGGCCGGCCGACCACCCGGGCGCCCTGCCGCCGGGCGGCGGTCGGAGGGCGTCCATGTCGTGGCCGGTGCACGCGAGTGCCCAGGCGACCGCCGAGTTGGAGTTCCACATCTCGCCGGCGCCCAGCTCATCCCTCCCCCACGTGAGCGGCGGCAGCTGCGGGAGCACGTCCAGGACGGCCGCGACCGTGCCGGGCTCGTGCGTCGTGCGCACCGGGCTCGCCACCGCCTCGGCGAGGTCCGGGATGTGGCCGCCCGGCCAGCACCGCACCTCGTAACGGAAGGCACGGAAACGGCCGAGCCACCGCGTGCCGACCGGTCCCTCGAGGAGCACGCCGCGGTCGGGCTCGGTGACGTTCCACACCGGGCCCATCTCGACGGCGAATGCCGTGTCGTCCAGCCGCAGCATCAGGCCGGCGTGGAACAGGGCCGCCCGGTCACGGTGCTCGCGCCACGCCGCCCACGACTCGTAGAGGCGGCCGCACCACCGCACGACGCGACCGCCCGCGCCGAGCGGGAGCCAGTAGAGGTCGACCGAGGCCGGCCCGCGTTCCTGCGCCATGCCCTCACTCTCGCCGAGTCGCGCGACGCCGGTCAGGGCCGAAGGTCACCGCTCCTCCGCGCTCGAGGCCGCGCAGCGCACCGCGAAAAAGCCCATGACCGCGGCCCGGCTCGGCGGGCACGATGGCCGGGTGCAGCTCACGATCTCGCGCCTCGCCGACCGCCCCGACCTCGCCGAGGCCATGTGGGCGATGCCCAGCTCGTGGCCGGAGTTCATGCGCCACGACCCGATCGGCGGGCTCTACTACGGCAACGTCGAGAGCCGCTTCGCCGAGTTCGTCCTCGTCGGGCAGGACGACGCGGGCGAGGTCGTCGCGGTGGCCCACTCGATCCCCTTCGTGCTCGGTGACGACGAGCTGCCCGACAACGGCTGGGACTTCGTCATCCGCAACGGCCTGTCCACCAGCGTCCAGGGCGGCGAGCCCGACACCGTGTCCGCGGTGGAGATCGCCGTCCGGCTCGACCACCAGGGGCGCGGCCTCTCCGGGCAGATGTTGACGGCCATGCGCGAGAACGCCGCCCGGCTCGGGTTCGCCACGCTCGTCGCGCCCGTGCGCCCCAACGGCAAGACCGACGCCGACGAGCCGATGAGCACGTATGCCGTCCGCGTCCGTGACGACGGCCTGCCCGTCGACCCGTGGCTGAGGGTGCACGTGCGGGCCGGTGGGCGCATCCACGCGGTGGCGCCGCGCTCGATGGTCGTGCCCGGCACGCTCGCGGAGTGGCGGGAGTGGACGGGGCTGCCGTTCGACCGCACCGGGCCGGTCGTCGTGCCGCGCGCGCTCACCCCGGTGCACTGCGACGTCGAGCACGGCGTCGCCGTCTACGTCGAGCCGAACGTCTGGGTTGTGCACCCCACCGGCGCCGATGGTGCCCGTAGGGCCAGGAGCGACTAGACAGGAGGGGTGCACAGCGACCCGATCGACCACTTCGTCCACGTCCGCGGCGCCGCGGAGCACAACCTCAAGACGGTCGACGTCGACCTGCCGCGCGACGCCATGGTCGCCTTCACCGGCGTCTCGGGGTCGGGCAAGTCCTCGCTCGCGTTCGGCACGCTCTACGCCGAGGCGCAGCGGCGCTACTTCGAGTCGGTCGCGCCGTATGCCCGCCGCCTGCTCCAGCAGGTCGGCGCGCCGCACGTGCAGGAGGTCACCGGCCTGCCGCCCGCGGTGGCCCTCCAGCAGCGCCGCGGCGCCCCGAGCTCACGCTCCACCGTCGGCACGCTGACCACCCTGTCGAACCTGCTGCGGATGCTCTACTCGCGCGCCGGGCGCTACCCCGAGGGCATGCAGCGTCTCGAGGCGGAGGCCTTCTCCCCCAACACCGCTGCCGGCGCGTGCCCCGAGTGCCACGGCCTCGGCGAGGCGCACGACGTGGCCGAGGACCTGCTCGTGCCGGACCCGTCGCTCACCGTCCGTGAGGGCGCCATCGCGGCGTGGCCGGGCGCGTGGCAGGGCAAGAACCTCGTGCGCGTGACGCGGACGGTCGGCATCGACATCGACGTGCCGTGGCGCGACCTGCCGAAGAAGGACCGAGACTGGCTGCTCTACACCGACGAGCAGCCGCGGGTCCTCATCGACCGCAAGGGTGAGGCCGACGACTCGACGGGGCGCGACTACTACGGCACCTTCTGGAGCGCCCGCAAGCACATCCGCCACACGCTCGCCGACACCAAGAGCCAGATGATGCGCGACAAGGCGCTCCGCTTCGTCCGCAGCGCGCGGTGCCCGGCGTGCGGCGGTACGGGCCTGCGCGCCGACGCGCTCACCGTGACCTTCCGCGGGTTGACCATCGCCGAGGCCAACGCCCTGTCGTTCACCGACCTCTCGGAGCACCTGCGGCCGGTCGCCGAGCTGACCGAGGCGGGGGCGGCGACGTCGTCGGCCAGCTCGGGCGAGGCGACCGAGGTGGCGGTGCGCCTCAGCGCCGACCTCGTCGAGCGCATCGCGGTGCTGCTCGAGCTCGGCCTCGGCTACCTCTCGCTCGGCCGCCGGTCGACGACCCTCTCCCCCGGCGAGGCGCAGCGCCTGCGGATCGCCACGCAGCTGCGCTCGGGGCTCTTCGGCGTCGTCTACGTGCTCGACGAGCCGTCGGCGGGGCTGCACCCGGCCGACGCCGAGCCGCTGCTCGACGTCCTCGACGCGCTCAAGCGCTCGGGCAACTCGCTCTTCGTCGTCGAGCACGACCTCGACATCGTGCGCCGCGCCGACTGGGTCGTCGACATCGGCCCGGGCGCCGGCGAGCAGGGCGGCCGGGTGCTCTACTCCGGGCCGGTCGACGGCCTCGAGGAGGTGGCGGAGTCGGTGACGGGCGCGCACCTCTTCGGCCGCGCCGAGGTGATGCAGCCGCACGGCCGCACGCCACAGGGCTGGCTGCACCTGCGTGGGGTGAGCCGTCACAACCTCGACGGGCTCTCGGTCGACGTGCCGCTCTGCGTCCTCACCGCCGTCACCGGCGTCTCCGGGTCGGGCAAGTCGACGCTCGTCACGCAGGTGCTCGCGGAGCTCGTGCGCCGCCACCTCGGCCAGGCGCCCGACGACGCCGACGAGACCGAGCTCGAGATCGACGTCGACGACGCGACCGGGCTCGAGTCGTTCGACCGCCTCGTGCGCGTCGACCAGCGCCCGATCGGCCGCACGCCGCGCTCCAACCTCGCGACCTACACCGGCCTGTTCGACGCGGTGCGCAAGCTGTATGCCGGCACACCCGAGGCGCGTGAGCGCGGCTACGGGCCGGGCCGCTTCTCCTTCAATGTCGCCGAGGGTCGCTGCGAGACGTGCCAGGGCGAGGGGTTCGTGTCGGTCGAGCTGCTCTTCCTGCCGGGCACGTATGCGCCGTGCCCCACCTGCCACGGCGCGCGCTACAACGCCGAGACCCTCGAGATCACCTACGACGGCAAGAGCATCGCCGACGTGCTCGGGCTCACCGTCGACGAGGCAGCCGACTTCCTCGCCGACGTGCCCGCCGCCGCGCGGAGCCTCGTGACGCTGCGGGAGGTCGGCCTCGGCTATTTGCGGCTCGGGCAGCCGGCGACCGAGCTGAGCGGCGGTGAGGCGCAGCGCATCAAGCTCGCGACCGAGCTGCAGCGGGCCCGGCGCGGTCACGCGCTCTACCTCCTCGACGAGCCGACCTCGGGGCTGCACGCGGCCGACGTCGCGCTGCTGCTGGCGCAGCTGCACGCCCTCGTGGACGCCGGAAACACCGTCGTGCTCGTCGAGCACCACCTCGACACCATCGCCAGCGCCGACTGGGTCATCGACCTCGGCCCGGGTGGCGGCGACCAGGGCGGTCGCGTCGTCGCGGCGGGCACGCCGGAGCAGGTCGCAGCCGCCGAGGACGGCGTCACGGCACCGCACCTGGCCCGTCGTCTGGAGGCGCGAGCGGCCGCTCAGTGACGGCCGCTCAGTGACGGCCGCTCGGTGACGGCCGCTCGGTGACGGCGGTCAGTGACGGCGGGGCGCCGGCACGAGGTAGACCGGCACGGGGGCCGAGCGGACGATCTTCGAGGCGCGTGACCCGAGGAAGATCCGCGCGGCGGGGGCCGACGAGCTCGGCCCGACGACGAGCAGGTCGCCGTCGGCCCACTCGACGTCCCAGATCGCGTGGGCCCACGAGACCCCGTCGCCGACGACGAGCGAGCGGGCCAGCCGGTCCGCGAGCCGGCCCGGTGCGAGCTCGCCGACCTGTCGGACGAGCGCGTCCTTCATCCGGGTGACCCACCGGTCGATGACGAGCTCGTCGGCGGACTCCTCGACGCCGCCGAAGAAGCGCTTCGGCGGGCGCACGGCGAAGGTGACGACGCGCGCGGCCGCGCCGAGCGACTCGGCCAGCCTGGCCCCAGCCACGGCGACGTGCCCGCCGTCCTTGGAGCCGCCGTAGCCGATGCTGACCCGGCGGATCCGTGCGGAGGGTCCCGCGCGGAAGCCGAGCGGTGCGAGCACGACGGGCAGGGGCGCGGAGTGCACGAGCCGGTCGGTGACGCTGCCGAGCGAGATGCGGCCGAGCGGGCCCTTGCTCGACGAGCCGATGACGAGCGCGGACGCCTTGCTGCGAGCGGCGAGCTCGAGCAGACCACCGGGGATGGACGACGAGCGGTGCACCTCGAACGACGCGGCGACACCGGACGGCATACGTTCTCGGGCGGTGTCGAGCACCGAGTTGGCCCACTGCGTCAGCGGCGCGAGGTAGTCGCCGTCGACGAACTGTGGCGCTCCGGCAGCGTGCGGGGTGGTGACGACCACGGCGACGACGAGCGGCTCACCCGTCGAGCGGGAGAGCACGCTCGCGAGCTCGAGCGCGGAGGTGCCGCTGTCCCCCGCCGTGTAGGCGACGACGATCGGCATGGCTCACACCGCGCCGACGAGCGAGGCCGCCTCGACGTGCGTCACCGGGAGGCCAAGCTCGGCCGCGCGGTCGACCACCTCGAAGCGCTGCCAGATCGACTCCGCCGCAGGGAGCGTCACGATGACGATCTGGTCGGGGTCGAACTCCTGCACGGCGGCGCGCAGGGCCCGGAGCGGCCGTTGGTCACCGACGGCGCCGGTGGCCTCGAGCTGGTGGGAGGTCAGCAGCTCGAGCGTGCGCTCGAGGCGGCGCTGCGCGGCCTCGGTGGTCGCGTCCCTGACCGAGACGGCCCCGTGGGTCGCGGCGGTGCCGGTCTCGACGGGACTGGCCGGCACGCATACGTAGTAGGTGGCCGCGCCCTGGGCGTCGATGCGCTGCAGCTCGTCGACGAGCTCGTCGGACTCCAGCGTCTGGTTGGCGAGGACGAGCACGCGACGCGCCTCGCCGGTGTGCTCGGGCACGGCGCGGGCAGGCAGGCGCGCGATGCGGGCCTTGTTGATGAAGAAGAGGATCAGCACGATGCCGAAGGAGACGAGGCTCAGCACGAGCTGGATGCGGACGTCGGCGGTCAGGCCCATCTGGACCAGCACGAGGATGATGCCGATCGTGGTGATGACCGACAGCGTCGGGAAGAGCCACATCTTCACCTTGAGCGTCGACGGGTCGGCGCGGCGGCGCAGGATGATCTGCGAGATCGCGATGAGCAGGTAGACGAAGAGGATGACCGCGCCGGAGGAGTTGAGCAGGAAGGAGAAGACGGTGTCGGGCGAGATGGCCGCCATGATGACGGCGAGGAAGCCGACGACCGACGACGCGAGGATCGCGACCATCGGCACGCCGCGGGAGTTGACCGACACCATCGCGGCCGGCGCCTCGCGGCGCGCGGCGAGGACGAAGAGCATGCGCGAGGCGGTGTAGAGGCCGGAGTTGAGGCACGAGAGCACGGCCGTCAGCACGACGGCGTTCATGACGTGGTCGGCGTACGGGATGCCCATCTCCTGGAACGCCGCGACGTAGGGCGAGGCCTCGAGCGTCGAGGAGTTCCACGGCAGGATGACGGCGAGCAGGAAGATCGAGCCGACGAAGAAGATCGCGATGCGCGTGATGACCGAGTTGGCGGCCTTGCTCACGGCCCGCTCGGGGTCGTTCGACTCGGCGGCCGCGATGGTCGCGATCTCGGCGCCGACCATCGAGAAGATGACGGTGACCACGCCTGCGGTGACGGCGAGTCCGCCGTTCGGGAAGAAACCGCCGTGGGCCGTGAGGTTGCTGAAGTCGAGGTTCGCGTTGGGCCAGATGCCGAAGACGAAGAGGCCGCCACAGATGAGGAAGATGATGATCGCGCCGACCTTGATGCCGGCGAACCAGAACTCGAACTCACCGAAGGACGACACCGAGATGAGGTTGGTGCCGGTCATGAGGAGCATGAGCACGAGGCTCAGCACCCACGTCGGCACGCCCGGCAACCAGAAGTTGATGACCTTGGCGCCCGCCACCGCCTCGAACCCGACGACGATGACCCAGAAGTACCAGTAGAGCCAGCCGACCGAGAAGCCCGCCCAGTCGCCGAGCGCCTTGCGGGAGTAGTCGGCGAACGAACCCGTCGACGGGTTGGCCACGGCCATCTCGGCGAGCATCCGCATCACCATGATGATGAGGACGCCGCACAGGGCGTAGGTGAGGAACGCGCCCGGGCCGGTGGCCTTGATGACGGTTCCCGACCCGACGAACAGGCCGGCTCCGATGACGCCACCCATGGCGATCATCGTCAGCTGGCGCTGGTTGAGGGTCTTCTTCAGCTCCGGACCGGCGCCTGACATCTCAGACCTCCTGGCTGGGGATGGATTGGCGGTGGGTCAGCACGCGACGAGACATGGCACATCCCTCTCGATCGGCCCGAAGGGGATGAACTCCCCCACGTCGATCCTCCGAAACTAGCGGCGGCGCCCTGCCCTGTCCACGGGGCTCGGCGGCGCGCCAAGGACGGGTCTAGCGTCGGTGCGCCCGGATGCCCGACCGCGCCGGCGGCGAGCGGGGTCCGGCCCACGTCAGTCGCCGCGCGAGGTGACTCGATGTCCGCCAACACGGCCCTTCTCCCGTTCCAGCCTGCCAGCATGTCGACCGCCCAGCTCGCGGCGGTGTCCTTCCTCGCTCGTTACGCCGGGCGCACCCATGCCCTCTACGCCTTCCAGCTCCGGGAGTGGTTCGCCTGGTGCGAGGCCAACGGGCTCGATCCCCTGACCGGGATCCAGCGCGCCCACGTCGAGCTCTACATCCGCAGCCTCGGTGACCGCGGGCTGAGGGACTCCTCCGTCAACACGATGATGCACGCGGTGCGCGGCTACTTCCGCTTCGCCCACATCGACGGCCTCATCACTGCCGACCCGGCCGTCACCGCGACCTCGGCCGCGTCCCCACACCCCCAGGAGCCGAGGACCAAGCATGACCAACCAAGGACAGGGGTGCGTCTTCACCCGTCGCGACGGGGTCCATTTTCAGCCGCCGTTGACAGCAAGTGTCGTTCGACCATCTGCGAACTGGCGCGCAACGCCGGATCCAGGAGCAGCATGGAAAGGTCGGGGCTACGTTCTTCGAGGAGCCGTTTCATGAGACACCGCTATCCCCCTCTGTTGTTGGTCGCCGCCGTGCTCTTAGGACTGCTGTCCGCGCCTACCGCCTCTACCGCCTCCACCGCTTCCACCGCTTCCACCGCCTCATGGAACTCCGCCAGCTCCTGGCCGATGGCGGGACACGACGCTGCAGGCAGCAACTTCAATCCGGCGGAGTCCACCCTGACCCCTGGTGCGCTGAGCCGCCTGACTTACGAGCGCGGCTTCGTAACGGCCCCCTACAATCCCGCGTTCGACTGCCCACCTCCGCCGTCTGATGCCGTCGCAGTCGACGGGGTCATCTACTACCTCAGCGCGGATTACGTCGAGGCTCACCAGATCAGCACTGGGGTCGCACTCTGGCGGAGCCAGCTGTGGCCCCGGCCCGGCGAACACCCTGCCACCGGTCTGGCTGTGAAGGGAGGACGAGTCCTAGTCAGCCTCAGTGATTGCCTATCCAACAGCGATCCCACCGGCTTCCTCGTGGCGTTCGACGCCCGAACCGGAACGCGGCTGTGGCAGAACGCGGACGTCCCCGCAGACACGTTCACGATGAGCGCTTCAACAGTCGCCTACCGTCACTCAACAGGGGTGTGCTGCACACCTGGCGTCGTCGTGATCGACGCAGCCTCGGGCAGAGAGGAATGGCGCGCCGACGAAACGGTGACATGCGGACCCTTGATCGTCGTCGCTGAGGTGATCCCCGACTGCGATCTGGGGGCTAACGGGCGCCTGATCGCGAAGGGCATGGCGCTGTCCTCGGGTCGCATCGTGTGGACCCGGACCGTTGACTCACGCTTCGCCTTCACGCGTGGAGACGGTGATACCCACGCAGGCAAAGATCTGTACGCACGGGACTACTCCGGCCGCATCATTGCCCTGAACCCCACCACTGGCAGGACTAAGTGGCGCGCTGCAAACGAGACCGGGGACGTATTGGGAGTCGGCGCTGCCCGACTCTTCGTTACATGCGGTAATGCCGAAGCTCCCGCCATCTGCGCCCTCTCACGCGCTGATGGGCGTCGACTCTGGGAGACACCGGGGGTCACGGCGCCGACTGCGGTCGCCATTGCTGCCGGAGTGGTATATCCCTCGCCGAAATGGCCACCAGTGGTGGCGGAAACTGGTGATTTGCTCTGGGAGTCCGCCTACGCGGCTTCGGCGTATGCCGCGAGCGCTGACAACGTCATCGTCGCTCGCGGAAAGCTCATCATGACCGCAGGCCGCATCATCGACGTTTTCGGGCTCCAACCTCCGTCACGCGGGACGGTTCCTCTCGGGCACCAGGCAACGTGAACCGCCCCAGCGCGTCCGGAAACTCAATGGTTTGTCTCCTTCCGAGTCTGATGGACGTTCTCACTCCACGGCGGGATGAGAGTAAAGGCAGCACCGAGGAACTACCTCGACGAGCTTCGGGAGCGAGCGAGCGGGATGGCCGTCAAGCTTCGGTGTGACCCCGCGACCAGGTCCGCGTCCTTCCGGCTCCCCTTTGTCGTCAATGGGTGGCCGAGGCGCTTCCGGAGCGTGAAGTCTTCCAGGGC
>NZ_BAABIW010000027.1:0-42740 GCF_039542985.1 Terrabacter aeriphilus
CGACGCCACACCGCCCTGAAGGGACTCCCACCCGTCAGCCGTCTGTCACCAACGTCATGACCGAGTACACCTAGCTCGTCGCGCGGCGGAGGGAGACCACCATGCCGGCCAGCAGCAGCACTGCGGCAAGCACCCCCGCGGCCGCGCTGAGGTCGACGTCCTGCTCGCTCACGGTCACGTGCTTCGGCAGGTCGGCGAGCACCTGCCTGAGGCCGTCGGCGTCCGTCGCGGCGAAGTACTCGCCGCCGGTGGTCTGCGCCACCTGCTTGAGCGCCACCTCGTCGACGACGAGGAAGTTGCGCCCGCCCGACGAGCCCCCACCCACACCACCGAACCCGCCGAACCCGCCGAACCCGCCGAGGTCGCGTCCGCGCGGGACGACGCCGCCGTACTGGTCCGGGGTGCACGCCAGCTGGGTCGGGTTCGCCGTGCCGAAGCCGATCGGATAGACCCGCACGCCCCGCGCCGCGGCCTGCTCGGCCGCCTCGCCGGGCGTGACGCCGCGCGTGTTCGCCCCGTCGGTCAGCAGCACGACGATCTCGGGCGCCACGTCGGCCCTGGCGCCGCCCGGCCCGCCCGCCGCGCCACCGCCGGTCGACGACGGCGACGGTGTCGGCGTGGGCGACGGGTCGGACGCAGCCGGCCCGTCGCCCGTGGGCTCGTCGACCACGTCGGCCGGGGCGACGTTCGGGTCGAGCTCGGCGATCGCGTCGATCGAGCGGAGGATCGCCGCGCCGATCGTCGTGCCGCGCCCGGTCGAGACCGCGTCGAGCGCCGCGAGCAGCTCGTCGCGGTCGGCCGTCGGGGCCACCGCGAGCTGGGCGAAGCCGGAGAAGACGACGAGGCCCACTTTCGTCTCGTCGTCCTGGCCCTCGACGAACGTGCGCACGGCAGCCTGCGCGGCGCTGAGCCGGTTCGGCGCCACGTCGGTGGCACACATCGACCCCGACACGTCGAGTGCGAGGATGATCGTCGAGCTCGACGTCGGCACCTGCGCCCGCACGGTCGGCCGTGCGGCCGCCAGCCCGAGCAGCGCGAGCGCGCCGAGCACGAGCGCGATCGGCACGTGCCGCCGCCACGACCCCGTCCCGGCGCCGGCGGCCCGCAGCACCGCGACGTTCGAGAACCGCACGACCTGGCTGCGCCGGCGGCGCAGCTGCCACCCGTAGACCGCGAGGAGCGCCGGCACGAAGGCCAGCGAGACCAGCAGCAGCGGCACCCCGAACGACACGTCAGACCACCCGCCCCTGCCGCAGCACCGAGATCGTCGCCCCGCCGAGGAGCAGCAGCGCCGCGAACGCCGCCACCCACGAGGTCACCTCGTGCGGCACGGTCCTCGTCGTCCACTGCAGCTCGACGGCGTCGTAGACCGCGGCGAGCGAGGCCGCGTCCGTCGCCCGCCGGTACGTCCCCCCGGTCGTGTCCGCCACCTGCTGCAGCGCCGTCTCGTCGAGCGCCGTCGCGATGCTGAAGCCGTCGACCGAGATCGTCGCGCCCGCCGGGGTGCCGAGTCCGACCGGCTCGATGCGCACCCCCGCGGCCGACGCGAGCTCGGCTGCGGCCTTCGGCCCGCCCTCCGTCGTGTCCTCGCCGTCGGTGAGCAGCACGATCGCCGTGCCGCCGTGGTAGCCGATGGGCGTCTCGTCGGCCGCGCCCCGTTCCGCGTCGCCGGGCGGCTTGACGGGCTTGCCGACGATCGCGCCGAGCCCGCCGAGGATGCCGTCCGCGAGCGAGGTGTCCCCCGCCGGCCGCAGGCGCGCCACCGCCGCGAGCACCGCGGCGCGGTCGTCGGTCGGGCGCTGGGTCACCAGGCCCGTGCCGCCGAACGCCACGACCGCGATCCGCACGGATGCCGGTTGGCGCGCCACGAGGGCGCGCGCCGCAGCCTTGGCCGCCTCGAGCCGCGACGGCTTCACGTCCGTCGCCGCCATGCTGTTCGACACGTCGACGGCGAGCACCACGGTGCCCTCGCGGTGCGGCTCCGCGACGGCCGCCACCGGTCGCGTCAGCGAGAGCAGCAGCACGGTGACCGCCGTCAGCAGCAGCGCCGGCCCGACGTGGCGCCCCCGACCCCGCGGCCGCGCCACGACGAGCCCCTGCGCCGCGAGCTCGCGCCACCGCACCTCCTGCGAGCGCAGTGCGCGTCGGTAGCCGGCGACGAGCAGCGGCACGAGCAGCAGCCCCGCGAGCGCCCAGGGCCAGGTCAGCGACACCCCGCTCATCCCCGACACCCCGCTCATCCCCGACACACCGCTCATCCCCGACACCACACTCATCCCCGACACCCCCGTCACCGCCGTCTCCGGCGCCGCAGCTCGGCGACGCGCAGAAGCGTCCGCACGAGGTCGTCGTCCGTGCGCACGACGTGCAGGTCGACCCCGGCCCTCGTCGCGCGCGCCTCGAGGTCGGCCTGCCGCTCCGCGGTGACCGCTGCCAGCCGCTGACGGAACGCCACGTCGCTCGTGTCGACGAAGATCTGCTCGCCCGTCTCCGCGTCCTCGACGTAGACGCCACCGGCGTCGGGCAGCTCGCTCTCGCGCGGGTCGAGCACCTGCAGCGCGACCACCTCGTGCCGCCGCGCCAGTCGCGCGAGCGGCGCCTCCCAGCCGTCCACGGAGATGAAGTCCGACACGACGAGCACGAGCGAGCGCCGCCGGGCGATGCCGGCCGCCGCCGTCAGCAGCACCGACAGGTCGGTCACCCCGGCGTCCGCGTGTGCCGTGTGACGCCCGTCGCGCGTGGTGCCAGCACGTCGGCCCCGAGCCCGTCGTCCGAGCGCCGCGAGTCGCCCCCGGCCCGTGGCCGGCGACGGTGGGCCCGGCACGTCCGAGCGCGACTCGCGGCGGTCGAGGAGGGTCTTCGCGATGCGCAGCACCTGCGTGCGGCCCGACGCCGGGGGCACGACGAGCTCGACCGTGCGGTCGAGCACGATCGCCCCGACGCGGCCGCCCCCGCGCACGAGCACGTGCGCGAGCACCGTGGCCACCTCGGCGAGCACGAGGTCCTTCTGCCGGTCGACCGGCCCGAAGCCCATCGACGCCGAGTCGTCGAGCAGCAGCCACGCGGTCAGCTCGCGGTCCTCGACGAACTCGCGCACGTAGGGCTCGTCGAGGCGGGCCGTGACGTTCCACTCGATGTGGCGCAGGTCGTCGCCCGGCGCGTACTCGCGCAGGTCGGTGAAGTCGAGTCCCGACCCGCGGAAGAGGCTGCGGTAGTCCCCCTGGAGCCGGCCGTCGAGCCGCCGCACCACCCGCCACTCGAGGCGCAGGAGCAGGCTCTCGGCGCTCAGCGCGGCGGTCGCGTCCATGTCGCGCTCTCGGCTGCCGGGCTGCCGAAGGAGTCAGCCGTCGCCCCACCCGCAGCCCCACCCGCCGGCCCTGCGTCGTCGACCTGGGGCGACCGCTCGCGCATCGGCGCCGTCGGCACGGGCACGGCCGCGAGCAGCGGCGTCAGCACGTCGTCGGGCGAGAGGTCCTCGGCGAGCGCCTCGTAGGAGAGCACGATCCGGTGGCGCAGCACGTCGCGCGCGAGCTCGCGCACGTCGTCGGGCAGGGCGTGGTCGCGACCGCGGAGGAAGGCCAGCGCGCGGGCCGCGAGCACGAGGTTGATCGACGCGCGCGGGCTCGCGCCGTAGGTGAGCAGCCGGGCGAGGTCGTCGCGGCCGACGCCCGCAGGCTCGCGGGTCGCGGTGGCGAGCCGGACGGCGTACTCGATGACGGCGGGGTCGACGTAGACGGCGTCGGCCTGGCGCTGGAAGCCGCGCAGCATCTCTGCGTCGAGCACCTGAACGGTCGCGACCGCCGAGGCGATCTGGCGCTCGACGACGACGAACTCCTCTGCGGCAGAGGGGTATCCGATGAGCACCTTGAGCATGAAGCGGTCGACCTGCGCCTCCGGCAACGCATACGTGCCCTCGGACTCGATGGGGTTCTGCGTCGCCATGACGAGGAACGGGTCGGGTGCCGAGAACGTCTCGCGCCCGATCGTCACCTGCCGCTCCTGCATGACCTCCAGCAGCGCGCTCTGCACCTTGGCCGGCGCGCGGTTGATCTCGTCGGCGAGCACGAGGTTGGCGAAGACCGGCCCGAGCGAGACCTGGAACTCGCCGTCCCTCTGGTTGTAGATCCGGGTGCCGACGAGGTCGGCGGGCACGAGGTCGGGCGTGAACTGGATGCGCTGGAACTCGCCGCCGATGGCCTGCGCGAGGGTCTTGATCGCCATCGTCTTGGCGAGCCCCGGCACGCCCTCGACGAGCAGGTGGCCGCGCGCCAGGAGCGCGACGAGCATGCGCTCGACGAGCACGTCCTGCCCGACGATGGTGCGCTTCACCTCGTAGAGCGCCTGCTCGAGCGCCGCCCGACCGGTCGGTGCGTCACCGTCCATCTCGTCCTCCTCGTCGTCCGGGTCGTCCAGTCGTTCCGATCGTCCAGTCGTTCAGATCGTCCAGTCGTTCAGGTCGTGCACGTCGTTCGGGTCGATCGCGTATGCCGGGAGCGCCTTGGGCGTGCCCGTGCGGTGTCAGCGGGGCGGGCTGCCCGCGGCCCCGCCGGCGGTCGAGATCGGCACCGCGAAGCCGATGCCGACGAAGAGGCTTTCGTCGGTGGGGTTGGCGAGGCCCGTGACGATGCCGACGACCTGGCCGGCCCGGTCGAGCAGCGGCCCGCCGGAGTTGCCCGGGTTGACCGCGGCGTCGATCTGGATGAGGTGGTCGAGCCGGCGGCTGCCCTCGACGCGCACCGAGCGGTCGAGCGCCGACACGACCCCGGCCGACAGCGAGTCGACGAGCCCGAGCGGGTGCCCGACGGCGAAGACCGGGGTGCCCACCTGCACGCCGCCGCCGAGCGTCGCGGGCACGACGGTCTCGGGCAGCCGCGACGGGGTGAGGGTCGCGATGTCGTTCTCGGGCTGCTCGTTCGCGACCTTGGCCGGCGACCGGGTGCCGTCGGCGAACGTCACGGTGATGGCGGTCGAGCCGTCGACGACGTGCAGGGCCGTCAGCACCGTGCCGTCCTCGTTGACGACGACTCCCGCGCCGCTGCCCTCGCGGGCCCGGCCGGCGACGGTGTCCTCCGTCTGGATGAGCACGAGCGAGGGGGCGATCGCCGCGTGCGCGACCGAGCCGTCCGCGGGCGCGGCAGCGTCGGCCTCCGCCTGCCTCGCCAGGCCGCGCTGCACGCTCACGTCGACGTCGCGCTGCGTCAGCACGGGTGGACCCGGCGGCCGCGTCACGGCATACGTGCCGGCGACGGCGACGACGAGGAGCGCCGCGAGCGCCCACCACCACGCGCGACGCGGCACGGCGGCGAGACGGCGCCGTCCGCGGGCCCACCGCCCGGGTGGGTCGGCCCGTGCCGGTTCGTCCGGACCGTCCCGGTCGAGCAGCCCGTGCGGGGGCGCGGAGACCCTGGCACCGGGCCCGGGGGCGGCGGCGTCGGGGGCGGGTGGAGCGGAGACCCGGGCCACCCTTGCGACTCTACGTTTCGATCGGCCCGAGCGGGAGGGCTGCCGAGGGTTCACAGGTTCCGGCGAAGTGGGGACGCGGAGGCCCCCGGCTGGGTAGACATGGCCTATGCCGTCGGCCGGTTCCCTGCTGCACCAGCGCCTGACCGAGCAGCGCGGTGCGCTGAGGTCGGCCGAGGCCGCAGCGCGGGCGGGGCAGCCGACCGGGCTGCACGACGTGCGCGTGGCGATGCGCCGCCTCCGCAGCGCGCTCTCCTCGTTCCGCTCCCTCGTCGACCCCGGGGTGACCGAGCCGCTGCGCGACGAGCTGCGGTGGGCCGCCGGCCGTCTGGGCTCCGCGCGCGACGCCGAGGTCGTGGCGGAGCTGACCGAGAGGCTGCTCGGGGCCGGGCGGCCGGCGGGGCTCGGCGAGGCGGTCTCGGGCCTGCGCGCCCGGATGCGGCTCGATGCCGTGGCCGCCTCCGACGCGGTCGACGACACGCTCGGCTCGGAGCGGTTCGCGGCGGCGCTGGCGCTGCTCGACGCGATCGTGGCCACGCCGCCCTTCACCGACGAGGCCGCACGCCCGGCCGAAGAGGTGGCGGCGGAGGTGCTGCAGCACGAGGTGGAGCGCGTGCGCCGCCGCGTGGCGGCCGCCCGCGAGGCCGTGGCCGAGTCGCGGGCCGCGCGTCGGGCCGGGGAGGGCCTGCCCGTCGACGAGGACCGCCTGGGCCCGAAGCGGCCGTCGGAGCCGGTCGCCGCGCGCCTCCACGAGCTGCGCAAGGCGGTCAAGCGCCTGCGCTACGCCGCCGAGGCCGTCGCCCCCGTGACGGGCAAGCGGGTGCGTCGCCTGGCCAGTCGCGCCGAGGAGGTGCAGACCGTGCTCGGCGACCACCACGACGGGACCGTCGCCGTGGGCACGCTCCGCCACCTCGCGCTCGACGAGGGGGCCGGTGAGGCGGCCGCCTTCCTGCTCGGCCACCTCGAGGCCGACGAGGAGCGCGCCGTGGCGCGGCTCGAGCGCCGCGCCACCAAGGCCGTCGCGCGGCTCGAGGACGCCGCCGAGCGCGCCCTCGCCGACTGAGCGCTCGACCACACCCCGGACCACACCTCCGGACCACACCTCCGGACCTTCCTTTGGGACCTCGTCCTCCGGTCACTGCGTCAGTGACCCGTTTCGCGGGTCACTGACGCAGCGGTCGAGCCGCCCGCGCCACGCCGCGGCCTCCGGCGCCCAGAGCCACCCCTCAGAGCCACCCCTCAGAGCCACCCCTCAGGGCCACCCCTCAGGGCCACCCCTCAGGGCCACCCCTCAGGGCCACCCCTCAGGGCCGGCCCGTCGGGCGGGGTGGGGCCGTGCTCCCGCGGACGACGAGCTCGGTCGGCACCGTCGTGGAGCGGTGCGGCGCGGCGCCGCCCGCCAGCAGGTCGAGCAGCAGGCGCCCGGCGATGGCGCCCTGCTCGCCCGGCTGCTGCCGCACGGTCGTCAGGTCGCACAGCTCGGCGAGCGGATGGTCGTCGATGCCGACCACGGAGAGGTCGGTGCCGGGGCGCAGCCCGGCCCGGCGCAGCGTGCGCATCGCACCGAGGGCCACCTCGTCGGAGTGCGCGAAGACCGCGGTGGGAGGGTCCGGGTGGCCGAGCAGCCGGCTCATCGAGGCCGCGCCGTGCTCGCCGCCCCACGGCGCGGTCACGACGATGCTCGGGTCGACGGGGATGCCGGCGCGCTCGAGGGCCTCGTAGTACGCCGGGGAGCGGGTCGAACGCAGCCGTGGCTGGTCCGGGTCGAGCGCCTC
Source organism: Terrabacter aeriphilus (assembly GCF_039542985.1). Lineage (NCBI taxonomy): Bacteria > Bacillati > Actinomycetota > Actinomycetes > Micrococcales > Intrasporangiaceae > Terrabacter > Terrabacter aeriphilus. Next base: position 7,236 of record NZ_BAABIW010000027.1, read on the forward strand.
GAGCATGCCGATGCGGGTGTGGCCGAGGTGGAGCAGGTGGTCGACGGCCTGGCGGCTCGCCTCGTGGTCGTCGATGTGCACCGAGGGGTAGCTCGCCCACTGGCCACCGGCCGCCACGATGTGCACGCCCATGGTCTCGAGGCGGGTGCGCTCGGCCTCCTCGACCTGGAAGCCGATGACGACGACGGCGTCGACCTTGCGGCGCGCGGGCAGCCGGTCGAAGAAGTCCTGCCGGTCGGCGACGTCGCCCACCTGGTAGAGCAGCACGTCGAGCTCCGCCCCGCGCAGCACCGAGCCGAGCCCCTCGACGACGGCCCCGAAGAACCAGCGCGAGAGGTGCGGCACGACGAGCGCGACGCGGCCGGTGTTGCCCTTGGCGAGCCGGGACGCCTCGGGGGAGACGACGTAGTGGTGCTCCTCGGCCACGCGCAGCACGCGCTCCCGGGTGGCCGGCGCGACGTTCTTCGCGTTGCTCAAAGCGCGAGAGGCCGTGCCGACGCCGACGCCCGCGAGGCGCGCGATGTCGACGAGGGTCACCTTCGGCGGTGTCGCGTCCGTCACCTGTCCCACCCTAGGCCACTGGAAACGCTCCCACCAGATCCATGGTCGAGTTCTGCCTTGATCGCGAGGTTGGGAGCGTTCAGCCACGAGATTCCCCACGGGAGCTCTTGACAGCGCGCCCGGTGAGCCTCACTCTCGAAACTGGAAGCGTTTCCAGCATCGGTCCCAAGGCCGCCGCTCGACGGGGACGCACCGCCGGAGGCACGAGGCCCCGGCCCTTCAACGGCGCAGGAGGATCACCATGCAGGTCGCAGCACAGCTCTCCCGTCCCACCCGACGGACGATCCTCGGGATGCTCGGCGTCCTCGGGGTCGCCGGCGCGGCCGCGTGCTCGGCGCCCGGCCCGGCGGCATCCGGAGGCGCGGCCGCGAACTCGACGCCGACCTCGGTCAGCACGTCGCTCGGCACGGCCCCCGTCACCCTCAAGCTCTACGACGGCCAGGGCCTCAAGGCGGTCGACGACGCGCTCATCGCCGCGTTCACGAAGAAGCACCCCACCGTGACGATCACGCCGACCTACGACCCCGACAACGTGACGACGCAGAACCAGCCGCGCCAGCTCGCCTCGGCCACGCCGCCCGACCTCGTGCGCGTCATCTCCGTGACGGCGGGCACGAAGAACGGCCTGCTGACGAACCTCGACGCGTACGCGACGGCATACGGCTGGGACGAGCTGCCCCCCTCGCAGCTCGCGCAGTTCCGCGCGAAGGACGGCGTGGCCGGCTCCGGCTCGCTCTACGCCAAGGCGAGCGGCTTCACGATGACGGGCCTCTACTACAACAAGAAGCTCGCGGCTCAGGTCGGCATGAGCTCGCCGCCGAAGACGGTCGACGAGCTCGTCGGCTACATGGACAAGGCCAAGGCGGCCGGGCTGACCGGCATGGTCGTGCACAACAAGGAGGGCGGTGGCGTCTTCCCGATCCAGCTGCTCCTCAACTCCGCGATGGGCCCCGAGAAGGTCTCGCAGTGGGTCTTCAACGCCCCCGGTGCGACGATCAACACCCCGGAGGCCGTCGCCGCCGCGAAGACGGTGCAGGGCTGGAACTCCGCCGGGCTCTTCCCGGCCTCGGTCAACGCCCTCGACGCCACCGCGGCCGACGCACTCTTCGCCTCCGGCAAGGGCCTCTTCTTCCCGTGGGGCAACTGGGACGCGGCCAACCTCGACACGACGATGCCCGGCCAGGTCGGCTTCTTCCCGATGCCGCCCGCGACGGCCGGCGGGCAGGTCGCCGCGATGTCCGACGCCGCCACCGCCTTCGGCATCCCGTCGAAGTCGGCGAACAAGGACGCCGCCGCGGCCTTCCTCGACTTCCTCTCGAGCGACGAGGCCCGCCAGATCGCCGTCGACAACGGCTTCATGCCGAGCGGCCTCAGCTCGCAGGCGGCCCCGTCCATCAAGAGCGGCTCGGTGCTCGGTGACGTGACAAAGGCCTTCGGCGACGTCTCCGCGGCCGGCGGCCAGGTGCCCTTCGTGCAGAACGCGACGGCCGGCATCAGCAACCGCGCGTGGACGCCCGAGAGCCAGCTGCTCCTCGGGGGCAGCTCGACGCCCGAGCAGTTCCTCACCAACGTGCAGGCCAAGTACGAAGACGAGCTGAAGCGATGACCACCGTCGACGGCCTCACGGCCCCCGTCGACGTCGCCGAGGCCACCGATCCGACCTCGCGCCGCGTCCTGCGGCGCGGGGGCGGGGGGTGGTCCGCGGGACGGTCGGTCGGCTCCCGCGCCCGCTGGGCCGGCTGGCTCTTCGCCCTCCCCGCCCTGGTCATGTACGCCGTGTTCGAGCTCTACCCGATCGTCACGGCCGTGCAGTACTCGTTCTTCGACTGGGACGGCATCAGTGCCAGCACGCCGGTCGGCCTCGCCAACTACACCCGGGTCTTCACCGAGCCGCAGCTGCTCGCCTCGATCGTGCACTCCTTCATCCTCATCATCTTCTTCACGTTCCTGCCCGTCCTGCTCGGTCTCGTCGTGGCCTCGATCGTGCGCGAGATCCGGTCGAAGTGGGCGGGCGGCGCGGCGCGCACCCTGATGTTCCTGCCGCAGATCATCCCCGGCGCGGCGTCGGCCATCGCGTGGACGTGGATGTACTCGCCCGACGGCGCCGTCAACCAGATGCTGCGGGCGCTCGGCCTCGAGTCGCTGACGCGGGCCTGGCTCGGCGACTTCACGTGGGCCCTGCCCGCCGTCGGCATCATCGGCACGTGGCTCGCCACCGGCCTCTGCACGCTGCTGCTCATGGCCGGCATCGGCAAGATCGACGCGAGCCTCTACGAGGCCGCCTCGCTCGACGGCGCGAACCGCATCCAGCAGTTCCGGGCCATCACGCTGCCCGGCTTGCGCCAGGAGATCGGCGTCTGCGTCACCATCACGATCATCGCCGCCCTCGCTAGCTTCGACGTCGTCTTCATGTCGACCCAGGGCGGCCCCGGCTACTCGACCCAGGTGCCCGGCGTGCAGGTCTACCAGCTCGCCTTCACCGAGAACCGGATCGGCCAGTCGTCGGCCCTCGCCGTCGTGCTCAGCCTCATCGTGCTCGCGGTCATCCTGCCCATCCAGCGCTTCTTCAGAGAGAAGTGATCCCCGTGCTCGCTCGCCTGCGCGACACCGCGCCCAAGACCGTCCTGCTCACCGCCGCGGCGCTCTTCTCCGTCTTCCCGCTCCTGTCGATGTTCTCGGCCGCCCTGCAGCCGCAGGGCAGCGCGCCGGCCGGCATCTCGTTCCCGACGAACCCGCAGTGGCACAACTTCGTCGACGCCTGGAACGTCGCGAACATCACGACCCTCGTGCAGTCGAGCGCCGTGCTCGTGCTCGGTGTCGTGCCGATCGCGATGCTCATCTCGTCGATGGCCGCCTACGCCATCGCGCAGCTGCGGATCCCCTTCGGCAACGTCTTCTTCCTGCTGCTGCTCCTCGGGCTGACGCTGCCCTACGAGATCGTCGTCGTGCCGCTCTACTACCAGATGCAGCAGCTCGGCCTGCTCAACACCCAGATCGGCCTCATCCTGCCGCTCATCGGCCTCAACATGCCCTTCGCCGTCTTCTGGATGCGCACGCACTTCCAGTCGGTGCCGGCCGAGATCTCCGAGTCGAGCTCGATCGACGGGGCGGGTCCGTGGAAGGCGTTCCGGCACATCCAGCTGCCGCTCGCGGTGCCGGCGCTGGCCTCGCTCGGGGTGCTGATGTTCCTCAGCACGTGGAACCAGTTCCTGCTCGCCATCGTGCTCATCGACGACCCGGACAAGCGCACCATGGCCGGCGCGCTGCAGGGCTTCGTCGGTGCCCACTCGACCGACGTCGTGCTGCTCAACGCGGGCGCGCTGCTCATCATGGCGCCGACGATCCTCGTCTTCCTCGTCTTCCAGAAGTACTTCATCCAGGCGATGCTCGCCGGCGCGGTCAAGGGCTGAGCACGGATGCCGTCCCCCTTCGTCACAGAGAGCCTGACCGACATGTCGACGTCCTTCGCGTCCGCGACGCCGGTGACCCCCGACCGGGACTGGTGGCGCCGCGCGGTGATCTACCAGATCTACCCGCGCAGCTTTGCCGACGGCGACGGCGACGGCATCGGTGACCTTCCCGGCATCCGCAGCCGGCTGCCCTACCTCGCGGCCCTGGGCGTCGACGCGATCTGGCTCAGCCCCTTCTACCCGTCGCCGCTCGCCGACGGCGGCTACGACATCACCGACCACCGCGACGTGGACCCGCGGCTCGGGACCCTCGAGGACTTCGACCACGTGGTCGCCGACGCGCACCGCCTCGGCATCCGGATCGTCGTCGACATCGTCCCGAACCACACCTCCGACCAGCACCCGTGGTTCGTCGAGGCGCTCGAGGCCGGCCCGGGCTCCCCCGCGCGCGAGCGCTACATCTTCCGCGACGGCACCGGACCGGACGGGAGCGAGCCGCCGGCCGACTGGCGCTCGCACTTCGGTGGCTCGGCGTGGCAGCGCGCCGGGGACGGGGAGTGGTACTGCCACCTCTTCGCCCGCGAGCAGCCCGACCTCAACTGGGACCACCCGGAGGTGCGCGCCTACTTCGAGGACACGCTGCGCTTCTGGGCCGACCGGGGCGTCGACGGGTTCCGCATCGACGTCGCGCACTCGCTCGCCAAGGACCTCTCCCACCCGCTGCGCAGCCAGCCCAACCTCGACGCCGTGCTGCCGCTCGACGGCACCGACCCGCTCTACGACCGCGAGGAGGTGCACGAGATCTACCGCTCGTGGAGGAAGGTCTTCGACGAGTACGACCCGCCGCGGATGGCCGTCGCGGAGACGTGGACCCCGACGTCGAGCCGCACCTACCTCTACGCGCGGCCCGACGAGCTCGGGCAGGTCTTCGACTTCTCGCTCCTCAAGGCGCAGTGGCACCCGGAGCAGTTCCGCTCCGTCATCACCCGATCGATCAGGGAGCACTCGCAGATCGGTGGGGCGATGACGTGGGTGCTCTCGAGCCACGACGTGCCCCGGCACGCCACGCGCTACGCCCTGCCGCTCGACACCGATCTCTACGCCTGGCTGGCCGGCGACGGTCGGGGCGTCGAGCTGGACGAGGCCACGGCCCGGCGGCGCGCCCGCGCGGCGACGCTGATGATGCTGGCGCTGCCGGGCTCGGCCTACCTCTACCAGGGCGAGGAGCTCGGCCTGCTCGAGGTCGCCGACCTGCCGGCCGAGAGCCTGCGGGACCCGGTCTTCGAGCGCACCGGAGGTGAGCTCAAGGGGCGTGACGGCTGCCGCGTCCCCCTCCCGTGGACGAGCGGGGGGCCGTCGTTCGGCTTCGGTGCCGACGGCTCGTGGCTGCCCCAGCCCGACTGGTTCGGGGCGTATGCCGTGTCGGCGCAGTCGGGCGACCGCGGCAGCTCCCTCGAGCTGTACCGCTCGGCGCTTGCACTGCGGCGCACGCTGGCGACCGACGACGACTTCGCCTGGGTCGAGAGCGGTGACCCCGAGGTCCTGCGCTTCGCCCGTAGAGACGGCTGGGAGTGCCTCGTCAACTTCTCGGCGCGCGAGGTCGACGTGCCCGGTCGGCCGCTGCTGTCGAGCACCGGTGACCTGGGGCCGACGCTGGCCCCGGAGGCAGCGGTGTGGTTCGTGCCCTCAGCGCCGGTCTGAGAGCAGGCGCGGGACCGGCTGGTCCGGGTGGGGCTCGTCGCCGAGCTCCGCCTGGGCCAGCCACAGGCGTGCCTCGAGCTCGGCCCGCACCTGCGCGTGGGCCGGGTCGTCGGCGACGTTGTGCAGCTCGTCGGGGTCGGCCTCGAGGTCGTAGAGCTCCCACTCGGGGTCGAAGCGGCGGTCCGAGCAGCCCGGCAGGCCGAGCCCGTCGTTGTAGAAGTAGATGAGCGTGTGGCGGTGGGTGCGGTAGCCGTAGTGCGCGCCGACCTGGTGGCTGCGGTCGTCGTGCATCCAGTAGCGGTAGTAGAAGCCCTCGTCGTCGCGGTCCCTGTCGGCCTGTGAGACGACGGGATCGGTGAGGTCGGCCCAGAACGACCGGCCCTGCATCCGTGCGGGCACCGGCACTCCCGCGGCCTCGAGCAGGGTCGGTGCGATGTCGACGTTGGTGACGATCCGGTCGAGCGCCCGGCCCGGCTCCACCGCGCGGGGGTAGGAGAGCACGAAGGGCATCCGGATCGACTCCTCGTACATGAAGCGCTTGTCGAACCAGCCGTGGTCGCCGAGGAAGAAGCCCTGGTCGGAGGCGTAGACGACGATCGTGTCGTCGAGCTCGCCGCGATCCCGGAGCCAACCGGTGAGCCGACCGACGTTGTCGTCGACCGAGGCCACGCACGCGAGGTAGTCCTCCATGTAGCGCTGGTACTTCCACAGCGCCTCCTCCTGCGCCGAGAGGCCCTCCGGCACGGGCTGCTTGAGGTCCTCCGCCGTGAGGTGGTCGGCCACGCGCATGGCGGCGCGCCGGGCGGTGTCGGACCGTCCGGCGAGGTCGTCGGTGAAGGTCGGGGGCACCGGGATCGGCGTGCCGCCGAGGGGCCCGCCCTCGGCATACAGCCCCGCGTGGGCGGCATCGGGCTCCCACGGGCGGTGCGGCGCCTTGTGCCAGACGAGCACGCACCACGGGGCGTCGCTGCCGGAGCCGCCCTGCGACTCGACCCAGCGGATGGCGAGGTCGGTGATGAGCTCGGTGGCGTAGCCCGGCTCGACGCGGACGCCGTCCGGGGAGCGGAAGCGTGGGTCGTGGTACTCGCCCTGGTCGATGAGCGCCTCCCAGTGGTCGAAGCCCTGCGGGTCGTGACCGACGCCCTCGCTCGACCCCTCACCCATGTGCCACTTGCCGACGAAGGCCGTGCGGTAGCCCGCCTCGCGCAGCGCCGTGACGAAGGTCGGCTGCGAGGCGTCGATGAAGGTGTCGAGCGTCGTCACGCCGTTGACGTGGCTGTAGGTGCCGGTGAGGATCGAGGCCCGGCTCGGCGCGCAGAGCGAGTTCGTCGCGAAGAGGTTGTCGAGCCGGGCGCCCGCGGCGGCGACCGCGTCGATGTGCGGGGTGCGGTTGACCACCGAGCCGTAGGTGCCGATGGCGTGCGCCGCGTGGTCGTCGCTCAGCAGGAAGACGATGTTGGGCCTGCGGGTCGGGGGCTCGGCGGTCATGGCTTCATCGTGCACCGCCCATCGTGCGCCGTGGAACGCAGCCGCCCGGTGTGGAGTCCGAGCGGCATGGACGTCGACCTCCCGTGCCCCATCTGCGCCGCCCCGACGATGACCCCCGGCGACATCGTCGGCCGTTCGCCGGGGGTCAAGTTCAAGTCGTCGGGCCCGGGCCTGCTCGGCGACCTCACCGGCACGCTCATCACGCGCGGCATCTTCAACCACAGCGCCCGCGCGCTGCGTTGTGACGCCTGCGGCACCGTCGTCGTGCCCGCCCCAGACCGGCAGTGAGACGTGAGGCCGAGGCCGAGGCCGAGGTCGTGGTCGTGGTCGTGGTCTAGGTCGTGGTCGCGCGCCGGAGGGCGGCGGGCGAGCCGGGCGTCGGCGCGAAGCGCCACACGAGGCCCTGCTGCGCGAAGGTCCAGGCGTTGTTGACGAACCAGTAGACGACGAGCCCGGCCGGCACGAACGCGGCGGCGGCGAGCACCCCGAGGCCGCCGACCCAGGGCATGAGCCGCTGGACCGTCGCCATCGCCTCGGGCAGGTCGGTCGGGTCGGTCATCGGCAGCACGAACCACCGCTGGGTCAGCAGGCTGAGCAGGGCCGCCCCGAGCGCCACGGCCGCGAGCAACAGGCCGCCCGGCACGCTCGCGCCGAAGGTCGTGCCGAGGTGGCCCGTCAGGTGCAGGCCCGCCACCGAGGCGGCCGACGCGGAGGCGACGAGGCCGGCGTCGAGCGCGCCGACCGAGTGACCGGCCGCGAGGTCCGACACGACGCGGTAGAGCGCGTAGAACAGCGGCAGCTGCAGCAGCACCGGGGCGAGCCCCCACGCCGAGACGCCGTGCTCGGCGTGGATGCGACGCTGCTCGGCGCGCATCGCCGTCAGCTGCTCGAGGTCACGGCTGCCGGCATACCTGCGTCGCAGCTCGCGCAGCTGAGGCGCGGCGTGCGCGCGGGCGTGCGCGGACCGCACGCCGTGGACCGTCACCGGCAGCAGCACGGTGCGCACGGCGACGACGAGCAGCGCGACGGCGAGCAGCCAGCCACCTGCCGAGCTGGGGCCGAGCCCGAGGGCGGTGGCGAGGTGGTGGGCGGCCGCGAGCACGGCCGCGACGGCATGGGTGAGGGGGGTCAGGAGGGTGGACAGGACGTCGGGCACGGGTGAGCTCCTCGGCTCGGGCCGGCGTCGGGTGACGCGGCCGGGTGACTGGGTGGGCACGGGCCCGCGCGCCGCTCTCGCGACGGACGGGTCAGCGCCGGCCCGGTGCCCGGGGTCGCCGAGGACAGCGGGGCGCGTCGACCGCGCACCAGTAGGCGGTCGACGCCGGCACCGCGCCGGCCACACCCGAGGGCCGCGCCCGCACCGGCACCGGCCCCACGGGCCGGGCCTGCCGGGCGGTGAGCGCGATCGCGAGCAGGCCGACGGCGCCCGCCGTGACGAGCACGTGGAGGGGGCTCGCGTCGCCGGTCGTCGCGAGCAGCACGACGAGCGTGGCGACGAGCGAGGTCAGGAGCGTCGCAACGACGACCCGCACGCGCGCGGCCTCCGTCGTCAGGGCGTGGAGGCGGTCTCGTCGGTCGTCCACGGGCCACCTCCTGCGCGTCGTCCCAGTCGTCCCGGTCGTCTCAGCCGTCTGAGCGCCGGTTCAGTGCCGGCTCGGTGCCGGTTCGGTGCCGGGTCAGCGCTCGTCCGGCTCCATTGTCCCACTGCGCGGCGGGGCGTGCCGACGAGGCTCGGCCCACAGCGCGTCGACGGCTGCCACCTGCTCGGTGAGGGCGAGGCCGGTGACGTCGAGGGCGTGGTCGGCACCGAGGCCGGTGGCCGCGTCGGCGCGGTGGAGGGCGACGAACTCGTCGTCGGTGAGCCAGACCGTGCGGGTCGCCGCCCGACGCCACGCCTCCTCGAGCGTCACGGTGAGGTGGACCACGACGACGTCTTCGAGCAGGGCGCGGTAGGTCCCGACCGTCGCGGGCGTCAGGACGTCCGCGACGACGACGTCGATGTCGGCCGCCGCGAACGTGCTCGCCAGTGCGCAGGCGTTGACGACGCCGAGCCGCTGCTGGCGCAGCCCCTCCGCGCCGTCCCACGGCGCCGCGCCGCCCGACACGACGAGCTGGCGCACGTCGTCGACGTCGACGACCGCGCACCGCTCGCGGGCGGCGGCGAGGGCGTGCGCCGTCGTGGACTTGCCCACGGCGGGTGGTCCGGTCAGCACGAGCACGGCACGTGACGGCATACGACCATGCTGTCGTATGCCGGGTGGCCGGGCCCGTTCCGGTGCCGCGGCCGGGTGGTGGTCCTATCCTCGGCCTCGGGGGCACCGCGGGCGACGGGGAGGAGGCGGGACGGATGACGGCACCGGCTCCACGTCGGCCGGGCGCGGTCGCGGACAACCGGCTGCTCGACCGGTTCGACCTCGTGCTGCTGCTCGTCCTCGCCGTCATCGTCAGCCAGGCGCTGCTCGACACGCGCGGGTCGGTGTGGGGCTCGTTCGTCACGCACGCGACGACCGGCCTCGCGCTCGTCGTCGCGACCCGTGCCTCGGGAGCCCGACGCCGGGTCCGCCGCGCGCTCGACGTGCTCGTCGCCCTCACCGTGGTCAGCAACGTCGTGCTCCTCCTGTCGTCGGGCGGCCGGCCCGTGTCGCCGGACGACCTGCAGCCCGAGGGCGTCTGGCTCGGCGCGGCCGTCGCGCTGCCCGTCATCATCGGCCGCCGCCTGCTCGAGCACCCGGTCGTGCGGGTCCAGACGGTGCTCGGCGCGGTCGCGGCCTACCTGCAGATCGCCGTCGCCTACGCCACGCTCTTCCAGACCGTCGACGGGTTGACGGCGACGCACTTCTTCGGCGCGCAGGTCTCGACCACCGCGTACACGTACTTCAGCCTGACGACGATCTCGACGGTCGGCTACGGCGACCTCGTCCCGGCCACCGACCTCGCCCGGCTCGCGGCCACGAGCGAGGCCGTCGTGGGCCAGGTCTTCCTCGTCACCTTCGTCGCCCTCATCGTGTCGCGGTTCGCGGCCGGGCCGGGTCGGGGAGCGCGGCGCGCGCGCGACGACGCCGAGCACGCGGACGACGCCGAGCACGCGGACGACTGACCGTGGCGCGGGCCACTGGGCTCAGGTGGTGTCAGGTCGTCGAGCCGAGGTCGAGGCTCTCCCCGACGGAGCGCTCGAGCACGACCGGGATACCCGTCGGCAGCTGCGTGCTGAGGTCGCGCATCAGCGTGGCGGTCGGCGGCAGGTCGGTCGGTGCCCTGACCTCGATGACGAGGCTGAAGCCCTGGTTGGTGACGTCGACGACCTCCGCGCCCGGCGTCGACGCGAGCCAGCTGCCCGCCGACGCGCGGCCGACGTCGGTCAGCTTCGCCACGGCGAGGGCGATGAGGCTGTTGAGCACGATCGGCACGAGGACGAGGAGCACGAGCAGGGCGAAGGTGACCCGCACCCGGTGGCGCGCCCGACCGCCCTGCTCCCGGACGGCGCTCGTGTAGCCGAGGGTCGTGAAGACGAGGCTCCCGGCGAAGACGAGCGCGAGGAAGTTGGAGAGGAAGAGCACGAGCGCGCCGAAGGCGAGGCTGGGGCTGCCCTCGGCGAGGCAGATGCCGACGACGCAGAGCGGCGGCACGAGCGAGATCGAGATGGCCACGCCGGGCAGGATCGCAGCCACGTCACGCCGGGCGAGCGCGATGGCCCCGGCGAACCCCGTCGCGAGCGCGCCGAGGAGGTCGACGAGGCGCGGGCTCGTGCGGGCGGCCACCTGCGAGTTCGACAGCAGGTCGTAGGGGCTCGGCAGGAGCAGGGAGAAGAGCGCGCCGAGCCCGATCACGACGAGCCCGCCGAGCACGACGAACTTCACGCCGCCCGTGCGCTCGCGCTTCACGAGGGCGAGGGCGGTGCCCATGATCGGCGTCGACAGCGGCGCGATGATCATGGCGCCGATGACGGTCGCGGTGGAGTCGGCGATGAGCCCGGCGCTCGCGATGCACGCGGCGAGCACGAGCATGGTCCAGAAGGCCGATCGCTTCGAGAGCGTGTCGCCCTCGTTGAGGTCGAGGTCGGCGGTCAGCTCCTCGAAGGTGCGGCGCTGCCGCTCGGGCAGCACGCGGGCCCGGATGGCCGTGAGCATGGCGTCAGTCTGCTGGAGGACGACCGCTCGCGTGGGCGTTTCCCGGCCGTCGGGCCCGGTCGCCAAAGCCCCTAGCATCGGCGCCATGCCTGACCGACCCGTCCTCCCCGACCTGCCCGGCGCGGCCGAGGTGCCCCTGCCGACCCGCTGGCTCGTGCGTGACGCCACGGCCGACGACGCGGCCGCGTGCGCGGCCATCTACGCGCCCTACGTCACCGGCACGACGGTCACCTTCGAGACGGAGCCGCCGGACGCCACCGAGGTGGCCCGGCGCATCGCCGCGGCGCAGGAACGGCACGCCTACCTCGTGCTCGAGGAGGACGGCGTGGTCGTCGGCTACGCGTATGCCGGCCCGTTCAAGGCGCGCGCGGCCTACCGGTGGTCGTGCGAGGTGTCGGTCTACCTCGCCGGGCACCGTCGCGGGCTCGGGGGCGGGCGCAGGCTCTACGAGGCGCTGCTCGAGCGGCTGGCTGCCCGGGGCTACCGCACGGCCGCGGCCGGGATGACCCAGCCCAACGAGGCGAGCGCGCGGCTGCACGCGGCGCTGGGGTTCGAGCCCGTCGGCACCTACCGCGCCATCGGCTGGAAGCTCGGCGCCTGGCGCGACGTCACGTGGGTGCAGCGCGCCCTCGGCGATCCTCTCGCCTCGCCCGACCCGCCGGACGGCCAGGACCCGCCCGGCCCCGCCTGACGGCGCGCCCGAGGCGCGACGGTGCCCACCCGACCGGGAGGTCGAGTGGGCACCGTCGTGAGTCGCGAGGGGGCGTCTGCCCCCTGCGGTCAGGGCAGGGTCGGGTAGTCCGTGTAGCCCTCGGCGCCGCCGCCGTAGAAGGTGTCGGCGTTCGGCTCGTTGAGCGGGGCGCCCTCGCGCCAGCGCCGCACGAGGTCGGGGTTGGCGAGGAACTCGCGCCCCACGGCGACGAGGTCGCCGAGGTCGCGCTCGAGGATGTCCTCGACGTCGGCGAGCTGGGTCACCGAGCCGAAGCCGCTGTTGAGGATGACCGGGCCGCCGAAGCGCTTGCGCAGGTCGCGCACGACGTCGGCCTCCGGGTCGCCGAGGATGCTGAGGTAGGCCAGGCCCAGCGGGGCGATGCCCTCGACGAGCGCCTCGTACGTCGCGGCCGTGTCGGCCTCGTCCTGCTCGAGCACGCCCTGGATGTTGTGCGCGGGCGAGACGCGGATGCCGACGCGGTCGGCGCCGATGGCCTCGGCCACGGCCTTCGTGATCTCGATCGTCAGGCGGGCGCGGTTCTCGGGCGAGCCGCCGTAGGCGTCGGTGCGCTGGTTGCTGCTCGGCGCGAGGAACTGGTGCGGCAGGTAGCCGTTGGCCGCGTGCACCTCGACGCCGTCGAGCCCGGCGGCGACCGCCTGGCGGGCGGCGTGGACGAACTCCGCCACGAGCCCGGGGATCTCCTCGGTCTCGAGGGCGCGCGGGACGACATACGGCTGCTGGCCGTTCGCGGTCACGATCTCGCCGGGCGCGGCGATGGCGCTCGGTGCGACGCTCTCGAGCCCGCCCTTGTTGTCGGGGTGCGCGATGCGGCCGGCGTGCATGAGCTGGACGACGACGTGGCCGCCGCCCGCGTGCACGGCGTCGGCGACGAGGCGCCAGCCGGCGACCTGCTCGTCGGAGTGCATGCCGGGGGTGTCGAGGTAGCCCTGGCCGACGGCGCTGGGCTGGGTGCCCTCGGTGATGATGAGGCCCGCGCTGGCGCGCTGGCCGTAGTACTCGGCGTTGAGCTCGGTGGGCGCCTGGCCCTCGCCGGCGCGGTTGCGCGTCAGCGGTGCCATGACGAAACGCTGGGGGAGGTCCCAGCGGCCGATGCGGATGCTCTCGAAGGCCGTGGACACAGGCCTGCTCCTCACTGTCGCGGACGACGGTCGAACGGGTGGTCACTCACGTGATGAGGCCCACCGGACTGGTAGAGCCTTCAACCACCTACCCGAAAGACAAGTCCGGGCCGTCGCCCCGCATTCCTCGGCGCCCGTGTGGCGAGCACCACGCCGCCGTGTGCCGGGTGCGTCCGGGCGCGACGAAGGGGAGGACGCCAGTGGCATCCTCCCCTTCGCGGAACGCGTGAGACCGGGTCAGAACGCGTGGGACCGCGTCAGACCCCCGTGGGTCACGGCGCGTAGATGTAGCGCATGCCGCCCTGGTCGGTCAGCGTGCGGGTGTTGTAGTTGTACGCACCGGCGAGGGCGTTCATCTCGACGATGGTCACCTCGTTGCCGTTGACGGCCGTCACCCAGCCGACGTGGCCGACGCTCGAGGAGCCGTGGACGCCGGGCTGCATGACGAGGATGGAGCGCGCGCGCGGCGTGCCGCTCACGGTGTAGCCGGCGCTCGCGGCGCCCGAGGCCCAGGCCATGGCGTTCCCGGCCCAGCCGCCGGGGTAGTAGCCCTCGGACTGGTACCACTTGTTGAGGGCGCCCCACGTGCACTGGCCACGGGTGGCCCAGTTGCGCGAGGAGTGCGAGCCCGAGGAGGCGCTCGGCGTGTAGTCGTTGCTGCTCGACTTCGACGACGACGTGCTCTTCGTCAGGCTGCGACGCGTCAGGTCGCGCGAGGCGCGCTGCGAGGCCTCGCGCTCGGCCGCGGCCTTCTGCGCGGCCTTCTTCGCAGCCTTCGCGGCCTTGGCGGCCGCGCGCTGCTCCTTGACCTGGACGTCCTCGATGACGCGCACCTTGGTGGGCGTGCGCTTGGCGATCGCCTGCTGCACGGCCGGCGCGAAGCCGATCTTCGACAGGGCGCTCGGCGCGGTGGTCGTGGCGGCTGCGGCGGCCGGGCCGACCGCGGCCGGGGCTGCCTCGACGCCGGCGGCGGCGACGGCGCCGTTCGCCGACGAGACGGTGTCGGCGCTCGCGGGGTTCGCGAAGGTGGCGACGAGCCCACCGGTGGCGGCGACGACGGCCGCGCCCTTCATCGCCGGCTGGGCCGACTCGCGGGCGAGGAGCTTGAGTTCGTTGAGTGGGTTGTGACGGCCCGGCGCACGGTGGCGCCCGCGGGTGGTCTCGTGGTTCACGGGTTCTACCTCTCCGCGCCTACGAAGTTAGCTGTCGGGTTCGGGCGGAAAGGTGCCCGGTCCGTGGCCGGGAAGCGAACGAGTCGCGGCCCGGTGGAAGGACTTCACCCCAAGGGCGTCCGAAGTCGTTGCGCCGGACGCCCGGAGAAACGTGTGGTTCCTCCGCTCCTGTCACAAGGTCTGTGCTCTCCCGGAAGGCGGTGACAGGACTAGGCGGTCCGCCTCACGAGAGTCCGACCGGTGGCCGGACTCCCGGAACTGTAGACGAATCAACTGGCAAAAGTCACGCCAAGGTAACGGTGCCGCGCCGTGCTCAGCCGCGATTGTCGGCTTTGAGGTACTTGACCAGCCCTTTACCTTCGCCAGGACCGCCCGGGAATGAGACGCACGTCACAGAGGCGTGGCGCGGGGGTGGGCTTGTCAGGCGCCCGACGTGAGGTGGCCGAAGACGATGACGTTGTCGCGGTACTCGTTGCGCGCGTCGGTGGGGCCGCCGCACGTGACGAGCCGGATCTCCGAGCGGGTGAAGTCGCCCCTGTAGACGGCCTCGGTCGGGAAGCTCGACTTGCGGTAGCTGGCCACCCGGTCGACCGTGAACGTCAGGTGCGTGCCGTCCTGGCGCGACACCTTCACGACGTCGCCTGCCTTGACCTTGCCGAGCTCGGCGAAGATGCCGGGCACGCCCGACGGGGTGTCGACGTGGGCCGCGACGACCGCCGGCCCGAGCTGGCCCGGGGTCGGCCCGTCGTCGTAGAGCCCGACCTCCTGGGCGGTTCCGGGCACCGAGATGGTTCCGTCGCCCTGCACGTGGAGCGGCACGAAGTCGCTCGAGCGCAAGCCGATCGACGGGATCTCGATCGACGTCAGGGCGGACGCCTCGAGGAAGGGCCCGATGCCGGTCCCGCCCGCCGGCGTCCCGCCCTGACCGGGGGTCGCCGACGGGCCGGAGGTCCCCGTGCCCGGCGTGCGGGCCGTGCTCGGGGTCGTCGCGGTGCTCTTGGTCGTCGGAGTGGTCGGCGTCGCGGTGGGCGCCGTGCTCGTCATGGTGCTCGTCGTCGGGACGCCGGCCGCCGCGGGCTGCGGCGGTCCGGACGTCCCGCGGAGCCCGAGCACGAGAGCGACGACCCCGACGACGAGCAGGATCACGGTCGCGGCGGCCGCCACCCCGGCCGCACCACGGGAGGTGGTGCGACGGGGCGTCGGCTCGGTGTGCTCAGGCATGGTGGATCCGGCCGATCAGGCGCGCGACCGCGCGCGACGGGCCGCGAAGACGCCGGAGCCGAGGGCCGCGACGAGCGCGCCGCCACCGACGAGGAGGAGGGCGTCGTTCGTGCCGCCGCTCTTCAGGGTGTCGGTGGGCAGGCCGCCACCGGTGTGCATGCCGCCGGCCGGGGCGACGCGCAGGGCGCCGCAGAGGGCCGGGTCGGTGGCCTCGGTGGGCAGCTTCGGGTCGAGGTCGCTCTTGGTGTCGCCGGAGTACTTGCCGTCGTGGTTGTGGTCGACACCGTGGATGACGACGACGGACTGGCCGGCCGAGATGGCCGTCGCGACCGCGTCGGAGACCTTGATGCTGCCGCGCTGGTAGGTCAGCTTGCCGCCGGGCGCGGTGTCGAAGCGGTCGATCGCGAGACCCGACTTGGGGCTCGTGTCGCCGGTCTTCGTCAGCG
The DNA here is from genome assembly GCF_039542985.1 of Terrabacter aeriphilus. NCBI lineage: Bacteria > Bacillati > Actinomycetota > Actinomycetes > Micrococcales > Intrasporangiaceae > Terrabacter > Terrabacter aeriphilus. The sequence continues at coordinate 23,213 of NZ_BAABIW010000027.1, forward strand.
AGACGACGATGTCGCCGTAGGCCGGTCCGCCCTCGGTGGTGTTGAGGTGCCCGTCGCCGTTCTTGTCGTCGGACAGGACCGGGCACTCGTGGCGGGCCTCGGCCCCGAAGTGGATGTGGGCGGCGTGCGGGTTGTCGGGCAGCAGGCCGTTGGCGGCCATGGTCACGGTGATCCGGTTGCCGTCGACCTCGACCATCGCGGTGCCGCTCCCGGCGACGTCGCTGCCGGCGACCGGCTTGAGGTTGGCGCTGACCCAGGCGTCGGCCGCGAAGGCCGGCCCGACGCTGAGGGCCATGGCGGCGCCGGCCGCGAGGGTGGCGCCGGCGATCCGAGTGGTGGTGGTGCGCATCTGTTCTTCCTCCTTGATGAGGAGACAAGAGCCGTCCATCGTGGGGCTCAGACGGGGTCGTCGTCGACCGTCTCCGAGGTGTGCTTCGCCGCCACCAGCAGGTTGGATTGGGGTTCAAGCGAAAAACTTTCCCGATCGCACCCCGGGCGGCCTCCGAGCGGGCTTCACTGGAGTGGTGCCGGACCGCCCGCGCCCCCCGTGCACCACCCCTCCGACGACGGCAACAGCAACGACGACAACGACGACGACAAGGAGCACCGCCGTGCTCGAGAGCTCCCACGCGTTCAGCGGTTTCTCCGTCGACGACGTCGACGCGGCCCGCACCTTCTATGCCGACACGCTCGGGCTGTCGGTCAGCGAGGCCAACGGCATGCTGACGCTGCACCTCGCGGCCGACGGCGGCGAGCGGCGTGTGCTCGTCTACCCGAAGCCGAACCACGCACCGGCGAGCTTCACCGTCCTCAACTTCCCCGTCGAGGACATCACCTCGACCGTCGAGGAGCTGGCGCGGCGCGGCGTCGTCTTCGAACGCTACGAGGGCACGCCGATGGAGACCGATCCGCAGGGCGTCTTCCGGGGAGGCGGACCGCTCATCGCCTGGTTCACCGACCCGGCGGGCAACGTGCTGTCGGTCATCGAGAGCACGCCCGAGAGCTCGTCGAACGGCTGAGCCCTCAGGAGGCGGCCTCATCGGCCTCGGCGGCAGACCTGGCCCGTCGGCGCTCGAGGCACAGCTCGGTGATCTCGCCGATCAGCTCGAGCGGGACCGGCCGGCTGATCGGGAAGCGCACCGTGTCCTTGGACCGGCGGTAGGGCCCGATCGCCTCCTCGAAGTCCTCGTCACCGGTCGGCACGGGGTAGAGCCCGACGTGGTTCTTCCAGCCCGCGTAGTAGATGAGGGGCTTGCCGTCGAGGGTGAACGAGGCCATCCCGTAGCTGATCTTCTCCCCGGCCTGGGGTGCGACCTCGCGGATGGCGTCCCGCACACCGGCGAGCTGAGTTCGCGTCTCCTCGTCGTAGGAGGCGATGTAGTCATCGACTGACGCGAATCTCGGTGCCAATCCAGGTCCTCACTTCTGCGTCGGGACCGGTCTCATGGGGTCCTTCGACTGTATGGCGCTCACGGGGATCAAGCAAAAGAAAAACGTGCAATCTCGAAGCTTGGTGACAAACCTACGCAAAACAGGGAGCACACGGAACAGCTCAGGCGTCGAGCCATCCCTCTCCGGCCAGGACGCGCGCCACGGTGCCGGTCGCGGGCCGGTGGAGCAGGGTCGAGACCGCGAAGTCAGCGGCCAGCCGCTCGAAGACGTGACCGCGCCGGAGCATCGCGTGCTTGGCGCCCGAGACGGTGACGAAGCCGACCCGGGCCGTGCGCGCGAGGTCACGCGCCACCGCGGCCGCGTTCGCCCGCGGGGCCACGCGGTCCTCGTCACCGTGCACGAGGAGCACGTCGCGCCCGGTGAGGTCGATGCGCCCCTCGGTGGGGTGCAGCCAGGGGTTGAGGGCGACGGCGCTGACGACCTGGTCGGCGCCTGCGGCCAGCAGCGCGGCCCGGCCGCCGAGCGAGTGGCCGACGAGGCACACGGGAACGTCGGCGCCCCAGCGCTCGGCCACCTGGCGCAGCGCCCAGCGCACGTCGTCGACCGGCGTCTGCTCCGCGTCCCAGCCGCGGCTCGAGTTGAGCAGCCGCTGCACGGCGAGCTCGCCGCGGCCGGCGACGGCGAGGCGACCCGCCACGGGCACCATGCGCAGCACGGACAGCTGGGTGGGGCTGACGCGCGTCGGCCGCTGGCGCGCCGCGCCACCGTGGAGCACGAGCGCGACGCCGCGCGGTCGCCTGGGCGTTGTCGTGTCGACGAGTCGCGCGTGCGTGCGCGTCGGGGTGTCGTATGCCGTCACGTCGGTCTCAGCGCTCACGCCGGGGATTCGTTCCCGACGGCTCGGCGGATGGCTCGGGGCGGGCTCGGGTCATGCCCGCCCCGTACCCCGCCACGGGCAGCACCGCCCCCGGCAACGGCCGCTCCGTCTCACAGGCGCCTCGTCCGGACGCTGCGGACGGCGCGCGGGCGTCAGGGGCGCAGGAGCACCTTGATCGCCCGACGCTCGTCCATCGCGCGGTAGCCCTCGGCCACCTCGTCGAGCGGGAGCGTAAGGTCGAAGACCCGGCCCGGGTCGATGCGGCCGTCGAGGACGCGCTCGAGCAGGTCGGGCAGGTAGGTGCGCACGGGGGCCATGCCTCCGGCGAGGCCGACGTTGCGCACGAACATCTGGCGCACCGGCAGCTCGACGCCGTGGGGTGCGCCGACGAAGCCGACGGTCGAGCCGGGCCGGCCGATGCGGAAGGCGGTCTTCATCGACTGGTCGGTCCCGACGCACTCGAGCACCGAGTCCGCGCCGACGCCGCCGGTGAGCTCCATGACCGCCTCGACGCCGGCGTCGTCTCGCTCGGCGACGACGTGCGTGGCGCCGAAGGCCCGGGCGATCGCCTGGCGCGGCTCGTGCCGCGACATCGCGACGATCTTCTCGGCGCCGAGCTCGCGCGCGGCGAGCACGCCGCACAGCCCGACCGCCCCGTCGCCGATGACGACGGCGGTGCCGCCCGGGGCGACGCGGGACGAGACGGCGGCGTGCCAGCCGGTGGCCATGACGTCGGCGAGGGTGAGCAGCGACGGGATGAGCGCGTCGTCGGGCATGCCGTCGGTGGCGACGAGGCTGCCGTCGGCCTGGTTGACGCGGACGAGCTCGGCCTGGCCGCTCTCGGTCCAGCCCTGGTGGTCGCAGACCGAGGTCATGCCGGCGAGGCAGTGCGGGCACGTGTTGTCGCAGTGGACGAACGGGATGACGACGAAGTCGCCCTTCCGCACCTTCGTGACCGCGGAGCCGACCTCCTCGACGACGCCGACCGCCTCGTGGCCGATGGTCGAGCCGGCCTCGATCGGGTTCGCGCCGCGGTAGGGCCAGAGGTCGGAGCCGCAGATGCAGCCCGCCACGACGCGCACGATCGCGTCGGTCGGCTCCTCGATCGTGGGGTCCGGCACCTCGGAGAGGCGGATGTCACCGGGGGCATGGATCGTCGTCGCGCGCATGACCCTCATCCTCGTCCCGCCCGGTCCCCGCGCCAACCCCGGCCCGTCCTCGCGCCCCGGTCGGCGTGGGGGGAGGCCCGGGTCAGCCGCGGGAGCGGAGCCTGAGGTTGGGCAGGCCGGGCGCCGGGAGGGTGTGCTCCCAGGCCTCGGGGAAGGCGCCGAACCGCGACACGGCGGCCCGCGCCTCGCCCTGCTGTGCCTGCTCGCGCTCGCGCTGCCAGTCCTCTCGGAACCCGACCACCTCGTCGTGGCTGCGGCCGATGAAGTTCCACCACATGACGATCTGCTCGCCGAAGGGCGCCCCGCCGAGCACGAGGAACCGCGCCGGCTCGTCCGCCCCGGCCGTCACGCGCAGCTGCTCGGCCCCGGTGGCCGCGAACGCGATCTCGCCCGGCTCGGCCGTCACGTCGTCGACGGTGAGCCGGCCGGCGTCGCAGAGCAGTCCGTGCTCGTGGGCCGGGTCGACGTCGAAGGCGAGCGAGGCGCCGGCCTCGAGCGTCACCTCGGCCCCGACGAGGTCGCTGAACATCGTCACGGGCGACGTCTGGCCGAAGAGGGTGCCGAGGAAGACGAGCACCCGCGCACCGCCGTAGCGCGTCACCGGCGGGGCGTAGTGCTCGAACCCGGGGCTGGTGTCGCGGTGCGCGTCCGGCAGCGCGACCCAGAGCTGCGCGCCGTGCAGCACGGTCGTGGTGGGCGTCGAGTACTCGGAGTGGGCGATGCCGGACCCCGCCGTCATGATGTTGAGCTCGCCGGGCCGCACGAACGCGTGCACCCCCGTCGTGTCGCGGTGCTCGACCTCGCCCGAGAAGAGCCACGAGACCGTCTGCAGGCCGGTGTGCGGGTGGCCGGGCACGACCATGCCGCCCGTCCGTGACACGTCGTCGGGCCCGTAGTGGTCGACGAAGCACCACGCGCCGATGAGCGAGCGCTCGCGCTGCGGCAGGCTGCGACGCACCGGCATCGCCCGCGGACCGCCGAGCGGCACCTCGCGGTAGGGCAGCAGGACGGCCGGCTGGTCGGACCTCCGCGGCGCCACGGCGTGCGGGGGCGGCGGGTTCTCGCTGCAGACGACCTCGGTGGGGTGACGCTCCGGGTTGCTCACCCCCTCAGGCTAGGCCGCGCTCGCAGCCGGGGTTGCTACCTTTCGCCGCGTGACCGAGCCCGACGCCCAGCGACCTCCCGCCGGCCGCTGGTCGGCGTGGCGTGTCGTCTGGTGGTTCGGCTTCGTCAGCCTCGCCGCCGACATGGTCTACGAGGGCGCCCGTGCGATGTACGGCCCGCTCCTCGCCTCCCTCGGGGCCACCGCCCTCGTCGTCGGGCTCGTGACCGGCGCCGGCGAGGCCATGGCGCTCGTGCTCCGGCTCGTCTTCGGGCCGCTCGCCGACCGCACCGGTCGCTACTGGGGCCTCACGATCGTCGGCTACGGGCTCACGGCGGTCTGCGTGCCGCTCCTCGCCGTCACGCCGTTCGTCGGCGGAGCGGGCCTCGCGCTCGCGGCCGTGCTGATCCTGCTCGAGCGATCGGGCAAGGCGGTCCGCAGCCCGTCGAAGTCGGCGCTGCTCGCGCACGTGGCGGCCTCGGTCGGCCGCGGCCGCGGTTTCGGCGTGCACAAGGCGCTCGACCAGCTCGGCGCCTTCGCCGGGCCGCTCGTCGTGGCCGCGGTCGTCGCCGCCGCGGGCGCCATCTGGCCCGGCCTGCTCGTCCTCGCCGTGCCCGGTGCGGTCGCGATGGTGCTCCTCGCCGTCCTGCGGGCGCGCGTGCCCGACCCGTCCGTCTACGACCCCGCTCCCGCCACCGCCACCCCAGCAGGCCCGGCCCGCCCACCGCGCGCCGACGGCCGCGCCCCACGCCACGGCATGCGTGGCTGGTTCGCCGACGCCGTCGGGTCGCAGCTGCCGCGCGCCTTCTTCGCGTATGCCGTCGCCGCCGGTCTCATGACCGGCGGCCTCGTGACCTTCGGCATCCTCGGCTACCACCTCACCGTCGCCGGCCTCCTGCCCGTGGCCGCGGTGCCCGTCGTGTATTCCGGCGCCATGGCCGTCGAGGCGCTCGCCGCCCTCGGTGTCGGCTTCGTCTACGACCGCCGCGGCGCGGCCGTGCTCACCGTCGTGCCCGTGCTCGTCGCCCTCGTTCCGGTGCTCGCGCTGACCCGCACCGCCTGGGTCGCGCTCGCCGGCGTCGCCGTGTGGGGCCTGGCCTACGGCATCCAGGACTCGACGGTGAAGGCGCTCGTCGCCGAGGTCGTCGACGCGCCCAGGCGGGCGAGCGCCTACGGCGTCTTCGCCGGGATCCAGGGAGCGTTCGCGATCGTCGGCGGGCTCGTCTCCGGGTGGCTCTACGACCGCTCGATCACGTGGCTCGTCGTGCTCGTCGCGGTGAGCCAGCTCGTGGCGCTCGGCCTGCTGCTGCGGACGCTGCGCTCGGTGCGGGCGACCGGTTCGACGGGTTCGACGGGTTCGTCGGGTGAGGCAGGTCCAGGTGTCACGGGGCGTGAGGCTCCGGCTGGTTGAGCAGCGGCGCGAACGCGATGAGCAGCAGCAGCGCGCCGAGCGGCTCGAGCCCCCAGGGCAGCGCGAGCGCGAGCGCGGCCACGCCGGCGAGCGCGAGGGAGCGGACCGGCATTAGGCCCTCGACGGCCAGCGCGCCGAGCACGGTCGCCACGGCGACGCCGACGAGCACCGGTCCCCCGGCCGTGAGGGCCGTGGGGAGGTCGTCGGCGAGCAGCCCGACGGTGTGGCCGACCCAGACGGCGCCGGTGGCCCCGGCGCCGAACGCCGCGAGCACGCCGGCCGGCGTCGCCACGTCGAGGTGCTGCAGCCGACCGCCGAGGCTCGTCGCCAGCCAGCAGAAGGCCGCGACCGCGGCGACGAGCACCGCTCGGGCAGCGACACCCCACGCGCCTGTCGTGTCGCCGGAGCGCAACGCATCCGCGGGGAGGCCGAGGTCGTCGACCCACTGGAGGATGCCGTGCGTGAAGAGCAGGAGCGGCGCCGCCAGCGCGAGCACCGGCGCGCGGTCCCCTGCCGCGAGCACCGGCCGGCTGACGCCAGCGACACCGGTCGTGCCGGTCGTGCCGGTCGTGCCGGTCGTGCCGGTCGTGCCCGTCGGGCCGGTCGGGCCGGTCGTCGCGACCGTGGGGGCGGGTGCCGTGCTCGTCGTCATGCGTCCAGCGTGGCGCGCGCAGCGCGGCCGGCCCATCGGGGTCGACCCCCAGCCACCCCGGACCCGACCCTGAGGGCCCGCCCGTGGTCCCCCGACCGCGAGCCGGGACGACGGAGTCCTTCCGGCGCCTGGTGCCGGAAGGACTCCACTCAGGCGCGGACGAGGCGGCGCAGCGCGAGGGCGGCGACCGGACGGTAGGCGAGCACGGCCGCGGCCGGCGCCTCGATCGTGAGCGTCGTGGTGCAGCCGGGCCCCGCGACGTCGCCGCCGGTGGAGGTCACGGCGTGGGCAAGGGCCGCGCGCACCGGCCCGAGCCGCACCCGCCACCGCCACGTCATGGCCTCGGGGTCGACCGACTCGACCTCGAACGGCACCCGCAGCCCGAGCGGCCCGATGACCATGCCGGTGAGTCCGCTCCGCAGGTGCTCGTGCGCGGCCTCGACGCCCTGGATCTGCGGCGACCACGTGCGCCAGAGCCGGAGGTCCGCGTAGCGCTGCCACGCCAGCGCGGCCGAGGCGTCCCCGGTCGCGGTGATCGTCGCGCGCATCAGTCTCCGAGCTCAGGCGTCGCGGGCATGGCGGGCGCGGCGGGCGAGCCGGGTGCAGCCGCGGCGGGGCCGTCGACGTTGACCGTCGGCGTGCCCGACCCGCAGCGCACGATGACGGCGCGCGAGGTCTCGCCACCGGGGTTGGACTCGCGGTGCACCGCGCCGGCCGGCACCCGGAGGAAGTCGCCCGGCCCCGCCTCGACGACGTGGCGCCCGCCCGGCCCCGACTCGAGGCGCATCCGGCCCGAGACGACGTAGAGCGTCGTGTCGTGGTCGCCGTGGTGGTGCCAGCCCGAGACGGCGCCGGCCTCGGTGTCGACCGTGCCCGACCACATCGCCCCCGTGCTCAGCGCGACCTGCCGGCTCATGCCGGGCGTCGGGTCGGCCGGCTCCAATGCATCGCCCGCGACGTGCGTGCACGGCGTCGCGGCTGTGGTGTCCGCGGTGGTGACGGCATCCGGCTGCTGGTCCATGCCCTCATCCAACCGCGTGGACGCGCTGTCGTCACGGATCGCGGACTTTGACAGGGTTGGCGCATGAGGACCGACCACTTCATCCGATTCGAGCGCGTCGACTCCGTCGAGGAGACCGGCCACGGGCTGCTCGCCCGCCTGCACGGCGAGCAGCTGCGCGTCGACGTCGTGCGCCCCGACGTCGTGCGGCTCCAGCTGAGCCGCGGCGGCCGCTTCGACGACACGCCGACGTATGCCGTGTGCGTCGACCCGTTCGAGGCCGACGTCGCGTGGTCGGCGCAGCCGGTCGGGGGTGACTCGGGTCCCAACGCCGCGTGGCGCCTGAGCACCGACGAGCTCGTCGTGACGCTGTGGCTCGACCCGTTCCGCGTCGACGTGCACCGCACCGACGGCTCGGTCGTCATCGAGTCGGCACCCGACGCGGAGGGCCGCTACTGGACCTACGCGACCCTCAACGACGCGTGGACGACCCGGCGCCGCATCGGGCGCGACGACGCGGTCTACGGCCTCGGCGAGAAGGGCGGCCGGCACAACCGTCGCGGCCGTGACTTCACGATGTGGAACACCGACGTCCTCAACGAGCACGCGACGGCCGAGTTCCGCGCCGGGCTCGACCCGGCCGACCCGCGCGCCGACATGACGAGCACCGAGTTCGACCCGTACTACGTCACGATCCCGTTCTTCCACCTCCGCGACGCCGCCACCGGCGCGGCCGCCGGCTCGTTCGTCGACAACGGCTACCGCGGTGAGTACGAGTTCAGCCACGACGACGACTACCGCGTCACCTTCCACGGCGGGCAGTGGACCGAGTACGTCTTCGCCGGCCCGTCGATGGCGGGCATCATCGAGCGCTACACGTGGCTGACCGGCCGGGCCACGCTGCCGCCCCTGTGGGCGCTCGGCTACCACCAGTGCCGCTGGCACGCGTACACGCAGGCCGACGTCGAGCGCAACGCCAAGCGCTACCGCGACGACGAGTTCCCCTGCGACGGAATGTGGCTCGACATCGACTACATGGACGGCTACCGCGTCTTCACCTGGGACTCGAACCGCTTCCCCGACCCGGCCGGCATGCTCAAGGGCCTCGCCAACCAGGGCTACCGCACGATCTCGATCGTCGACCCGGGCGTCAAGCACGACCCCGGCTACGCGGTCTACGACGACGGCCTCGAGCAGGACGTCTTCTGCCGCACCGAGGGCGGCGACACCTACATCGGCCAGGTGTGGCCGGGCAACACGGCCTTCCCGGACTTCGCGACGCCCGAGGCGCGCTCGTGGTGGGGCGCGCTCAACGCCAAGCACGTCGAGTCGGGTCTCGCCGGCATCTGGAACGACATGAACGAGCCCGCCACCGGCAACATCCCCGCCGAGGCGATGCTCTTCGACAGGGGCCGTGCGAAGCACGAGCGGTTCCACAACCAGTACGCGCTGCTCATGGCGATGGGCACGATCGAGGGCCTCAAGGCTGCCCGCCCCGAGGCGCGCACCTTCGTCCTGTCGCGTGCGGGCTTCGCGGGCATCCAGCGCTACGCCGCGAACTGGATGGGCGACAACCAGGCCCGCTGGGACCACCTCTGGGTCAGCATGCCGATGGCGTGCGGCTTCGGCCTGTCGGGCCAGCCCTTCGTCGGCGCGGACATCGGTGGCTTCCAGGGCGACACGAATCCCGAGCTGTTCCTGCGCTGGATGCAGATGGGGACGCTGACGCCGTTCTGCCGCAACCACTCCGAGATCGACAACATCGACCAGTACCCGTGGTCGTTCGGTCCCGAGATCCACGACCTGACCCGCGAGGCCGTCCGGTTGCGCTACCGGCTGATGCCCTACATCTACTCCGCCTTCGTCCGCGCCACCGAGACGGGCGAGCCCGTGCAGCGCCCGCTCGTGCTCGACTTCCAGGGCGACCCGAACGTCGTGGACCTCGACGACGAGTACCTCTTCGGCCGCGACCTGCTGGTCGCACCCGTCACGGAGCAGGGCCAGAGCACGCGCAGCGTCTACCTCCCCGAGGGTGACTGGTACGACTGGCACACCGGCGAGCTGCACCCCGGCGGCCAGCGGATCACCGTCGACACGCCACTCGAGCGCATCCCGCTCTTCGCGCGCGCCGGCTCGGCGATCCCGATGTGGACCGAGGCGCCCGCCTCGACCGACGGCTACCGCCCCGAGACCGTCGAGCTGCACGTCTTCGAGCCCGTCGTCGACGGCCGCTGGGAGTCGCGGCTCGTCGAGGACGACGGCCTCACCGTGGTCGAGGGAGCGCCCGAGCGGCTCACGACGACCGTCACCGTGGCCCGCGCCGCGGGCGAGGTGACCGTCGATCACGAGACCACCGGGCCGGGGTATGCCGGCCACGCGCGCACCCGCTTCGAGGTCGTGCACCACACCCCCGCCTGACCGGGCGTCGCGGCGCGACCACACCGAACGGCATACGCCCCCACCGGGTATGCCGTTCGGTGCCCCTCGCACGTCCCCTTGAGCGGGCGACCTCCCGAGCGGAAGACTGGCGAGCATGGCTGACACGGCATCGGGCACGGCTGGCGCCCCCGGACAGGGTGGCGCACCCGCGAAGGAGCAGGGGCAGTCGAGCGAGAGCCTGCTCACCGTCCTCATCGCGCTCGCGGCGAACACGCTCATCGCCATCGCGAAGTCGGTCGTCGCGGTGATCACCGGGTCGGCGTCGATGGTCGCCGAGGCCGCGCACTCGTGGGCCGACGCGGGCAACGAGATCTTCCTGCTCACGGCCGAGAAGCGGGCCGGCAAGCCGCGCGACGCCACCCACCCCTTCGGCTACGGCCGGGAGGCGTACGTCTGGTCGATGTTCGCGGCCTTCGGCCTCTTCGGCGCCGGCGCGGTCGTGTCGGTGTGGCACGGCGTCTCGGTGCTCGGGCACGAGGAGCCGGAGACGTCCTACACGTGGGCGTATGCCGTGCTCGCCATCGCGTTCGTGCTCGAGAGCGTCTCGTTCGTGCAGGCGACGCGCCAGGCCCGCTCGGAGGCGAAGGCCCGTGGCCTGCGGCCGCTCAAGTTCATCGCCGACACCTCGAACCCGACGCTGCGCGCGGTCTTCGCCGAGGACGCCGCGGCCCTGATCGGCCTCGTCATCGCCGGCCTCGGCATCGTGCTGCACCAGGTGACCGGCAACGCCATGTGGGATGCCATCGGCTCGATCCTCGTCGGCCTGCTGCTCGGTGTGGTCGCGATCTTCCTCATCGGCCGCAACCGCGACTTCCTCGTCGGCCAGGCGGTGCGCCCCGAGCTGTGGCGCCGCGCCTTCGACGACCTGTCGGGTAGCGAGGACGTCGAGCGGGTGACCTTCCTGCACCTCGAGTTCGTCGGGCCGGGACGAGTCTTCCTCGTGGCCGCCGTCGACCTGACCGGTGACGACTCCGAGTCGCAGGTGGCCGTCCGGCTGGCCGAGCTCGGACGCCGCATCGAGGAGCGCGAGCTCGTCGAGCGCGCCATGATCACGCTGTCGCGGCCCGACGCGGCGACGCTGGACCCCGACGAGGCCGCGACGCCCGCGACCCGGCCCGCCGGCGGACGGATGTCCTGAGCCGAGCAGCGCCGTCCGTCAGAGGTCGCCCTCGAGGAACTGGGCGCGGCCGAGGCCGAACGACCAGTCCGCCGGGGTGTTCTCGACGACGGAGACGATCAGATCGGTCGGTGCCAGCCCGCAACGAGCCTCGAGCTGCTCGGCGAGGGCGGCGTAGACGGCCTTCTTCTGCGCCTCGTCGCGCCCCTGCTGGGTGATCTGGATGACGACCACCTCGTCGGTGCGGTCGAAGCCGAGCCCGGTGTCGAGGGCGATGATCCGGCCGGGGCGGTGCTCGTGGATGACCTGGTAACGGTCCCGTTCGGGGGCGGCGAAGTGCTCGACGAGCACGTCCTGGACCGTGTCGGCGAGGCGGCGCAGGTCGGCGTCCGACCGGCCCTCGACGACGTCGATGCGAACGAGCGGCATGGGTGCTCCTGGGGAGAGGGTGGGACAGGGTGGGACAGGGTGGGACAGGGGGCGCTCCAGAGGTACCCGACCTGCCTGGGTCAGGCTCTCAGGCTGGTCGTCGTGCGACCAGACGTGGCTGCCGCGCTGACCGACCCCGGACGTGCCGGCGACCCCGCCCGGGCTGGGCGGGGTGCGGGGCGTGGCCCTCAGGTGTGCCAGGTGACGCCGCGGGCGGTGACCGTCGCGGTGAGGTCGCGGTCGTGGACCGTGGTGTGGTGCCGCGGGCAGAGTAGGGCCCCGTTGGACACGCAGGTCGCTCCGCCGTGCTGCCAGGGCAGCACGTGGTGGGCGTCGCACCACGTCGGGGGCACGGTGCACCCCGGGAAGCTGCAGCCCCTGTCGCGGGCGATGAGCGCGAGGCGCTGTCCGCGGGTGAAGAGGCGCCGGCTGCGGCCGAGGTCGAGCAGCTCGCCGTCGCCGCCGAGCACCATCGGGAGGATCTCGGCGTCGCACGCCATCCGGCGCACGGTCCGCGGGGAGAGGACGTCACCGGTGAGGGTGGTCCCGGCGCCAGAGGCGGTTCGGCCACCGGCGGCGAGCTGGCCGAGGAGGGTCTCGTAGTCGAGGAGCACGACGACCTTGGCCTTGTCGGTGACCGGCACCCCGTCGGCCGCGGCGACGCCGCGCTGGACGATGGCGAGCAGGCCGTCCATGCGGCGGCGGGCCGGGGTGCGCTCGTCGGCGCGGACGGTGTGGCCCTGGTCGTCGGTCTCCGGCGCGGGCGCGGACAGGGGGTCGATCGCGGCCTTGATGATGGCGGCGCCTTCGGGGTCGAGGGTTCCCTTGAGGCCGACCATCCCGGTGGCGTTGGGCTGGGTGAACCACAGGCCGCGGGCGTCGCGGCGGCCCCGGTCGCGGCTGCCGTCGTCCTCGTCGCGGGGTGGGCGGATCTGCTCGGTGTGGTGGCGCACGAGCTGGGCGAGCTCTTCGGGGCGTAGTCGGGTGGCGTGCTCGGTGAGGTCGGCCAGGGCGGTGGTGAGGTCGTCGGGGTCGGCGACGGGGGCGGTGCGGGTGTGGAAGTCGATGATCTGGGCGGCCTTGGCGACGGTGACGAGGCCGGTGGTGACGAGCATGCGCAGCCGCGCCCACCGGCCGTCTGCTGTGCCGGTGGAGTTGGTGGTGTCGGCGTGGTTGGTGGTGTCGGCGTGGTTGGTGGTGTCGGCGAAGGCGGCGGCGACGGTGGTGAAGGCGCGGGCCTGGCCGGCGGTGAGGGTGGCGTCGTGGGCGCGGAGCCAGTCGATGCGGGACAGGCCGTCGGGCGGCTGCGTGCCGCGGGTGGTGAGCTCGGTGAGGATGCCGAGGAGGGTGACCTCGTGGCTGGCGCGTTGGTGGGTGACCCATTCGGCCATCCGGGTCAGGTCGGGGGCGTGGTGGCGGGTCAGGGGTGCGCCGAGCAGGACGTCGGTCTGGATGCCGACGTCGGGCTCGAAGGTGGGCGTGTAGGTGCCGCGGGCGATCTGCTCGGCGCGGTGGTCGGCGTAGGCGTCCATGGCGCGGAGCCAGTCGGGGTCGTCGACCATGGCCTCGAACCCGCCCGGTCCCAGCCCCTGACCCCGCCCCTGTCCCAGATTCGACGTCACCGGCTCGCCGAGGTCCTCGAGGCTCTCAACGTTCTGCAGCCGTTCGAGCGGAACGTCGGAGAACGGGCCGTGGCCGCGCTGCACGGGTCGGATCTCGGGGGCGATCTGCCGGGCCCGCTGATGAGCCCTCGGCTCGGCCTTGCCCTGCGCGGCCGAGTGGGTGTTCGTGGTCGCGTCGGTGTCCGTCGCGGTGTCGGCGGTGGCTGCGGGGGAGGGCGCCGGCATACCGGAGGTGGTGCCCTCCCAGAAGGGACTCGGGGCGTCGGCAGCCCGGGAGTGCTGGTCCGCCTCCAGGGCGGCCAGCCGGCTCCTCAGGAGCTCGAGCGTCTCGCTTTCCCTTGCCATGACCTCACGTTACCGACGACCACCGACAGTCCTCGGCGCTCATCCACAGGCCAGGAAGCAGCGACGATCAGCCGCCCGACACCGGCCGGATCGAGCCACGCACCTGCACCGGCATCTCGAGCAGGTGCTCACGTTTCTCGGCCGCCGGGTCGAGCAGCAGCTCCATCGCGCGGCGACCCATCTCGAGGTAGGGCAACCGGGCCGTCGTGATGCCGGGGCGCATGTAGCTGGCGAGCTCGTCGTCGTCGAACGACACCAGTGACAGGTCGTCAGGGATGCGAAGTCCCTTCTCGTGCATGGCCTGCTGCGCCCCGAAGGCCACGCGGTCGTTGAGGCACAGCAGCGCGGTGACCGGTGCCCCCGACGCGAGCACGCCCTTGACCGCGTCGTAGCCGTTCCACGGCTCCCAGAACTCGATGTCCGCGACGACCACTGGTGTCACACCTGCTTCGTCGAGCGCACGGTGGATCCCGTTGAAACGACGGCCGATCGTCACCGAGATGCGCGGATCAGCCCGCGCCAGAGGCGCATTGCCGATGACGGCGATGCCGTCGCGATGGCCGGCGTCGAGCAGGCGCCGGGTGACGGCATACCCGGCCTGCTCCTCGTCGGGGAGGACGGCGATCGGGACGTCGGGGTTGACGCAGTTGACGGTGACCGCGCGCATGCCGGCAGGCAACGCCGGCAGGTCGATCCGCCGTGCGGAGAGGGCGCCGAAGATGAGCCCGTCGACCTGGCGGTCGACCATGGCCTCCATCGCCTTGCGCAGCTGCTTGGGGTGCTTGAACGTCTCGGCGATGAGCACGCCGCGGTCGCTGTCGTCGGCGGCGTCGAGCAGTCCGCGGATCATCGCGGAGGCGAACCGGGTGACGGTGACGTCGTCGGAGATGAAGCCGACCGTGCCCGTGGTGCCGAGCCGCAGCGAGCGCGCCTGGGCGTTGGGGCGGTAGTCGAGCTCGCGCGCGGCCTCGTGGATGCGCGCGACGGCGTCGGCCGACAGCCGCGAGCCCGGGCGGTCGTTGAGCACGAGGCTCACGGCCGTCTTCGACAGGCCCGCGCGCTCGGCCACGTCGGCGAGCGTCGGTCGCTTGTTCACGTCGTCCCTCTCGTGTCGCCGCGGTGGGTCGCCGAGGCCGTATGCCGGGTGCGTCCGGTTCGTGACGCGCCCGCGGTCAGCCTAACCCACCGGTAGCGGGGCTCCGACGCATCGTCGCAGGTGGAAAGGTTTTAGCAAACCCTTGTGCGTCGCCTCCCGACCCGCTACGTTCTCGTGCTGAAAGGTTTTAGCACCGTAGCTGACCTGACTCCCACGGAGGAACCCATGAAGCTCACCCCGACCCCCAAGCGTCTCGCCGTCGGCCTGCTGGCGGCTGCGCTCCCGCTCTCGATGGCAGCGTGCGCCAAGGGGGGCAGCAGCTCGTCCGACTCGGCCGGAGGTGAGCTGACCATGTGGACCCACAACGCCGGCAACAAGGGCGAGCTCGGGGCCATCACGCAGATCGTCAACGACTACAACGCGAGCCAGAGCAAGTACAAGGTCAAGATCCAGGCCTTCCCGCAGGACTCGTACAACCAGTCGGTCGTCGCGGCCGCGGCGAGCAAGAAGCTGCCCTGCATCCTCGACATCGACGGCCCCAACGTGCCGAACTGGGCGTGGGCCGGCTACCTCGCCCCGCTCGACGGCATGGACGACACGCTCTCGAAGTACCTGCCGACCGTGCTCGGCAAGGTCGACGGCAAGACGTATTCCTACGGCTACTACGACGTCGCGCTCGTCATGGTCACGCGCAAGACGATCCTCGACAAGTACGGCATCCGGGTGCCGTCGGTCGACAAGCCGTGGACGAAGGACGAGTTCACCGCGGCCCTGAAGAAGATCAAGGCCTCGGGCGACTTCCAGAACCCGCTCGACATCGCGACGAGCTTCACCGGCGAGTGGTGGCCCTACGCGTACAGCCCGATGCTGCAGAGCTTCGGTGGTGACCTCATCAACCGCGACGGCTACAAGAGCGCCGAGGGCGTGCTCAACGGGCCCAAGGCCGTCGAGTGGGCGACGTGGTTCCGCAGCCTCGTCACCGACGGGCTCGTGCCGCTCAAGTCGGGCGCCGACCCGGCGAAGGACTTCATCAACGGCAAGTCCGCGATCCTCTACAACGGCACGTGGACCGCGGTCGACACCCGCAAGGCCTTCGGCAAGGACACCCTCTTCCTCCCGCCGCCGGACCTCGGCAACGGCCCGAAGATCGGTGGCGGCTCGTGGCAGTGGGGCATCTCGCAGAACTGCTCCGACACGGCCGGCGCGCTCGACTACATGAAGTTCGCGGCGCAGGACAAGTACGTCGCGAGCGTCGCCCGCGACACGAACAACATCCCCGCCACCGACGCCGCGGCCGCCCAGGTCAAGGGCTACGAGAAGGGCGGCGAGAACCAGGTCTTCCTCGAGTACGCGAAGAAGTTCGCGGTGCTGCGCCCCGTCACCCCTGGCTACCCCTTCATCGCGACGGAGTTCACGAAGACGGCTCAGGACATCCTCAACGGCGCGGACCCGAAGACGGCGCTCGACCAGGCCGTCAAGAACATCGACGCCAACCAGAAGTCCAACGGCTACTTCCAGTGAGTGACTGAGATGACGACCATCACCGCGGCCGAGAACGCCTCGGCCGTCGCCGGGCGCAGGCGGGAGCCCGTCAAGGGCTCCCGCTCCTCCACCACGACGGCGCTGCTCATGCTGGCGCCGGCCGGGGTCCTGCTAATCACCTTCCTGCTCATCCCGATCGGGCTGACCTTCGGCCTGGCCTTCACCAACGCGCGGCTCATCTCGCCGCGGCCGGCGGAGTTCATCGGGGTCGACAACTTCGTGCGGCTCTTCGAGGACGACACGTTCTGGGCGTCGCTGCGCAACACGATCATCTTCGCGGCGGTCATCGTGCCGGTGCAGTCGGCGTGCGCGCTCGGCCTCGCCCTGCTCGTCAACGTCAAGATGCGCGGCACGAACTTCTTCCGCACCGTCTACTTCCTGCCCGTCGTCACCTCGATGGTCGTCGTGTCGATGCTGTGGCTGTTCATGTACCAGAAGAACGGCCTCATCAACCAGGTGCTCACGACCTTCGGCATCGAGGGTCCCGACTGGCTCGGCGACCCGAAGACGGCCCTGCTCGCGATCATCCTCATGTCGGCGTGGCAGGCCATGGGCTTCCACATGGTCATCTGGCTCTCCGGGCTGCAGACGATCCCGGGCGAGCTCTACGAGGCGGCCGAGCTCGACGGCGCGGGCACCTGGGAGAAGTTCCGCTACGTCACGTGGCCCGGGCTGCGCGCGACGCGGACCTTCATCCTCATCACCATCACGATCTCGGCGTTCGCGCTCTTCACCCAGGTCAACATCATGACCCAGGGCGGCCCGCTCGACTCGACGTCGACGGTCGTGCTCATGGCGGTGCGCACCGGCTTCCAGCAGCAGCAGACCGGCTACGCCTCGGCGATCTCGCTCGTCTTCTTCGTGCTCGTGCTCGCCGTCACCCTCGTCAACCGCTACCTGACCCGAGACAAGGACGCCCGATGAGCACCACGACCGCACCCGGCGTCGGGCCAGGCCTGGGCTCTGACCACCTCGCGCACGTCGTCGAGGCCACCACGACGGCGCCGCGCCGGGGCGGGGAGGGACGACACGGCATACGCCACCTGCTCGGCATCGTGCTGCGCGTCGTGCTCTGCCTCGTCTTCGGCCTGCCGCTGCTCTTCATGTTCGTCAGCAGCTTCAAGCCCGACCTGCAGATCTTCGGCGACCTCGGCAGCCTCAAGGCGTTCCTGCCGGTGGGCGACCTGTCGACGGACAACTACTCGGGCGTCTTCGGGCGGGTTCCGTTCGCGCAGTTCATGATCAACTCGGTGGTCATCACTGTCGTCACGGTGGTGCTCGGCATCGTCGTCAACTCGATGGCCGCCTTCGCCTTGTCGCGCATCGGGTTCCGCGGCGCGGGCGCCGTGCTCGGCATCATCCTCGCGACGCTCATCGTGCCGTTCGAGACGCTCGCGCTGCCGCTGCTGTGGTGGTCGAACAAGCTGCCGTTCCTGGGGCCCGACGGCTTCAGCGAGGGGTGGCTCGACACCTACCAGGTGCAGATCGTGCCCTTCATCGCGAACGCCTTCTCGATCTTCCTCTTCTACCAGTACTTCGACTCGATCCCGAAGGAGCTCGACGAGGCCGCGAAGGTCGACGGCGCGGGCTGGTGGCGGATCTACCGCAACATCGTCATGCCGCTGTCGGGGCCGGCGGTCGCGACGGTTGCGATCCTGACGTTCCTGCCGATGTGGAACCAGTACCTCTGGCCGCTGATGTCGGTGCAGAGCGAGGAGCTGCGGCCGGTCATGGTCGGCATCGACTACTTCAAGCAGCTCAACACCTCGTGGGGGCAGATCATGGCGTACGCGTCGATGATCACGGCGCCCGTGCTCGTCCTGTTCATCGCCTTCCAGCGGTCGTTCATCAACTCCATCGCCAGCAGTGGCGTGAAAGGCTGAATCGTGTTCAAGCTGCCCGAGGCGTGGGTGTGGGACTTCTGGACCGTCGACGACGGGGAGCGCTACCACCTGTTCTTCCTCTACGCGTCCCGCGCGCTCAAGGATCCGCACGCCCGTCACTACCGTGCGTCAGTCGGTCACGCGGTGTCGTCCGACCTGGTCACATGGGAACGGGTCACCGACGCGCTCGTGCGCTCGGACGCGCCGGCGTTCGACGAGCTCGCCACGTGGACGGGATCGGTCGTGCGGCACCCGGACGGGCGGTGGTTCATGTTCTACACGGGGGCGCGCCTCAACGAGGTGGGCGCCAACGTGCAGTCCATCGGGTATGCCGTCTCGACCGACCTCTACGTGTGGGACAAGGCGCCGGGCCCGGTGCTCGAGGCCGACGCGCGGTGGTACGAGACGTTCGCGGACGGCAACTGGCACGACGAGGCCTTCCGCGACCCGTGGGTCTTCGAGGACCCGGACGGCGAGGGGTGGCACATGCTCATCACCGCCCGGGCCAACCACGGTGACGTCGTCGACCGGGGGGTGGTGGGGCACGCGTGGTCGGCCGACCTCGAGACATGGGAGCTGCGTGAGCCTCTGACGCAGCCCGGCGCCGGCTTCGGCCAGCTCGAGGTGCTGCAGACGCACGTCGTCGACGGTCGGCAGGTGCTGCTCTTCAACTGCATGGTGGGCGACATGCCGGAGGCTGCCCGCGCCGGTGGCGTCGTGGGAGGCGTGTGGATCGCTGACGCCAAGTCGCCGCTGGGGCCCTACGACGTCGCGGGCGCCCAGGTGGTCGACGACCCGTCGCTCTACGTCGGCAAGTTCGTCGATGACCGGGTGACGGGGCAGACGAAGTTCCTCGCGTTCGTTCACGACCGCGACGGCGCCTTCGTCGGGGAGATCACCGACCCGTATGCCGTGTCCTGGGAGGGCGACCGCCTGCGCCTCTCGTGACGGGCGGCGTGGGGGTCTCCGTGGAGTGGTCAGAGCACCCCCAAAGCTCGTGTAGAGTTGCTCGAGCAGAAACCGCTGGGACTGCGCAGGACCTGCTGGGACGGCCTGAAGGCCGGATCGCCGGATTTGGTCCTGATAGCTACTAGCGGGTAAGTTTGAAGGGTTGCCCCGGAGGCCGGCTCGCAGAGTTGGTTGATGGTGTGCGTCCGATTCTTGAGAACTCAACAGCGTGTCAAAAATCGATGCCAATTACCTCGTCCCGAGGCTCGCATCTTCTCTGCCCCGTTCGGGGTGGGTGGGTCGTGTCTTGGACGAATTATCCTTTGGTTGAAACTGAATGATCATCTCTTTAAGAGCTGGTTGTTCGACTTCAGTCAGGTTTTCGAGCCCTTCACGGGTTCAAAGTTTGCCAGGCCGGTTCGTGTCTTCGGGCGTGGATGGGTTTCTGGTGTTTGAACATCAACGGAGAGTTTGATCCTGGCTCAGGACGAACGCTGGCGGCGT